>NZ_CP107811.1:3023750-3347500 GCF_036346105.1 Streptomyces sp. NBC_00539
GAGCCGATCCCCTGGCCGGGGGTGGGTCGGGGCTGGGGGGGCTCGCCGAGCGGGTGGGGGCGGTGGACGGGGTGTTCGTGGTGGACTCGCCGCCCGGCGGGGGGACCGTGGTGACGGCGGAGCTGCCGTGGCGGGACCGCGAGGCGTAGGCCGCCGGCGGTTGGCGGGCGGTTGCGCTGCCCTGCCGGGCCGGGTTCCGTGCGGCGCCGCTGCGCTGCGGGGCCGGGTTCCGTGCGGCGCCGCTGCGCTGCGCGGAACCCGGCTGCGCCGGGCTTTCTGGGGCTCCGCCCCAGGCCCCGCGCCTCAAACGCCGGCGGGGCTGGAATGGCTCGGCGGGGCCGGGATGTAGCCCGGGGCTGGAGTCGGCTCGGCCATGACGGGCCGTATCCCCGGGCTGGAGCCGGCTCGGCCGGGCCAGGACGCACCCCCGGGGCTGGAGTCGGCTCGGCCGGGGGGTGGGGTTAACCCCCCGGGGGACAGGCCCACGTGCCGGATGGTTTGGGCAGGTGGGCGGCGGGAGGCTGGGGGTACCGAGAAGACACGGAGGGGTGGGGACATGGCCGGCGGCAGTGGGGTGTGGCGAGTGGTGCGGGGGCCCGTGGCGGGGCGGACCTGGAAGGAGTTCGGGTACCTGATCACCGGGTTCCCGCTGGCGTTGCTGTACTTCGGGCTCACCGTCGCCGGGCTGAGCATCGGCGCCGGGTTGCTGGTCACCTTCCTCGGGGTGCCCGTGCTGGCCGGGGTGCTCGCGATGGGCCGGGGCTTCGGCCGGGTGGAGCGGGCCCGGGTGCGCGGGCTGCTGGGCGGACGGCTCGGGGAGCCGGCGCCGATCCGGGCCCGCAAGCCGGGGGCGTTCGCCGCCATGGGGGCCGTGCTCAAGAGCGGGAGTGCCTGGCGGCACGTCCTGTACCCGGTGCTGCACTTCCCCTGGGCGATGTTCGGGTTCACCCTGGCACTGGTGTTCTGGGCGTGCGGTTGGGCCATGCTGCTCTATCCCCTGTACTTCTGGGTCTTCCCGGCCTTCACCGACCAGCCCGGGCTGATCGTCTTCCAGAACGACAGCTACGCCTTCTACCTGGACTCCCCCGCGGCCATCGCCGCCACCGCCGCGGCCGGCCTCGCCCTCACCCTCGCCACCCCGTGGGTGATCCGCGCCCTGACCACCGTCGACCGCGTCCTGGTGACCTCCCTCCTCGGCCCGTCCCGCCTGGACAGCCGCGTCAGCGAGCTGGAGTCCGACCGCGGTGCGGTCGTGGACACGGCCGCCGCCGACCTGCGCCGGATCGAGCGCGACCTGCACGACGGGGCCCAGGCGCGTCTGGCGGCCCTGGCCATGGATCTCGGGCTGGCCAAGGAGAAGCTGGCCGAGGACCCGCGGAGCGCCGCCCGGATGGTGGACGAGGCGCACGGCGAGGTGAAGATCGCCCTCCAGGAGCTGCGGGACCTGGCCCGCGGGATCCATCCGGCCGTCCTCACCGACCGGGGCCTCGATGCGGCGCTGTCCTCGGTGGCCGCGCGGTGCGCGGTACCGGTGAAGGTGGCGGTGGAGCTGCCGGAGCGGCCGTCGGCCTCGGTCGAGGGGATCGCGTACTTCACCGTCTCGGAGCTGCTCCGGAACATCAGCAAGCACGCGCGGGCCCGTAGCGCGAGCGTCGACGTGTGGCGGTCGGGGGACCGGCTGCTGCTCCAGGTGAGCGATGACGGCCGGGGCGGTGCGGACGCACGGGCGGGGACGGGGCTCGCGGGGCTCGCCGGGCGGCTGGACGCGGTGGACGGGGCGCTGGCCGTCGACTCCCCCGCCGGCGGGGGCACGACCGTGACCGCCGAGGTGCCCTGGCGCGCGTAGCCGGTCGGAGAATTCCCCACTTGGCCCGGACTCCTCGGTTCCGGGCCATCGGGCTGGGATGCTTGGCCCAGCCGGTGATCAGCGGGGTTCCGGCCTACGAGTGGACGCGGGAGCTGCTGAGTCGTGGAAGACAGGGTGCGGGTGGTCATCGCCGAGGATTCAGTGCTGCTGCGTGAGGGCCTGACCCGGCTGCTGACCGACCGGGGGCATGACGTCGTGGCGGGCGTCGGGGACGCGGAGGCCCTGGTCAAGACGGTGGCGGAGCTGGACGCGGAGGGTGCCCTGCCGGATGTGGTGGTGGCCGACGTGCGGATGCCGCCGACGCACACCGACGAGGGGATCCGCGCGGCGGTGCGGCTGCGCCGCGATCACCCGGGGATGGGCGTCCTCGTGCTGTCGCAGTACGTGGAGGAGCAGTACGCCACCGAACTGCTGGCCGGTTCCACCACGGGGGTGGGGTACCTGTTGAAGGACCGGGTGGCCGAGGTACGGGAATTCCTGGACGCCGTCGTGCGCGTCGCCCGGGGCGGCACCGCCCTGGATCCCGAGGTGGTCGCCCAGCTGCTCGGACGCAGCCGCAAGCAGGACGTGCTCGCGGGCCTGACGCCGCGCGAGCGCGAGGTGCTGGGGCTGATGGCCGAGGGGCGCACCAATTCGGCGGTGGCCAAGCAGCTCGTGGTGAGCGACGGGGCGGTGGAGAAGCACGTCGGGAACATCTTCATGAAGCTCGGCCTGTCCCCCAGTGACGGGGATCACCGGCGCGTACTGGCCGTTCTCACCTATCTGAGGTCCTGATCGACTGACACTCTTTCAGACGAGACGGCCGGCGCGTCCCCACCGACGCACCAGCCCGTCTCGAGGGCCGCACCGTCGGCGGTGCGGCATATTCGCGTATGGCACGGCGTCTGTCGGACAGACCGTCTGCGAAACGACGGTCCAGAATACGGGCGACCCAGGGAGCGAGCGGCCTGACGGACGTAGAGTTGACCTTGGGAGCGAACGCCCGCCTCGAAGGAGGTCCAGTTCAGTGACCAGCCAGGTCAGCAGCCCAGCCGAGCAGGCCGACGGGGCCGGAGAGTCCGTCGTCGGCGAGCAGCGCACGCCACCGCGACCAACCGGGGGCGGCAAGGAGATCCGCCGTCTCGACCGCGTGATCATCCGCTTCGCGGGTGACTCGGGTGACGGCATGCAGCTCACCGGAGACCGCTTCACTTCGGAGACGGCGTCGTTCGGGAACGACCTTTCCACGCTGCCGAACTTCCCGGCCGAGATCAGGGCGCCTGCCGGCACTCTTCCGGGTGTCTCGTCGTTCCAGCTGCATTTCGCGGACCACGACATCCTGACCCCCGGGGACGCGCCGAACGTGCTGGTGGCGATGAATCCGGCGGCGTTGAAGGCGAACATCGCCGATGTGCCGCGCGGCGCGGAGATCATCATCAATACGGATGAATTCACCAAGCGCCCGATGGCGAAGGTGGGCTACGAGACCTCCCCCCTGGAGGACGGCTCCCTTGCGGCGTACAACATCCACCCGGTGCCGCTCACGACGCTGACGGTGGAGGCGCTCAAGGACTTCGGGCTCTCACGGAAGGAGGCCGAGCGCAGCAAGAACATGTTCGCGCTGGGCCTGCTGTCGTGGATGTACCACCGGCCGACGGAGGGCACCGAGGCGTTCCTGCGGAGCAAGTTCGCGAAGAAGCCGGACATTGCCGAGGCGAACGTGACGGCGTTCCGGGCGGGCTGGAACTTCGGGGAGACGACCGAGGACTTCGCGGTCTCCTACGAGGTCGCCCCCGCCACCCGCGCCTTCCCGACCGGCACCTACCGCAACATCTCGGGGAACCTGGCCCTCGCCTACGGGCTCATCGCCGCAGGTCAGCAGGCTGATCTGCCGCTCTATCTGGGCTCGTACCCGATCACGCCCGCCTCGGACATCCTGCACGAGCTGAGCAAGCACAAGAACTTCGGCGTGCGGACCTTCCAGGCCGAGGACGAGATCGCCGGCATCGGCGCGGCCCTCGGCGCGGCCTTCGGCGGCGCCCTGGCGGTGACCACCACCTCCGGCCCCGGTGTCGCCCTCAAGTCCGAGACCATCGGCCTCGCGGTCTCGCTGGAGCTGCCGCTGCTGATCGTGGACATCCAGCGCGGCGGGCCCTCCACGGGCCTGCCCACCAAGACGGAGCAGGCCGATCTGCTCCAGGCGATGTACGGGCGCAACGGCGAGGCCCCGGTGCCGATCGTCGCGCCCCGCACCCCGGCGGACTGCTTCGACGCCGCTCTGGACGCGGCGCGGATCGCGCTGACCTACCGCACGCCCGTCTTCCTGCTCTCCGACGGTTACCTCGCCAACGGCTCCGAGCCCTGGCGGATCCCGGAGGTCGCCGACCTGCCCGACCTGCGCACCCGGTTCGCCGCCGCCCCGAACCACACCCTGGCCGACGACACCGAGGTGTTCTGGCCCTACAAGCGGGACCCGGAAACCCTGGCCCGCCCCTGGGCCGTCCCCGGCACCCCCGGCCTCGAACACCGCATCGGCGGCATCGAGAAGCACGACGGCTCGGGCAACATCTCCTACGACCCGGCCAACCACGACTTCATGGTCCGCACCCGCCAGGCCAAGATCGACGGGATCACCGTCCCGGACGTGGAGGTCGACGACCCGGACGGGGCCCGCACGCTCGTCCTGGGCTGGGGGTCCACGTACGGCCCCATCACCGCCGCCGTCCGCCGTCTGCGCGCCGCCGGCCTGCCCGTCGCACAGACCCACCTGCGCCACCTGAACCCGTTCCCGAGGAATCTCGGTGAGGTCTTGGGGCGTTACGACAAGGTAGTGGTGCCGGAGATGAACCTCGGGCAGCTGGCCACCTTGATCCGGGCGAAGTACCTGGTGGACGCCCAGTCGTACAACCAGGTCAACGGAATGCCCTTCAAGGCGGAGCAGCTCGCGAAGGTTCTCGAGGAGGCCATCAATGACTGACGTGACCGACGCGCCGACACCGTCGCTGCTCTCGCTGGTGCCCAAGGCCCAGGCCAAGCAGTCGATGAAGGACTTCAAGTCGGACCAGGAGGTCCGCTGGTGTCCGGGCTGCGGTGACTACGCCGTGCTGGCCGCCGTGCAGGGCTTCATGCCCGAACTCGGCCTGGCGAAGGAGAACATCGTCTTCGTCTCGGGCATCGGCTGCTCCTCCCGCTTCCCGTACTACATGAACACGTACGGGATGCACTCCATCCACGGCCGCGCGCCCGCCATCGCCACCGGCCTGGCCACCTCGCGCCGCGACCTGTCCGTCTGGGTCGTCACCGGCGACGGCGACGCCCTGTCCATCGGCGGCAACCACCTCATCCACGCCCTGCGCCGCAACGTCAACCTCAAGATCCTGCTGTTCAACAACCGGATCTACGGCCTCACCAAGGGCCAGTACTCGCCCACTTCGGAGCTCGGCAAGATCACCAAGTCCACGCCGATGGGCTCCCTCGACGCCCCCTTCAACCCGGTCTCGCTCGCGCTCGGCGCCGAAGCCTCCTTCGTGGCCCGCACCGTCGACTCCGACCGCAAGCACCTCACCGAGGTGCTGCGCCAGGCGGCCGACCACCGGGGCACCGCCTTGATCGAGATCTACCAGAACTGCAACATCTTCAACGACGGCGCCTTCGAGGTGCTCAAGGACCAGGAGCAGGCCCAGGAGGCCGTGATCCGCCTCGAACACGGACGGCCGATCCGGTTCGGCGTCGACGGCCACAAGGGCGTCGTGCGCAACCAGGCCACCGGTGACCTGGAGGTCGTCGCCGTCACGCCGGAGAACGAGGCGCGGATCCTGGTCCACGACGCGCACGCGGCGAGCCCGACGACCGCCTTCGCCCTCTCCCGCCTCGCCGACCCCGACACGCTCCACCAGACGCCCATCGGCGTCTTCCGCGACACCGACCGCCCGGTCTACGACACCCTCATGGCCGACCAGCTCGACACCGCGATCGACCAGCGCGGCAAGGGCGACCTGACCACGCTGCTGACCGGCAACGACACCTGGACGGTCGTTGGCTGACCCGCCGCCCGCCGCGCCGCGCCCGCCCGGACCCCGCTACGAGGTCCGGGCTTCGTCGTAGGCGAGGCGGGCCGCCTGGACGTCGGGCGTACGCCGCTCGGTCCAGCGCGCGAGCGCCCAGACCTGCTCGGCGGCCTCGCGGCCGAGCTCGGTGAGCGAGTAGTCGACGCGCGGGGGGATCACCGGATGCGCGTGGCGCAGCAGGAACCCGTCACGCTCCAGGGTCCGCAGGGTCTGGGTGAGCATCTTCTCGCTGACACCGCCCACCTCCCGGCGCAGTTCTCCGAACCGGTACGGCCGCTCCACCAGCGCGGCCAGGACGAGCACGCCCCACTGGCTGGTGACGTGTTCCAGCACCCCCCGCGAGGGGCACATCGGGGCTTTCACACTGGCGGTCTCCGCCGCTCCGGGCTCTTCCCTTACTCCCATACCAGTACCTTACTTCGAAGTGGGTACTTCCGGAAAGTTAGCGCTCTCCCTAGGGTAGTGACACAAGGCAACGCCGCACCAAGGAGAGCCACCATGAGCCGCATCGTCGTCACCGGAGCCACCGGAGCCCTCGGACGCCTGGTCGTCGGGGAACTGCTGACGCGGGTCCCCGCGGACCGGATCAGCGTCGTCGTCCGCAACGAGGAGAAGGCCGCCGACCTCGCCGCGCGGGGCATCGACGTACACGTCGCCGACTACGACGACCCGGCGAGCCTTACCGGCGCCTTCGCCGCGGGCGACCGGGTCCTGCTGATCTCGGGCAGCGAGGTCGGACGCCGCGTCCCGCAGCACACCGCCGTGATCGGGGCGGCCAAGGCGGCGGGCGTCGCGCAGCTCGCCTACACCGGGATCCTCGGCGGCCCGGAGGCGGACTTCGACCTGGCGGCCGAACACAAGGTCACCGAGCAGGCGATCCTGGACTCCGGGCTGCCCTACACCTTCCTCCGCAACGGCTGGTACCACGAGAACTACACCGCCCAGCTCCCCGTCGTCCTGGAGCACGGCGCGGTCGTGGGCAGCGCCGGCGAGGGCCGGATCGCCTCCGCCGCCCGGGCCGACTACGCGGCCGCCGCCGCGGCGGTGCTGACCGGCGAGGGGCACCTGAACCGGGTCTACGAGCTCTCGGGCGACACCGCCTGGAGCCTCGACGAGTACGCGGCCGAGGTGGCGAAGCAGTCCGGCCGCGAGGTCACGTACGCGGCGGTCCCGGCCGATGCCCACCTGGACATCCTGACCGGCGCCGGCGTCCCGGAGGGGTTCGCCGCGATCCTCGTCGACGTGGACGCGGCGATCTCGCGCGGGCGGCTGGCCGGCGCCAGCGGCGACCTGTCCCGGCTGATCGGGCGGCCGACCACACCCGTGGCGCAGGCGATCGCCTCGGCCCTGGCCTGAGCCCGCGGGGCTCCGGCCACCCGGGGTCCCCGGAGATGTCATGAGTATCTCCCGTTGACGGGCATGACATCGGGGCGCTGCGGCGCTACGGTCGTGGGGTTGTGAGATTGGCCGAAAAGTCGCACTGGAGGCGCCCCGTGAAGGCGGAGAACGAGCAGCGCACGGGTTTGCTCTACGGATTCGGCGCGTACGGGATGTGGGGGCTGGTGCCCCTCTTCTGGCCGCTGCTCAAGCCTTCCGGGGCGATCGAGATCCTCGCCCACCGCATGGTGTGGTCCCTGGCCGTGGTCGGTGTCGCACTCCTCGCGCTGCGCCGGTGGGGCTGGATCGCCGATCTGGTGCGCCGTCCGCGCAAGCTGGGCCTCACCGCGCTGGCCGCCTTCGTGATCAGCGTGAACTGGGGTCTGTACATCTGGGCGGTCAACAACGGCCAGGTGGTCGAGGCGAGCCTCGGCTACTTCATCAACCCGCTCGTCACCATCGCCATCGGCGTCCTGGTCCTGGGCGAGCGGCTGCGCCGGGCGCAGTGGGCGGCGGTCGCCATCGGCTGCGCCGCCGTGGTGGTGCTCGCCGTCGGGTACGGACGTCCGCCGTGGATCTCGCTGGTGCTGGCCTTCTCCTTCGCCACGTACGGGCTGATCAAGAAAAAGCTCAACATGGGCGGCCTGGAGTCGCTGACCGCCGAGACCGCGCTGCTGTTCCCGCCCGCCCTGGCGTACCTGGTGTGGCTCGGGGTGCGCGGCGAGTCGACGCTCACCTCCGAGGGTCTGGGGCACGGCGCGCTGCTCGCCGCCACGGGCCTGGTGACGGCGCTCCCGCTGATCTGCTTCGGGGCCGCCGCGATCCGCGTGCCGCTGTCCACCCTGGGGCTGCTCCAGTACCTGGCGCCGGTGTTCCAGTTCGGGCTCGGGGTCGTCTACTTCCAGGAGGCGATGCCGCCCGAGCGCTGGGCCGGCTTCTCCCTGGTCTGGGTCGCGCTGGTGATCCTGACGTGGGAGGCGCTGCGCACCTCGCGCCGCAACCGGGCCCGCCTCGAAGCGCCCGCCCCGGCCACCGCCGCCGCCCCGGTCGGCACCACCGTCCCGGGCGTCACCGCCGTACCTCCCGCGGCCGCGGCACCGGCCCGCGAGCCCGCGTAACAGCCGCCCGCAGCACCTCACGATCCCCGGTACGGACCACCCGTACCGGGGATCGTCCGTTTTCCGAACGCCCCTGACCGGATTGCGCTCTTGACGGACCGTCACGGGCTCCCTGAGCATCGGGCTCGAACTGACGCACGCACGCTCACCCGCTCGATACCGCACGTTCCGTCTCATCCCCAACGGAATCCGGAGCCCCCACATGAGCCTGTCCGTCTCCCGGCGCCTCGCCGCCGTGACCGCGCTCGCGGTCACGGCGGCAGGACTGTACGCGGCCACGACCCCGGCCGCCCTCGCCGCCCCCGCCCCCACGGCGGTCACGGCGGCGCCCACCCCGCCCGACATCCCGGTGGCCAACGTCAAGGCCCACCTGGCACAGCTCCAGTCCATCGCCACCGCCAACGGCGGCAACCGCGCCCACGGCAAGGCCGGCTACAAGGCATCGGTCGACTACGTGAAGGCCAAGCTGGACGCGGCCGGGTTCACCACGACCCTGCAGACCTTCACCTCCAGCGGCGCCACCGGCTACAACCTGATCGCCGACTGGCCGGGCGGCGACCCCAACTCCGTCCTGATGGCCGGCTCACACCTGGACTCGGTGAACGCCGGCCCCGGCATCAACGACAACGGGTCGGGCAGCGCCGCGATCCTGGAGACGGCGCTCGCCGTCTCCCGCGCCCAGCTGCAGCCCACGAAGCACCTGCGGTTCGGCTGGTGGGGCGCCGAGGAGCTGGGCATGGTCGGCTCGAAGTACTACGTGAACAGCCTGCCGGCCGCCGAGAGGTCGAAGATCTCCGGCTACCTGAACTTCGACATGATCGGCTCGCCGAACCCCGGCTACTTCGTCTACGACGACGACCCGACGATCGAGCAGACCTTCAAGACCTACTTCGCGGGCCAGAACATCCCCACGGAGATAGAGACCGAGGGCGACGGCCGCTCCGACCACGCACCGTTCAAGAACGCGGGCATACCGGTCGGTGGCCTGTTCTCCGGCGCCGACTACACCAAGACGGCCGCCCAGGCGCAGAAGTGGGGCGGCACCTCCGGTCAGGCCTTCGACCGCTGCTACCACGCGTCCTGCGACACCTCGGCGAACATCAACGACACCGCGCTCGACCGCAACTCCGACGCCATCGCCTACGCGGTGTGGACCCTCGGCGCGGCCACCCAGGTACCGCCGGGCCCGTCCTTCGAGAACACCACCGACGTGGCGGTCCCGGACTCCCCCGCCCCGGCGGTGACCTCGCCCATCACGGTCTCGGGCGTCGCGGGCAACGCGCCGGCGACCACCAAGGTCGACGTGAACATCGTCCACACCTACCGCGGTGACCTGGTGATCGACCTGCTCGCCCCGGACGGTACGGCGTACCGGCTCAAGAACTCCGGCTCGGACTCGGCGGACAACGTCATCACCACGTACACGGTGAACGCGTCGAGCGAGGTGGCCAACGGCGTGTGGAAGCTCCAGGTCAAGGATGTGGCGGCGCAGGACACCGGCTACATCAACAGCTGGCGGATCACCTTCTGACCGCCCCCGCCGCCCGGCTTCGCTACGCGTCCTCTCCGTGGCCGCGCAGCGAGGCCGGCAGCGGTTCCCTTATGAGGGCGCGCAGTTCCTCGGCCACCGTCCCGACATCCGCGCGGCCGGTCTTCGCCGCCTCGACCAGATCGCCGAGATCCTCCGGCGAGGGCAGCTGCTTCGCTCCCGCCACGCGCAGGTAGGAGCGGGTGGCGGCGGCCGCGTAGAACTCGTTCATCGGGGATTCGAGCGCCGGGCAGACCGCGAGGGTGTGCAGGAACGCGGCGGCCCGCCACGCGGTGTCCGGGGCGGGCTGTTCGGGCACGAGGACGAGGTCGTTCTGGTGCCGGGCGACGGCGGCGGCCACCCCGGAGGGGTCCCATACGGCGGGATCCGACGGCAGGTGATGGGCCAGGGCGGTCCAGGCCCATTCCATGGTGATCTTCAATTGCCGAACCGCTCCTGGAAGTAGCCCCAGTGGTCGGCGAACTCGTCTATGCCGGACAGGAACGACTTGCGGTCCTCGTCCAGTTCGCGTTCGGTGACCTCGGTGATCAGCGCGGTGACCGTCGTACCCAGTGCCGCCGCGCGCGCCTTGAGGCGTTCGTGGAACTCTTCGTCCAGGCGGATGGTGACGTGTCTCGACATGCCCTCACCGTACAGCGGCCGCGCTGTACGCGGGAGCGGAACGGCGTGGGGGTGGCCCGGGACACAGTCCCGGGCCACCCCCGTTTCCCGCGCGGTTACTTGGCGGAGTTGGCCGTCTTCACGAGCGCGTCCTTGGTGACCGCGCCCACGTAGACCTTGCCGTCGTCCGTGATCAGGGCGTTGACCAGGCGGGTCGAGAAGATGCGGCCCGAGCCGAAGGAGCCGTTGACCTTGTCCCCGAGGGAGTCGAGGAACTGCTTGGCCTCCTTCGGGGCGTCCTTGCCGTTGGCCGCGCTCTCGGCGTCCTTGAGGCCCTTGCCTCCGGGTACGGAGATCTGGGCGACCGAGGCCCAGCCCTCGCCGAGCACCTTCACCTCACCCTTGCCGGCGCCGGCGGCACCGCCCGTCAGGCCCTGGAAGCCGGGGAGGGACTCCAGGCCCTTCCACTCCTTGCCGTGGCCGGCGTCCTTGCCGTGCCCGTCCGTGCCCTCGGTCAGCTTCGCGCCCTTGGGCGTGGTGAAGGCGAAGGTGTCGGCGGCCGGCTTGGCGAAGTCGACCTTGGTGAAGCCCGCGTCCACGATCGGCTTGCCGCCCTGGCTGGACAGCACCTGTACGCGCAGCGGCACACCGTTCTTGGCGTCCACGGCGATCTGCACCGAACCGACGGTGGAGCCGGCCTGCTTGGGCTTGAGCACCAGCTGGTAGGCGTCCCGCCCGGCCACCTGGGCGGTGTCGCCCACGCTGACGTCCGTCGTGGGGCCGGCGGCCTTGAGTGCCTCCTGCGCCATCTCCTGCGGCGAAGCGGGCATCCGCTCGCCCGCCTTGGGCTGGGCGCCCGGGCCGGAGTGGACGTCCTTCTCGTGGAAGACCTGGTTGGACTTGCTGTCGTACCCCCACACGTCCTTGCCGTTGTGGGTCAGGCTGTACTCGTCCTTCCCGTCGAGGAAGGTGAGCTTCTGGCGGTCCGGGCCGTCGGCCGCGATGCGGAAGGTGTGCGTCCCGTTCGCCAGCTGCGCGAGCTTGTCCTGCGGGTCGGCCGAACCACCGGTGACACCGCCACCGCCGCCGGCCCGGCCCAGCAGACCGCCCGCGAGGGTGGGCAGGCCCAGGTCGGTGCTGATCTTCGCGCTCCCGGAGAGCTGCTGGACGTCCGAGGCCGCGATCTTCTCGATGAGCTGCTGGGCGGTCACCTTCGGCAGGTCCGGATTCCCGGCGTTGGCGAAGGCCGGGACCATCGCGATGGTCGCGGCCGCCACGCCGAACACCGCGACCGGTACGGCGTACCGAGCGGCCTTGCGGGTCTTCGTGTTCGTTGCCATCTTCTCTGCCTGCCTCCGTAGATGCGTCGCGTCCACCCCCGGCCGTCACTCTCACCCGATCTGGTGGGGATGTGCCTCTATCTGACCAAAGGGGAGGGGCCGAAGGCGTCACTCCCCGGACTCAACCGGGCGTACAACCCAGGGATGACACGACACGGGCCCGGCATCCCCTACCCGTAGGGGATGCCGGGCCCGTCGGGGAAGCCGTACGGACTAACCGGCGCGGTGGACCACCGCGTCGCACAGCTCTTCGAGCGCCGACTTCGCGAAGCACTCGGGGAGGGGGGCCAGCGTGGCCCGCGCGTCCTGCGCGTAGCGGATGGTGTCGCGCCGGGCCTGCTCCAGGGCGGGGTGCACGCGCAGCCGGGCCAGGGCCTCGGCGTGCCGGGCGTCGTCGCTCAGGTCGCCGTCCAGGAGCCGTACGAGGTCCAGGTCGTCGGGGTCGCGGTCCCGCTCCGCCATCTCGCGCAGGCGCAGGACGGGCAGGGTGGGGATGCCCTCGCGCAGGTCGGTGCCGGGGGTCTTGCCGGACTCGTGGGAGTCGGAGGCGATGTCGAGGACGTCGTCGGCCAGCTGGAAGGCGATGCCGAGCCGTTCGCCGTACTGGGTCAGGATGTCGACCACGGACTCGTCGGCGCCCGCCATCAGCGCGCCGAACCGGCCGGAGACGGCGATCAGCGAGCCGGTCTTGCCGGCCATGACGTCGAGGTAGTGGGCGACGGGGTCGCGGCCGTCGCGCGGGCCGGCCGTCTCGAGGATCTGGCCGGTCACCAGCCGCTCGAAGGCCTCCGCCTGGATGCGTACGGCCTCGGGGCCGAGGTCGGCCAGGATGTGCGAGGCGCGGGCGAAGAGGAAGTCACCCGTCAGGACGGCGACCGAGTTGCCCCAGCGGGTGTTGGCGCTCTCCACCCCACGGCGCACCTCCGCCTCGTCCATGACGTCGTCGTGGTACAGCGTGGCCAGGTGGGTGAGCTCCACGACCACCGCGGACGGCACGATCCCGGGGGCGTACGGATCTCCGAAACGGGAGGCGAGCAGCACCAGCAACGGGCGGAACCGCTTGCCTCCGGCCCGCACCAGGTGCTGCGCGGCCTCGGTGATGAAGGGGACTTCGCTCTTGGTGGCCTCCAGCAGACCCGCCTCGACGGCGGCCAGTCCGGCCTGGACATCGGTCTCAAGAGCCTGGTCCCGCACGCTCAGTCCGAACGGCCCGACGACGGTCACGAGGGGTACTCCTGTCTGCTGACGATCACCTTGACGATCACATGGATTGTCGATGTGTCGCTGCCATCACTCAAGCCAGCGTATCCGGTCTGTTTTCGATCACCCAGAGCGCCTGCCCGGTCGGCACGCGCGCACCGCCCGATGTACACCGGTATGTTCGTCACGAGCCGAGACAACCGGAGATTGCCTTTTGTCCAGAACTGTCACCGGCACGGACGAGCCGGGGGATCCGGGGGCGGGCCGGCCGCCGCCCGGACCCCCGTCGGCGCGGCCGTCGTCGCAGCCCTTCCGGCCTCCCCCGGACGGCTGAGGGCGGGCCGCTTCGCCGTCACCGTGCTCGCGCCCCGGCCGAGGCGCACGACGCATACGTTCCCCGAGGCGGTCCGCATGATCATCCGTACCGACTTCCCCTACGAGACCACCCGCGAGGATGTCCGGATCCCGATGCCCGACGGGGTCGAGCTGTACGCCCGGATCTGGCGCCCGGTCACCGACGGGCCGGTCCCGGCGCTGCTGGAGTACCTGCCGTACCGCCTCACCGACTGGACCGCGCCGCGCGACGGGCAGCGCCACCCCTGGTACGCGGGCCACGGCTACGCCTCCGTGCGGGTGGACGTGCGCGGCCACGGCTGCAGCGGCGGCGTCCCCGGCGACGAGCACGACGCGCGGGAGCTCGCCGACGGGGTCGCGGTGGTGGAGTGGCTCGCGGCGCAGCCGTGGTGCACGGGCGCGGTGGGCATGTCCGGGATCTCCTGGGGCGGCTCCAACAGCCTCCGGATCGCAGCCCTCGCCCCCCGGGCGCTCAAGGCGGTCGTCACGGTCTGCTCCACCGACGACCGCTACGACAACGGGGGGCACTACCTGGGCGGCTCCGTCCTCGCCGCCGACATGCCCGCGCGGGCGGCGACGATGCTGGCCTTCGCCGCGCGGCCCCCGGACCCCCGGTACGCCGGCGACGGCTGGCGGGAGCAGTGGCTCACCCGTCTGGAGGCCCTGGAACCGCTGATCCACACCTGGCTCGCCCACCAGACCCGCGACGCCTACTGGAAGCACGGCAGCGTCCGCGAGGACCACGGGAACATCCGCGCGGCCGTCCTCGCGGTCGGCGGCTGGCACGACCCGTACCGGGACACCGTGCTGCGCCTGGTCGAGCACCTGCCCCGGGGCCGTGTCCGCGGGCTGATCGGCCCCTGGTCCCACCAGTACCCCGACCGGGGGCTGCCGCCGGGCCCGGCGATCGGCTTCCTCCAGGAAACCCTGCGCTGGTGGGACCACTGGCTCAAGGGCGAGGACAACGGGGTCATGGACGAACCGCTGCTGCGCTCCTGGATCAGCGAGTCGCACCCGCCGGCCACCGTCTACCCACGTATGGAGGGCCGCTGGGTGGGCGACGCCGCCTGGCCCTCGCCCTCGGTCGTGCCGGTGTCCTACGGGCTCCAGGGCGCGCCGGTGACGGTCGCCTCCCCGCAGCACACCGGGCTGGACGCGGGCCGGTTCCTCCCCCGCGGCAACGACGCGGACCTCCCGCCCGACCAGCGGGAGGAGGACGCCAAGTCGGCGTGCTTCGAGTTCCCGGTCGCGCCGGGCGAGCCGGTGGAGGTCCTGGGCCGGGCCCGGGTGACGCTGCGGCTGCGGATGGACGTCCCGTACGGGCAGGTGGTCGCCCGGCTCTGCGACGTCGCCCCCGACGGAGCCTCGACGCTGGTCACGCGCGGCGCGCTGAACCTGTCGGCGCGGGGCGGGCGGGAGCGGGCCGCGCCCTGGCCGGTGGGCTCGTACGAGGAGGTCACCTTCGAGCTGAACGGCATCGGGCACGCGTTCCCGCCGGGCCACCGGATCCGGCTGGCGCTGTCGTCGGCGTACTGGCCGTGGATCTGGCCCCGGGCCGGCTCGGAGGCGGGCTGGACCCTCGACCCGGCGGGCAGCACGCTGGAGCTGCCGCTGCGCACGGCGGGCCCGCTGGACGACGGCATCGTCTTCGAGGCGCCGGAGCAGGCGGAGCCGCTGGGGGTGGTGCAGCCGGCGACGCTGGACGAGCCGCGCCCGGAGCGGGTCGTCGTGCGGGACGTGGCCCGCGGGTCCTGGCGGCTGGAGGTGGACCCCCGGTACGGGGGGACGCGGGTGTACCCGGACGGGCTGGAGTGCGGTGAGGACGCGGTGGAGGAGTACGAGATCCGGTCGGCGGACGCCCTGTCGGCGCGGGCCCGCTCGCGCTGGCGGATCCGGCTGCACCGGCCGGAGCTGGGCTGGGAGGTCACCGTGGAGACCCGCTCGGAGGTCTCCTGCGACGCGGGCGGGTTCCTCACGTCGAACGAGGTGGTGTGCCGGGAGGGCGGCGAGGCGGTCTTCCACCGCACCTGGGAACGCCGCCTCCCGCGCACGGCGGGCTGACCGCCCGCCGGGGGGGTGCGTCAGCGGAACAGCCGCTCCAGGACCACCGCGATGCCGTCGTCCTCGTTCGACAGCGTCACCTCGTCGGCCACCGCCACCAGTTCCCGGTGGGCGTTGGCCATCGCCACCCCGTACGCCGCCCACCCGAACATCGGGACGTCGTTGGGCATGTCGCCGAAGGCGATCGTGGCCGAGGCGGCCAGGCCCAGGACGTCCGCGGCGCGCGAGAGGCCGCTCGCCTTGTCGATTCCCGGCGGCTGGAGCTCCACCGTGTGCTCCCCCGCCATCGTCACGTTGACGAGGTCCCCGACCACCCCGCGCGCGAGGCGCGTCAGTTCGTCGTCGTCCAGCTCAGGGTGCTGGAGCAGCACCTTGTTGATCGGCGCCGACCACAGGTCCGCGCGGCGCCCTACCCGGACCGTCGGCAGGTGCGGATGCGGCATCCGGTAGCCCGGCCCTATCAGCATCTCCGCGTCCACCCCCTCCTGGTCGACCGCCACGTACACCTCGCCGATCTCGGCCTCGATCTTGCCGAGGGCGACCTCCGCCAGACCCCGGTCCATGCACACGGAGTGCAACAGGCGCCCGCGCGCCGCGTCGTACACCTGCGCGCCCTGCCCGCACACCGCGAGCCCCGTGTAGCCGAGGCCGTCCAGTACGTGGCGCACCTGCGGGACCGGGCGGCCGGTCACGATGATGTGTTCGGCGCCTGCGGCGCGGGCACGCGCGAGGGCGGTGTGGGAACGGGCCGAGACGGTGTCCCCGGCGCGCAGCAGAGTCCCGTCCAGGTCGGTTGCGATCAAGGCGAAGGGAGGGGCCGGAGGCGGGGCGGAAGTCACGGCGCAAGGATACGGACCCCTTTGGACAAGTCCTACAAATAGCGCCCTAATCCGGCCTCCCGCCCGCCCCACCAGCAACGTAACGTGTCAACAAGCCCCCGGGACACCCCCGGACCGCGTCGAAAGCGAGGCAGCAACCCATGCCCCAGCAGAGCCCCCTCGATGTCCCCGAGGGCGACCCGTTCGGACCGCACAACCTGCCCTACGGCGTGTTCTCCACCGCCGAGGACCCCCGGCGCCGGGTCGGTGTGCGGATCGGCGGGTACGTCCTGGACGCCGGAGCGGCCGCGCTCGCGCTCGGTTCCCCCTACGCGGGCCTGCTCGGCCGGCCCTCGCTCAACCCGCTGCTCGCCGCCGGCCGGACCGCCTGGCGCGACGTACGGCGCGCGCTGACCGCCTGGGTGACCGACCCCGGCCACCGCGACACGGTCGAGCCGCACCTGATGCCGCTCGACGCCGTCACCCTGCACCTGCCGTACGAGGTCGCCGACTACGTCGACTTCTACGCGAGCGAGCACCACGCCACGAACGTCGGGAAGATCTTCCGCCCGGACGGTGACGCCCTCACCCCCAACTGGAAGCACCTGCCGATCGGTTACCACGGCCGCTCCGGCACCATCGTGGTCTCCGGCACCGACGTCGTACGCCCCAGCGGGCAGCGCAAGGCGCCCACCGACCCGGCCCCCGTCTTCGGCCCGAGCGTCAAGCTCGACATCGAGGCCGAGGTCGGCTTCGTCGTCGGCACCCCCTCGGAACTCGGCCGCCCGGTCGCGCTCGGCGAGTTCGAGGACCACGTCTTCGGCCTGTTCCTCCTCAACGACTGGTCCGCACGGGACATCCAGGCCTGGGAGTACGTGCCGCTGGGCCCGTTCCTCGGCAAGTCCTTCGCCACCTCCGTCTCCGCCTGGGTCACCCCGCTGGAGGCCCTGGACGCCGCCCGCGTCGCGCCGCCCGCCCGGGACTTCCCGCTGCTGCCGTACCTGGACGACTCGGACGCCGACCGCCCCGGCGGCTTCGACCTGCACATCGCCGTCTCCATCAACGGGCAGGAGGTGGCCCGGCCGCCGTTCGCCTCCATGTACTGGACCGCTGCCCAGCAGCTGGCCCACATGACGGTCAACGGGGCCTCCCTGCGCACCGGTGACGTCTACGGCTCCGGCACCGTCAGCGGCCCCGAGACCGACCAGCGCGGCTCCCTGCTGGAGCTGACCTGGAACGGCCGCGACGCCATCGAGCTCGCCGACGGCAAGCGCACCTTCCTGGAGGACGGCGACACCGTCACGCTCACCGCCTGGGCGCCCGGCCCCGACGGCAGCCGGGTGGGCCTCGGCGAGGTCACCGGCCGCATCACCGCCTCCCGCTGAGCCCGGCCGGGGCGACGGACGTCCCGGTCAGCCCGAGGGCCCGGCCCCCCTTCCTGCGGGGAGCCGGGCCCTCGGTACACCCGTAGGTGCTACCGCACGAACGTGCTCGCGTGCCCGGCCAGGTCGAGGAAGTACTGCGGCGCCACACCCAGGACCAGCGTCACCGCCACGCCCACCGCGATCGTGGTCATCGTCAGCGGCGAGGGCACCGCGACCGTCGGGCCGTCGGCCTTCGGCTCGCTGAAGAACATCAGCACGATCACCCGGATGTAGAAGAACGCGGCGACGGCGGACGAGAGCACACCGACCACGACCAGCACCCCGGCGCCGCCCTCCGCCGCCGCCTTGAACACGGCGAACTTCCCGGCGAAGCCGGACGTCAGCGGGATGCCCGCGAAGGCCAGCAGGAACACCGCGAAGACCGCCGCCGTCAGCGGCGAACGACGGCCGAGCCCGGCCCACTTCGACAGGTGGGTGGCCTCGCCGCCCGCGTCCCGCACCAGCGTGACCACGGCGAACGCGCCGATCGTCACGAAGGAGTAGGCGCCCAGGTAGAACAGGACGGACTTGACGCCCTCGGCGGAGGTGGCGATCACACCGGCCAGGATGAAACCGGCGTGCGCGATCGAGGAGTACGCCAGCAGCCGCTTGACGTCCGTCTGGGTCACGGCGATCACCGCGCCCGCCAGCATCGTGACGATCGCGACGCCCCACATCACCGGCCGCCAGTCCCAGCGCAGGCCCGGGAGCACCACGTACAGCAGACGCAGGAGCGCGCCGAATGCCGCGACCTTCGTCGCCGCCGCCATGAACCCGGTGACCGGGGTCGGGGCGCCCTGGTAGACGTCCGGCGTCCACATGTGGAAGGGGACGGCGCCGACCTTGAACAGCAGGCCCATCAGGATCAGCGCGCCGCCGATGAGCAGCAGCGCGTCGTTGCCCATGGTGGAGGCCAGCGCCGGGTCGATCTTCGAGACCGTGCCGTCCACGACGTCGGCGATCACCGCGTAGGAGACGGAGCCGGCGTAGCCGTAGAGCAGCGCGATGCCGAACAGCAGGAACGCCGAGGAGAACGCACCCAGCAGGAAGTACTTGACCGCCGCCTCCTGCGACATCAGCCGCTGGCGGCGGGCGAGGGCGCAGAGCAGGTACAGCGGGAGGGAGAAGACCTCCAGCGCGATGAACAGCGTCAGCAGGTCGTCGGCCGCCGGGAAGATCAGCATCCCGGAGATCGCGAACAGGGCCAGCGGGAAGACCTCGGTGGTCGTGAAACCGGCCTTGACGGCCGCCTTCTCGCTGTCGCTGCCGGGGACCGACGCGGCCTGCGCGGCGAAGGAGTCGACCCGGTTGCCGTGGGCCGCCGGGTCCAGGCGCCGCTCCGCGAAGGTGAACACGGCCACGATCGAGGCCAGCAGGATGGTGCCCTGCAGGAACAGCGCCGGTCCGTCCACGGCGATCGCGCCCATGGCGGCGATGCGCGCCTTGGCGTTCCCGTACCCGCCGGCTGCAAGGCCGACGACCGCCGCGAAGGCCGCGGCCAGCGCGGCGACGGCGAGGAACACCTGGACGTGGTAGCGGTACTTGCGCGGTACGAAGGCCTCGACGAGGACGCCGAGGACCGCCGCGCCCACCACGATGAGCGTGGGCGCGAGCTGCGCGTATTCGATGTGCGGGGCCGGGATCTTGGTGGCCGGGTCCGCGGCCGCCACTGTCAGCAGGCCCTGGGCAGCAGTCAGCGTGCTCACTTCGCCGCCTCCCCGTTCTTGGCTTCGACGGCGACCTCGGGCTTGGGGTCCGTCCGCTTCACGTCCGACATGGTGTGCTTCACCGCCGGGTTGACGATCTCGGTCAGCGGCTTCGGGTACACGCCCAGCCCGATCAGCAGCGCGATCAGCGGGGCCACCACCAGCACCTCCCGCAGGCGCAGGTCCGGCATCGTGCGGACCTCCTCCTTCACCGGGCCGGTCATCGTGCGCTGGTAGAGCACCAGCGTGTACAGCGCGGCCAGCACGATGCCGATGGTCGCGATGACGCCGACGACCGGGTAGCGGGTGAACGTGCCGACCAGCACCAGGAACTCGCTGACGAACGGGGCGAGGCCGGGCAGGGACAGCGTCGCGAGACCGCCGATGAGGAAGGTCCCGGCGAGGACCGGGGCCACCTTCTGCACGCCGCCGTAGTCGGCGATGAGCCGGGAGCCGCGCCGCGAGATCAGGAAGCCGGCGACCAGCATCAGCGCCGCCGTGGAGATCCCGTGGTTGACCATGTACAGCGTCGCGCCCGACTGGCCCTGGGAGGTCATCGCGAAGATGCCCATGATGATGAAGCCGAAGTGCGAGATGGAGGCGTAGGCCACCAGCCGCTTGATGTCCCGCTGGCCGACCGCGAGCAGCGCTCCGTAGACGATGCTGACCAGGGCCAGGACGAGGATCACGGGCGTCGCCCACTTGCTGGCCTCGGGGAAGAGCCCGAGGCAGAAGCGGAGCATCGCGAAGGTGCCGACCTTGTCCACGACCGCGGTGATCAGTACGGCGACCGGGGCGGTGGCCTCACCCATCGCGTTGGGCAGCCAGGTGTGCAGCGGCCACAGCGGGGCCTTCACCGCGAAGGCGAAGAAGAACCCGAGGAACAGGAGCCGTTCGGTGCTGGTCGCCAACTCGAGCGTGCCCGCGGCGCGGGCGGCGGTGATCTCCTGGAGGGAGAAGTTGCCGGCGACCACGTACAGCCCGATGACGGCGGCCAGCATGATCAGTCCGCCGGCGAGGTTGTAGAGGAGGAACTTGACCGCCGCGTACGAGCGCTGCGCGGCCGCGTTCTCATCGGTCCCGGCGTGCGCCCGGTCCCCGAAGCCGCCGATGAGGAAGTACATCGGGATGAGCATGGCTTCGAAGAAGATGTAGAAGACGAAGACGTCGGTGGCCTCGAAGGAGATCACCACCATCGCCTCGACCAGCAGGATCAGGGCGAAGAACCCCTGCGTCGGGCGCCAGCGGGACGAGTGGGTCTCCAGCGGGTCGGCGTCGTGCCAGCCGGCCAGGATGATGAACGGCATCAGCAGGGCGGTGAGCGCGATCAGCGCCACCCCGATGCCGTCGACGCCCAGCTCGTAGCGGACCCCGAAGTCGGAGATCCAGGCGTGCGATTCGGTGAGCTGGTAACGGGCGCCACCGGGCTCGAAGCGGACCGCGATCAGCACGGCCAGCGCCAGTGTCGCCAGGGAGACGAGCAGCGCGAGCCACTTGGCGGCGCCCCTGCGTGCGGCCGGGACGGCCGCCGTCAGGATCGCGCCGGCCGCGGGTACGGCCGCCGTCACCGTCAGAAGCGGGAAACTCATCTCACACCGCCCTCATCAGCAGGGTCGCGGCGATGAGGATCGCCGTGCCCCCGAACATCGAGACCGCGTAACTGCGGGCGTAGCCGTTCTGCAGCTTGCGCAGCCGGCCCGACAGTCCGCCGACCGAGGCCGCCGTCCCGTTGACCACCCCGTCGACCAGGCTGTGGTCGACGTACACCAGGGAGCGGGTCAGGTGCTCCCCGCCGCGCACCAGCACGACGTGGTTGAAGTCGTCCTGGAGCAGGTCGCGCCGGGCGGCCCTGGTGAGCCAGCTCCCCCGGGGGGCGACCACGGGGACGGGCCCCCGCCCGTACTGCACGTACGCGAGGCCCACGCCGATCAGCAGGACCACGATCGTGGCGGCGGTGATGGCGCCGGCGCCCAGCGGCGGGTTCCCGTGCTCGAAGGAGGTCACGGGCTCCAGCCACTTCACGAACGCCTCGTTGATGCTGAACAGGCCGCCGGCGAAGACCGAGCCGATGGCGAGCACGATCATCGGCAGGGTCATGGTCTTCGGGGACTCGTGGGGGTGCGGCAGCTTCCCGGCCTGGTGTTCGGCGGCGGGTTCGGCGCTGGGCACGGCGTCGGCGTCGGGCGCCGGCTGCCAGCGCTTCTCGCCGAAGAAGGTCAGCAGCATCACGCGGGTCATGTAGAAGGCGGTGATGGCGGCGCCCAGCAGGGCCACTCCGCCGAGGATCCAGCCCTCGGTGCCGCCCTTGGCGAAGGCCGCTTCGATGATCTTGTCCTTGGACCAGAAGCCCGAGAGGCCCGGGAAGCCGATGATGGCGAGGTAGCCGAGGCCGAAGGTGACGAAGGTGACCGGCATGTACTTCCGCAGGCCGCCGTACTTGCGCATGTCCACCTCGTCGTTCATCCCGTGCATCACGGAACCGGCGCCGAGGAAGAGTCCGGCCTTGAAGAAGCCGTGCGTCACCAGGTGCATGATCGCGAAGGCGTAGCCGATGGGCCCGAGGCCGGCCGCGAGGACCATGTAGCCGATCTGCGACATCGTGGAGCCGGCCAGGGCCTTCTTGATGTCGTCCTTCGCGCAACCGACGATCGCACCGAAGAGCAGCGTCACCGCGCCGACCACGACGACCGCGGTCTGCGCGTCCGGCGCGGCGTTGAAGACCGCACCGGAGCGGGTGATCAGGTACACGCCGGCGGTGACCATGGTCGCCGCGTGGATCAGGGCCGAGACCGGGGTCGGGCCCTCCATCGCGTCACCGAGCCAGGACTGGAGCGGCACCTGCGCGGACTTGCCGCACGCGGCCAGCAGCAGCATCAGGGCGATCGCCGTCAGCTTGCCCTCGGACGTGCCGTCCACCGCCCCGAACACCGGCCCGAAGGCGAACGTCCCGAAGGTGGCGAACATGATCATGATCGCGATCGAAAGGCCCATGTCGCCGACCCGGTTGACCAGGAAGGCCTTCTTCGCGGCCGTGGCCGCGCTGGGCTTGTGCTGCCAGAAGCCGATGAGCAGGTACGAGGCCAGGCCCACGCCCTCCCAGCCGACGTACAGCAGCAGGTAGTTGTCGGCGAGGACGAGGAGCAGCATCGCCGCGAGGAACAGGTTCAGGTAGCCGAAGAAGCGGCGGCGCCGCTCGTCGTGCTCCATGTACCCGATGGAGTAGATGTGGATGAGGGTGCCGACACCGGTGATCAGCAGGACGAAGGTCATCGACAGCTGGTCGAGCTGGAAGGCGACGTCCGCCTGGAAGCCCCCCACCGGGATCCAGCTGAACAGCTGCTGGTGGACGGTGCGGTCATCGGCGCCGCGCCCCAGCATGTCGGTGAACAGGGCCACGCCGATGCCGAAGGAGGCGGCGGCGAAGAGGGTGCCGAGCCAGTGGCCGGCCTTGTCGAGGCGGCGGCCGCCGCACAGCAGCACCGCCGCTCCGAGCAGGGGCGCCGCCACCAGCAGCGCAATCAGATTCTCCACTGTGAAGGCCCCTTACAGCTTCATCAGGCTGGCGTCGTCGACCGAGGCCGAGTGGCGGGTACGGAACAGCGACACGATGATCGCGAGGCCCACCACGACCTCCGCGGCGGCGACGACCATCGTGAAGAACGCGATGATCTGACCGTCGAGGTTGCCGTGCATCCGGGAGAAGGTGACGAAGGCGAGGTTGCAGGCGTTGAGCATCAGCTCCACGCACATGAACAGCACGATCGCGTTCTTGCGGATGAGTACGCCGGCCGCACCGATGGTGAACAGCAGGGCGGCCAGGTACAGGTAGTTGACCGGGTTCACTTCGAGGCCTCCTCTCGGCCGAGGCGCTCCGCCGACTTCTGCTCCAGCGCCTTGAGGTCCTCCAGTGCCTCGCTCGACACGTCACGGATCTGACCGCGGGCCCGCAGCGTCTTGTTGACGGTGAGCTCGGACGGGGTGCCGTCCGGCAGCAGACCGGCGATGTCCACCGCGTTGTGCCGGGCGTAGACGCCGGGTGCGGGCAGCGGCGGGAGCTGGACGCCCTCGCGCACGCGCCGCTCGGCGAGTTCGCGCTGGGTGGCGGCCCGCTCGGTGCGCTCGCGGTGGGTGAGCACCATCGCGCCGACGGCCGCCGTGATCAGCAGGGCGCCGGTGATCTCGAAGGCGAAGATGTACCGGGTGAAGATCAGCTCGGCGAGGCCTTCGACGTGCCCGGCGGAGTTGACCCGGCCCAGGCCGTTGAAGTGGGTGAGCTTGGCGTTGGCGATGCCGGCGATCAGCAGGATGCCGAAGCCGAGCCCGCACAGGGCGGCCAGCCAGCGCTGCCCCTTGATGGTTTCGGTGAGCGAGTCCGCGGCGGTGACGCCGACGAGCATCACCACGAAGAGGAACAGCATCATGATGGCGCCGGTGTAGACGACGACCTGGACGACGCCCAGGAAGTACGCCCCGTTGGCGAGGTAGAAGACCGCCAGGATGATCATCGTCCCGGCCAGGCACAGCGCGCTGTGCACGGCCTTCTTCATCAGGATCGTGCACAGCGCGCCGATCACGGCGACCGTGCCGAGGACCCAGAACTGCACGGCCTCACCCGTGGAGGTGGCCGAAGCCGCGGCGGCGAGGGCGCTCATGCGTCCACCCCCTCGGGTTCGGCCGCGTCCTGCCCGGCGCCTTCGGCGACCTCGCCCTTGGACCGCGCGACCTGCCGGGCGGTCCCCGGAGCCGCGCCCGTCACCAGACCGCGGTAGTAGTCCTGGTCGTCGGTGCCCGGGTACATCTCGTGCGGTGCCTCGACCATGCCCTCAGTCAGGCCGACCAGCAGCTGTTCCTTGGTGTAGATCAGCGATTCGCGGCTGGAGTCGGCCAGCTCGAACTCGTTCGTCATCGTCAGCGCCCGGGTGGGGCACGCCTCGACGCACAGCCCGCACAGGATGCAGCGGGCGTAGTTGATCTGGTAGACCGCGCCGTACCGCTCACCCGGGGAGTAGCGCTCCTCCTCGGCGTTGTCCGCGCCCTCCACGTAGATCGCGTCGGCCGGACAGGCCCAGGCACACAGCTCGCACCCGATGCACTTCTCCAGACCGTCGGGATGGCGGTTGAGCTGGTGCCGCCCGTGGAAGCGGGGTGCGGTGGTCTTGCGCTGCTCCGGGTACTGCTCGGTGAGGCGCTTCTTGAACATGGCCTTGAAGGTCACGCCGAAGCCGGCCACCGGGTTCTGCCACTTCTCGTTCTCGGCGTCAGACATTCTCACCACCCTCCTCTCGGTCACTGTCAGTATTCGCCCCGCCACTGACAATCAGCTCCCGCTGCCCGCGAGGCCGCCTGCGCGGCACGGGCGCCGGCTGCTGACCGGGCTTGGGGGGTACGGGGAATCCGCCCGCCATCGGGTCGAAGGGCTCGTCCGCCGCGCCGGCGGCGCCCTTCGCCCGGTCGTCCCGCTTGTGGCGGAACAGGTCGGCGACGAAGGACAGGAGCAGTACGGCGATCACCGCGCCGCCGACGTACAGCACGATCTGCTGGAAGTCGTAGTTCTCGTTCCGCAGCGCCCGCACGGTCGCCACCAGCATCAGCCAGACCACGGAGACGGGGATGAGGACCTTCCAGCCGAGCTTCATCAGCTGGTCGTAGCGCACCCGGGGCAGCGTGCCGCGCAGCCAGATGAAGAAGAACAGCAGCAGCTGCACCTTGATGACGAACCAGAGCATCGGCCACCAGCCGTGGTTCGCGCCCTCCCAGTACGTCGAGATCGGCGCGGGGGCCCGCCAGCCGCCGAGGAAGAGGGTGACCGAGACCGCCGAGACGGTGACCATGTTGACGTACTCGGCCAGCATGAACAGTGCGAACTTGATGGAGGAGTACTCGGTGTTGAAGCCGCCGACCAGGTCGCCCTCGGACTCCGGCATGTCGAAGGGGGCGCGGTTCGTCTCCCCGACCATGGTGATGACGTAGATGATGAAGGAGACCGGCAGCAGGACGATGTACCAGCGGTCCGCCTGCGCCTCCACGATCTTCGAGGTCGACATCGACCCGGAGTAGAGGAACACCGACGCGAACGCCGCGCCCATCGCGATCTCGTACGAGATCATCTGCGCGCAGGAGCGCAAGCCCCCGAGCAGCGGGTACGTGGAGCCCGAGGACCAGCCGGCGAGGACGATGCCGTAGATGCCGACCGACGCCACCGCGAGGACGTACAGCATCGCGATGGGCAGGTCCGTCAGCTGCATCGTGGTGCGCTGGCCGAAGATCGAGACCTCGTTGCCGGAGGGCCCGAAGGGGATCACCGCGATGGCCATGAACGCCGGGATCGCCGCGATGATGGGGGCCAGGACGTACACGACCTTGTCGGCCCGCTTGACGATGACGTCTTCCTTGAGCATCAGCTTCACGCCGTCGGCGAGCGACTGGAGCATGCCCCAGGGGCCGTGCCGGTTGGGGCCGATGCGCAGCTGCATCCAGGCGACGACCTTGCGCTCCCAGACGATGGAGAAGAGCACGGTCACCATCAGGAAGGCGAAGCAGAACACCGCCTTGACGACGACGAGCCACCAGACGTCCTTGCCGAAGAGGGACAGGTCCTCCGCGGCGAGCTGTACCGGATTCACGCGTCCACCTCCGCAGTGCTGTCGCCCGCGCCGGACGGGACCGCCGGGCCGATGCGTACGAGGGCGCCCGGGCGGGCGCCGGTGTCGGCGAGGACGCCGGAGCCGGTGGAGTTCAGCGGCAGCCAGACCACCCGGTCGGGCATCCGCGTGATCCGCAGCGGCAGTTCCACGGACCCGGCCGGGCCGGTGACCGCGAGGACGTCCCCGTCCTTCACGCCCGTCTCGGCGGCCGTGGCCGCCGACAACCGGGCGCTCGCCTCGTGCCGGGTACCGGCCAGGGCGGCGTCGCCGTCCTGGAGCCGGCCCTGGTCCAGCAGCAGCCGGTGGCCCGCGAGGACCGCCTCGCCCGCGCCGGGCCGGGGCAGCGGCGCGGTGTCCGCACCCTGCTCGGCGGCGCGCTCCCCGGCCCACGGGCCGAGCCGGCCCAGTTCCCGCCGGACGGCCTGTACGTCGGGCAGCCCGATCGACCGGTCGGCCGCGTCGGCCAGCATGTGCAGCACGCGGTGGTCGGCGGGGGCGAGCCGGCGGGTCATCTGGTCCGGCTTGAGCGCCGCCTCGAACGGCCGCACCCGGCCCTCCCAGTTGATGAAGGCTCCCGCCTTCTCGGCCACCGCGGCGACCGGGAACACCACGTCGGCGTGGTCGGTGACCTCGCTGGGCCGCAGCTCCAGCGAGACCACGAACGCCTCCTGGAGCGCGAGACGGGCACGCACCGGGTCGGGCAGGTCGGCCACCTCGACACCCGCGACGAGCAGCGCGGACAGCTCCCGCCCGGCGGCCGCCTCGACGATCTGGCCCGTGTCACGGCCGTAGCGGTGCGGGAGTTCGTCCAGCCCCCAGGCGGCCGCGACCTCCTCCCGGGCCCGCGGGTCGGTGGCCGGGCGGGCACCGGGCAGCAGCGACGGCAGCGCGCCCGCCTCCACGGCGGCCCGCTCCCCGGCCCGGCGCGGGATCCACACCAGCTGCGCGCCGGTCGCGGCCGCCGCCCGTACCGCGGCGGTCAGCGCGCCCGGCACCCCGGCCAGGCGCTCCCCGACGACGATGACGGCGCCGGGCTCGCGCAGCGCTTCCGCGGCGGCGTGGCCGCCCTGCTCCAGGCCGGTCCGCGAGGCGAGCGCGTCCAGCCAGTCGGGTTCGGTGCCGGGGGCGGCGGCCAGCAGGGTGCCGCCCGTCTTCTCCAGGCCCCTGGTGGCGAACGGGGCGAGGCCGAAGGTCCGCTGCTTGTGCTTGCGGTGGGCCTTGCGCAGCCGCAGGAAGACCCCGGGAGCCTCCTCCTCGGACTCGATGCCGGCCAGCAGCACGGCGGGCGCGGCCTCCAGGGAGGAATACGTCACCCCGCCGCCCGCCAGGTCCTTGCCGGTGCCGGCCACGGTGGCGGCCAGGAACTCCGCCTCCTCCGCGCTGTGCACCCGCGCCCGGAAGTCGATGTCGTTGGTGTCCAGCACCACGCGGGCGAACTTGGCGTACGCGTAGGCGTCCTCGGCGGTGAGCCGGCCGCCCGTCAGCACCCCCGCCCGGCCGCGCGCGGAGGCCAGCCCCTTCGCGGCGGCCTCCAGCGCCTCGGGCCAGCTCGCCGGGGCGAGCACCCCGTCGGAGCCGCGCACCAGCGGGGTGGTGAGGCGGTCGGGGCGCTGCGCGTAGCGGAACGCGAAGCGGCCCTTGTCGCAGATCCACTCCTCGTTGACCTCGGGGTCCTCGGCGGCCAGCCGGCGCAGCACCTTCCCGCGCCGGTGGTCGGTGCGCGTCGCGCAGCCGCCCGCGCAGTGCTCGCACACGCTCGGGGAGGAGACGAGGTCGAAGGGGCGGGCGCGGAAGCGGTACTCGGCCGAGGTGAGGGCGCCGACCGGGCAGATCTGGATGGTGTTGCCGGAGAAGTACGACTCGAACGGGTCGCCCTCACCGGTGCCGACCTGCTGGAGGGCGCCGCGCTCCAGCAGCTCGATCATCGGGTCGCCCGCCACCTGCGTGGAGAAGCGGGTGCAGCGCGCGCACAGCACGCACCGCTCGCGGTCCAGCAGTACCTGCGTGGAGATCGCGACCGGCTTCTCGTACGTCCGCTTCTTGCCCTCGAAACGCGATTCGGCGTTGCCGTGCGAGAGGGCCTGGTTCTGCAGCGGGCACTCGCCGCCCTTGTCGCAGACCGGGCAGTCCAGCGGGTGGTTGATGAGCAGCAGCTCCATCACCCCGCGCTGCGCCTTGTCGGCGGCCTGCGACGTCAGCTGCGTCTTGACGACCATGCCGTCGGTGCAGGTGATCGTGCAGGAGGCCATCGGCTTGCGCTGGCCCTCCACCTCGACGATGCACTGGCGGCAGGCGCCGACCGGGTCGAGGAGCGGGTGGTCGCAGAACCGGGGGATCTCGATGCCGAGCTGTTCGGCGGCCCGGATGACCAGCGTCCCCTTGGGGACGGACAGTTCGATGCCGTCGATGGTCAGCGAGACCAGGTCCTCGGGCGGAACCGCCGCCCCGCCGCCGCCCGCCGGGGCGTTAGTGGTGACGGTCATGCGTTCACCTCCGTGTCAGCCCAGAGGGTCGACTTCTTGGGGTCGAAGGGGCAGCCCTTGCCCGTGATGTGCTGCTCGTACTCCTCGCGGAAGTACTTGAGCGAGGAGAAGATCGGGCTGGCGGCGCCGTCGCCGAGGGCGCAGAACGACTTGCCGTTGATGTTGTCGGCGATGTCGTTCAGCTTGTCGAGGTCGCTCATCACGCCCTTGCCGGCCTCGATGTCCCGCAGCAGCTGCACGAGCCAGTACGTGCCTTCCCGGCACGGCGTGCACTTGCCGCAGGACTCGTGGGCGTAGAACTCGGTCCACCGGGTCACCGCACGGACCACGCAGGTGGTCTCGTCGAAGCACT
This sequence comes from Streptomyces sp. NBC_00539, assembly GCF_036346105.1. Classification (GTDB taxonomy): domain Bacteria; phylum Actinomycetota; class Actinomycetes; order Streptomycetales; family Streptomycetaceae; genus Streptomyces. The sequence goes on from NZ_CP107811.1 coordinate 3,052,690, forward strand.
GGAGCGCCTTGGTGCCGAGCATGGAACCGGCCGCGCCGACGCCCTCGTAGTCGAGCGGGACGTCGAGGTGCTCGTCGGTGAACATGGGGGTCGAGGAGCCGCCGGGGGTCCAGAACTTGAGCCGGTGCCCGGGGCGCATCCCGCCGCTCATGTCGAGCAGCTGGCGCAGGGTGATGCCGAGCGGGGCCTCGTACTGGCCGGGACCGGCGACGTGCCCGGAGAGCGAGTACAGCGTGAAGCCGGGGGACTTCTCGGTCCCCATCGCCTTGAACCAGTCCTTGCCCTTGTTCAGGATCGCGGGAACCGAGGCGATGGACTCGACGTTGTTGACGACAGTGGGGCACGCGTAGAGGCCCTCCACGGCGGGGAAGGGGGGGCGCAGCCGGGGCTGACCGCGCCGGCCTTCGAGGGAGTCGAGGAGCGCCGTCTCCTCACCGCAGATGTACGCGCCCGCCCCCGCGTGGACGGTGATGTCCAGCTTGAGTCCGCTCCCGAGGATGTTCTCCCCGAGGTAGCCCGCCTCGTACGCCTCGCGCACCGCCTCGTGCAGGCGCCGCAGGACCGGCACGACCTCGCCGCGCAGGTAGATGAAGGCGTGCTCCGAGCGGATCGCGTAGCAGGCGATGACCATTCCCTCGATGAGGGAGTGCGGATTGGCGAACAGGAGGGGGATGTCCTTGCAGGTTCCCGGTTCCGACTCGTCCGCGTTCACCACGAGGTAGTGCGGCTTCCCGTCGCCCTGCGGGATGAACTGCCACTTCATTCCGGTGGGGAAGCCCGCGCCGCCGCGCCCGCGCAGACCCGAGTCCTTGACGTACGCGATGAGGTCGTCCGGGGTCATCGCGAGGGCCTTGCGCAGGCCCTCGTAGCCCTCGTGGCGCTGGTAGGTCTCCAGCGTCCACGACTCGGGCTCGTCCCAGAACGCCGACAGGACGGGCGCCAGGAGCTTCTCCGGGCTCCCTCCCCCGGCCTGCGGTCGGGGGGCGCCCTCGTTGCTCAGTTCGGAAGACACCGACATCACTCCCCTCCCTCGGTGCCGGCCCCGCCACGCGCCTCACCGCGCGGGTGCACGATCGGGGTGTGCGGGGACTCGCCGCGGGCGATGCGCAGGCCGATCAGCGAGGCGGGACCCGCGCCGCCGCCCGCCTCCACCGCGCCCTCGCGCTCGTCCGGGAACCCGGCGAGGATCCGGGCCGTCTCCTTGTACGTGCACAGCGGCGCGCCCCGCGTGGGCACGACCTGCCGGCCGGCCAGCAGGTCGTCCACCATCGCCTTCGCGGACTCGGGGGTCTGGTTGTCGAAGAACTCCCAGTTGACCATCACCACGGGCGCGTAGTCGCAGGCCGCGTTGCACTCGATGTGTTCGAGGGTGATCTTGCCGTCGGGGGTGGTCTCGTTGTTCCCGACGCCCAGGTGCTCCTTGAGCTCGTCGAAGATGGCGTCACCGCCCATCACCGCGCACAGGGTGTTGGTGCAGACGCCCACCTGGTACTCGCCGGACGGCTTGCGCCGGTACATCGTGTAGAAGGTGGCGACGGCCGTCACCTCGGCGGTGGTCAGGCCCAGCGTCTCGGCGCAGAACCGCATGCCGGTGCGCGTGACGTGGCCCTCCTCCGCCTGCACGAGGTGCAGCAGCGGCAGCAGCGCGGAGCGGCTGTCGGGGTAGCGGGCGATGACCTGGGCGGCGTCGGCCGCCAGCCTCTCGCGGACCTCTGCCGGGTAATCGGGGGCCGGGAGCTGGGGCATGCCCAACGACACGTCTGTCATCGGTCGACGCCTCCCATCACGGGGTCGATGGAGGCGACGGCGACGATGACGTCGGCGACCTGGCCGCCCTCGCACATCGCCGCCATGGCCTGGAGGTTGGTGAAGGACGGGTCGCGGAAGTGGACCCTGTAGGGGCGGGTGCCGCCGTCGGAGACGACGTGGACGCCGAGCTCGCCCTTGGGGGACTCGACGGCCGCGTACGCCTGCCCGGCCGGGACCCGGAAGCCCTCGGTCACCAGCTTGAAGTGGTGGATGAGGGCCTCCATCGAGGTGCCCATGATGGTGCGGATGTGGTCGAGGGAGTTGCCGAGTCCGTCGGGGCCCATCGCGAGCTGCGCCGGCCAGGCGATCTTCTTGTCCGCGACCATCACCGGGCCCGGCTCCAGCCGCTCCAGGCACTGTTCGACGATCCGCAGCGACTGGCGCATCTCCTCCAGGCGGATCAGGAACCGCCCGTAGGAGTCGCAGCTCTCGGCGGTCGGCACGTCGAACTCGTAGTCCTCGTAACCGCAGTACGGGTCCGACTTGCGCAGGTCGTGCGGCAGGCCGGCGGAGCGCAGGATGGGGCCGGTGGCACCCAGGGCCATGCAGCCGGTCAGGTCGAGGTAGCCGACGTCCTGCATGCGGGCCTTGAAGATGGGGTTGCCGGTGGCGAGCTTGTCGTACTCCGGCAGGTTCTTCTTCATGGTCTTCACGAAGTCGCGCAGCTGGTCGACGGCGCCCGGGGGCAGGTCCTGGGCCAGGCCGCCGGGGCGGATGAACGCGTGGTTCATGCGCAGGCCGGTGATCAGCTCGAAGACGTCCAGGATCAGCTCGCGGTCGCGGAACCCGTAGATCATGATCGTCGTCGCGCCCAGCTCCATGCCGCCGGTGGCGATGCACACCAGGTGGGAGGAGAGCCGGTTGAGCTCCATCAGCAGGACGCGGATGACGGTGGCGCGGTCCGGGACCTGCTCGGTGATGCCGAGCAGCTTCTCGACGCCCAGGCAGTACGCCGTCTCGTTGAAGAACGGCGTCAGGTAGTCCATGCGCGTCACGAAGGTGGTGCCCTGCGTCCAGTTCCGGAATTCGAGGTTCTTCTCGATGCCGGTGTGCAGGTACCCGATGCCGCAGCGGGCCTCGGTGACCGTCTCGCCGTCGATCTCCAGGATCAGGCGGAGCACGCCGTGGGTCGACGGGTGCTGCGGACCCATGTTGACGACGATCCGCTCGTCGTCCGCGCGGGCCGCCGACTGCACGACCTCGTCCCAGTCTCCGCCGGTGACGGTGTAGACGGTGCCCTCGGTCGTCTCGCGGGCGGACGCGTGCTGCGATGTGTTCGGCGTGTTCATCAGCTGTACGACCTCCGCTGGTCGGGAGCCGGGATCTGGGCGCCCTTGTACTCGACGGGAATGCCGCCGAGCGGGTAGTCCTTGCGCTGCGGGAAGCCCTGCCAGTCGTCCGGCATCATGATCCGCGTGAGGGCGGGGTGCCCGTCGAAGACCAGGCCGAAGAAGTCGTACGTCTCGCGCTCGTGCCAGTCGTTGGTCGGGTAGACGGAGACGAGCGAGGGGACGTGCGGGTCGCTGTCGGGGACGCAGACCTCCAGGCGCAGGACCCGGCCGTGGGTGATCGAGCGCAGGTGGTAGACCGCGTGCAGCTCGCGTCCCTTGTCCTGCGGGAAGTGCACGCCGGATACGCCGGTGCACAGCTCGAAGCGCAGCGCCGGGTCGTCGCGCAGGGTGGAGGCGACCCGGACGAGGTGCTCGCGGGCGATGTGGAAGGTGAGCTCGCCCCGGTCGACCACCGTCTTCTCGATGGCGTTCTCGGGAACCAGGTCCTGTTCCTCCAGGGCTCCTTCGAGTTCGTCGGCGACCTCGTCGAAGTACGAACCGTAGGGGCGGCTCGTCGCCCCGGGCAGCGCCACGGTGCGCACCAGACCGCCGTAGCCGGTGGTGTCGCCGCCGTTGTTCGCGCCGAACATGCCCTTGCGGACCCCGATCACCTCGGGGCCGGCCGAGCCCCGGGGGGCGGGCACGTTGTTGCCGTTGTCCACGGCGGGGTCGTCGCTCACCGCAGGAGCCCCTTCATCTCGATGGTGGGGAGGGCCTTGAGGGCCGCCTCCTCCGCCTCGCGCGCCGCCTCTTCCCGGTTCACGCCGAGCTTGGAGCCCTGGATCTTCTGGTGGAGCTTGAGGATCGCGTCCATCAGCATCTCGGGCCGGGGCGGGCAGCCGGGCAGGTAGATGTCCACGGGCACGATGTGGTCGACGCCCTGGACGATCGCGTAGTTGTTGAACATGCCGCCCGAGGAGGCGCAGACGCCCATGGAGATCACCCACTTCGGGGCGGGCATCTGGTCGTACACCTGCCGCAGCACCGGCGCCATCTTCTGGCTGACCCGGCCGGCCACGATCATCAGGTCGGCCTGGCGCGGGGAGCCGCGGAAGACCTCCATGCCGAAGCGGGCGAGGTCGTAGCGGCCCGCTCCGGTGGTCATCATCTCGATGGCGCAGCAGGCGAGGCCGAAGGTGGCCGGGAAGACGGATGACTTGCGCACCCAGCCCGCGGCCTGTTCGACGGTGGTCAGCAGGAAGCCGCTCGGCAGCTTCTCTTCCAGTCCCATGGAAAATTCAGCCCCTCAGTCCCATTCCAGGCCGCCGCGGCGCCAGACGTAGGCGTAGGCGACGAAGACGGTGAGCACGAAGAGCAGCATCTCGACGAGCCCGAAGATCCCCAGGGAGTCGAAGGTGACGGCCCAGGGGTAGAGGAAGACGATCTCGATGTCGAAGACGATGAAGAGCATCGCCGTCAGGTAGTACTTGATCGGGAAGCGGCCGCCGCCGGCCGGCATCGGAGTGGGCTCGATGCCGCACTCGTACGCTTCGAGCTTCGCCCGGTTGTACCGTTTTGGGCCGATCAGCGTGGCCATGACCACGGAGAAGATCGCAAACCCTGCGCCGAGGGCGCCGAGCACGAGGATGGGCGCGTACGCATTCACGCTCCTCGCTCCTTCCAGTCGTCCTTGACCGTTGGACCGCTGTGCCGGCGCCGAGCGCCCCGCCCCGCGAAGATCTTGCACATGTGAGGCAGTTCACAAGCCGGACTGCTGCGCATCTTATGCCTGCCGATCTGTGATCTGCGACACGGGTTACAACAACGAGTTTGTGATCTCCACCACCCGACGAACGATCATGAAGTCCGATGAGCGGTGATCTTCATACGCAAGGCATCCACATGGTCACCAAAGGTGACATCCGCAGTCGTCACCCCAGGTCGGAGCGGGGTTCCACTATCAAATGATGGCCATTGCAGGCAAATTGGCAACCAGGCGGACCCGGTGGTAAGGGAATCGGCGTCGCCCGCCCGGGGGAGCGGCCGGGGACGGAAGTGGACGCGGGGGCGGCCGCGGGGAACCCGCAAGATCACGGGCTTCGGAAGCTGTGCATCCGTTCACGAACCCCACGGGAAGGCCACAGCGTGATCACGGACCGGCCACAGCGCCCGCACAGCGGTGGGTAACTGTGACCTGCGCCACATGGAATCGAGGCCGCCGAAAGGGGGCTTGGCCAACTGTCGGGCGGAATGGTAGGCGCGGTTCAATTCGGACTTATTAGAGAAACCCCTTGATCACAGGCTTATGAGGGCCCGGTCCGTTTCGCCCGTTACGGCGTCAATATCCCGCGCGACGCGCCCGGTTAGCGCCCTTCGCGCGCAACTGTGGCGCACACCACGTTTCTTGAAGCCAACGGCTGCGCCCTGATAGCGGTTGTCCCATGTCCCACACCGCTCACATACCCAGCCACCGGAAGCCCCGCCGCAGCACCTCGAAGCTCGCGGTCCGCGCCGGAGTTGCCGGTGGCGTCCTCAGCACCCTCGCCATGGCCGGCACCGCGAGCGCGTCCCCGTCCGCCGAGCCCGTGGCCGAGACGACGCTCGAAATGCCGGTCCTGAGCCTGGACCTGACCGCCGACGTCGCCTCCGCGGTCACCACCGCAGCAGAGAACACCCGTGTCGCAGCCGTCGAGGCGGCCGTCACCGGCGAGCTGAACGCCCAGGAGGAGAGCGCCCGCAGCGGCGCCGCCGCCGAGGCCAAGCAGGCCAAGGAAGAGGCCCAGCAGAAGGCCGAGAAGAAGGCGAAGGAGGAGGCGGACCGCAAGGCCGAGGCCCAGCGCGCCACCCGCAGCGCCGGTCGCACCACCCTCCAGACCGCCTCCGCGTCCGCCGGCACCTCCGACGACGGCGAGGGCACCGTCACCGCCCCGGCCACCGGCTCGGCCTCCGCGATCATCAACTTCGCCCGCAACCAGGTCGGCAAGGCGTACGTCATGGGCGGCACCGGCCCGTCCTCGTACGACTGCTCCGGCCTCGTTCAGGCCGCGTACCGCCAGGCGGGCATCTCCCTGCCGCGCATGTCCCAGGACCAGTCCTCGGAGGGCACCTCGGTGTCGCTGAGCAACCTGCAGCCCGGCGACGTCCTGTACTGGGGCTCCCGCGGCAACGCGTACCACGTCGCCCTGTACGTCGGCGGCGGCAAGTTCATCGGCGCGCAGAACCCCAGCACGGGCATCGTCGAGCGCAGCCTGAGCTACGACATGCCGACGGGCGCCGTCCGCATCCTCTGACGCCGCTGAGGCCCTCCAGGCCTCCCCAAGGGCCCCACAGGCCTCCTGAGCCGCTCTCAGGAGCCTTGAGGGGCCCTCCCGGCCGCCCCGCGCACGACGCAAGGGCCGGTACTCCCCCGCTCGGGGGTGGAGTACCGGCCCTTCGTCGTGCCCCGGTTCAGCCGACCGAGGCCGCCAGCTTGAAGCGGGCGTCGCGCTGCTGCTCGTAGAGGGCGAGCGTCTCCGCGTTCTCCTCGACGAGCCGCTGCTGATAGGCCTTCTCGACGGCGTACCAGATCCCCACGAGGTTCACCTCTCGCTTGCAGGTGACGTCGGCCTTGGCCGCGGAAACGGCCTTGGCGCCTCCCAAGTCGCTCTGGAGACCCAGCTTCTCGACCACCTCGTACGGGGTTTTGATCCCGGTGTAGCCGGACTTGTCCATGCAGGCGGACCACCTGCGCAGGACGTCGACGACCCGCGAGTCCCCCTTGGAGCGGTCGTGCGCCTCGCCCGCCAGGCCGAAGGCGAAGAGGAGGTCCACGCTGTCCTTCGCCGGCGCGTACAGCCTGCGGTACCCCTCCCGCCCGCAGCCCCCGGCGGGCACCTTGCGGCCACCGACCTCGATGCCGCTGTCCACGCGGGCGGCGTCCTCCTCGTTGAGCGCGTCGGGGGCGGGCGGTGCGCCCTGCCCGCCGCCGCCCGGCGTTTCACCGTGCAGGACGGTGTACGCGCTGTCGCTCAGCTTCGGGGAGGGCGGCTTGGCCGGCTTCCCCTCGCCCGCGGTCTTGTCGTACCCGTGGGCCGCCGCCTTCGCCGGATCGGCCAGGCCGAACAGATAGGCGTGCCGGTCCTCCGCCGCCGCGGCCGGGGCGTGCTCGACCGCCGTCACCCCCTCGTACGTGAACCCGTACCGGGCCATGCACCGGGCGACGAGGCCCTCCTGCACCCGGCCCATCCGCAGGGCGTCCGCCTCGGTGTCCATGTAGGCGTCCATGGGCAGGGAGAGGGAGGCGGTGGCCGGGTTCACGGCGATGGCGCCCAGCTCCGGCTCCCCGCCCCCGCTCCCGGCCCCGGCGTCCGAACAGCCCGCCAGGAGGACCGCCGCCAGGAGCGCCCCCGGGACGGGAACCCGGCGCCGGCGGGCGGTACGCGATGCGGACAACTCCCCCACGCCCGGCTCAGGCGTGGAGGGTGTAGGTGGACGAGCTGATCGTGTTCTTGAAGGTGGACGAGGCGTTGCCCTGGTAGTTCGACGGGATTTCGCCGACATTGCCGTCCATGTTGGCGTCGGTCGCCACCTTCCACGCGTAGACGTCCCGGTTCTTGTAGGACTCGGTGTTGTCGTTCACCAGCGAGGTGCCGCCCGTGCAACCGCTCTTGAAGTAGTTGTCGTTGAAGTTGAGGTCCTCGCCGTATAGGTCGAAGACACAACCGGACTGGTACTGGTTGTAGAAAAGGCCGAACTCGTCGACTTCGAGAATTCCGTCCTTGCCGTACGCCGCCGACGGGCCCGCCGCGGCCAGCAGGATCGCAGCGGTCGAAACAGCGGCGATGCAGCCCGTCGCCAGATTCCGGAATGCCTTGTCCATCATGTGCTCCTCGTCCTCGGGATGGAACCGTTCCGTTCCGGCGGGGAGTCAACAGGCCGATCGCCCCCCGGCAAAGCCCCTTCTCACCTGATGGACAATCACTTTCGGTTTCCCACAAGTAACTTGTGGTGGACGATCACCTCTCCTTACTATCTGCCGACGCGCTCCCCGCCGCCCTTTTCGCACCGGGAGCGCGGCCCCACTTCTACGGCCTCGAGGAATCGCCGTCGTGCACGCACGCCATTTCGCCCCACTGCTCGCTCTGTGCATATCCCTCACGGCTTGCGGAGGTGAAAAGGAGCCCGAGGCAAGCGACAGCCCGCCGCCCACACAGCAGGAAATCGCCTACCACGACTGTCTGAAAAAGCACGGCGTGAACATCGTCTACCGGGGCAACGGAATGCCTTACGTGGACAAGACGAAACCCTGGAACGAAGAAGCGCACACCGCGTGCGCTTCCCTGTATCCGCCACCGCGCACTCCCGCCCCGGCCGACCCCGATCAGCTCGCGGCCGCGCAGGAGGAAGCCGCGTGCCTGCGGGCCTCGGGCGTCTCCTGGTATCCGGACCCGGACCCGGTCACGGCCGAGACCGACCAGCGCAAGGGCGGTACCCCGGAGCAGTGGTCCACGCTCAAGACCGACCACGCCGACGCCCTGCGCAAGTGCCGGCCGGCGAGATGAGCGAACCGGACCACCCCGTGGAGACGGTGCGGGGCCCGGTGACCGCGGCCGGGGGCCCCGGCGGGCTCGCCCGGGGCCGGAGGGTCGTCCTCGGGGTCGTCGGCGGCGCCGCGCTGATGGCGGTCGGCGGTCTGCTGGCCGCGGCACTGGTGAAGTCGCCGGCCCAGGTCGCGGCGGAGACCGGACCGCCGGCACAGGGAGCACTGACCGCGGAGGTCGAGCGGCGGGTCCTCGCCGAGACCGTGGTGATGCGCGGAACCGTGGTCGCCGGGCAGAGCGTCACCGTGTCCCCCCAGGGAGTGCGGACCGGTGAGGGCGCGGGGGCCGCGGTGGTGACCAAGCTGCCGCTCGGGCCCGGGGATCCGGTGCGGGCCGGGCAGCTGCTCGCCGAAGTGTCGGGCAGGCCGGTGTTCGCGCTGCACGGCGGCCTGCCGATGTACCGGGACCTCAAGCCGGGTGCCACCGGCGACGACGTGGCCCAGCTCCAGCGGGCGCTGCGCGAGCTCGGGCACGGTACCGGCGGGGACGCCGAGGGGGTGTTCGGACCCGGTACGAAAGTGGCCCTCGCCGCGCGGTACCGGGCCGTCGGGTACGACCCGCTGCCCGCCGTCGCGGACGGCGGCTCGGCGCTCAAGGCCGCCCGGGACGCGGTGCGGTCGGCGCAGTGGGCCGTGGAGGACGCGGGCGCCGCCGGCGGGACCGTGCGGAGCACCGGGAAACCGGCGCCGGGCGCAGCGCCGGGCGCGACGGCGACCCCCGGCTCGGGCTCCGGCCCGGGCTCCGGGCGGGAGCTCGCCCGCGCCCGGGAGGCCCTCGCCGAGGCACGGACCGTGCTGGCCGCCGCCGAGGCCGCGGACGGGCCGATGCTGCCGGCCGCCGAGGCCGTGTTCCTCGGCGCCTTCCCCGCCCGGGTGAGCGCGGTCGGCGGATCGGTCGGCGCGGCCGTGTCCGGGTCGGTACTGACCCTCTCCGCGGGGGAACTCGTCGTCGAGGCCTACCTCAAGGAGGACAAGAAGCAGCTGCTGCGCGCCGGCATGACCGTGGTGATCTCCTCCGAGCTCGCGGGCAGCGACGCCCGGGGCACGGTGGCCTCGGTCGCCGCCGAGCGCTCCGGTGCGCAGGCGGCCGGACGGCCGCAGCAGGACCGGGCACAGGGGCAACGCCAGGGGGAGGGCGAGGGCCAGGGCCCCAAAGGCGCCCCGGGCAGCGGCGGTGGCGGCGGCGTCGGTGATCCCGGCTACCGCATGGTCGTGCGCGCCGACCAGCCGCTGCCGGCGGCCTTCGCCGGGCAGGACGTACGGCTGACCGTCGAGTCCGCCGCCACCGACGGCGCCGCCCTCGTGGTCCCGGTCACGGCGGTCTCCGCCGGTGCGGACGGGCGTACGGTGGTCACCGCCCAGGGTGCCGACGGCGCGCAGCACCGCATCGAGGTCCGCATCGGCACCACCGGGGACGGCTACGTGGCCGTGGCCCCCGTCCGGCCGGGCGCCCTGACGGCCGGGACCCGCGTCATCGTCGGCGCCGCTCCCGGGGCGGCGCCCCGATGAGACTGCGCCTGCCCCCCGGCATCACCGCCCGCACCCGCACCCGGCCCGTCCCCGGCACCCCCGTCCCGGCCGGCACGCCGGCTCACACCCCGGCCGACACCCGGTTCCCCGCCCCGGCCTCCGGCGGCGCGGCGGAGCGGGTGGCCCCGCAGGCGGCCGCGCCCGTCATCGAGTTCCGCGGTGTGGGGCTCACCTATCCCGGCCCGCCTCCCGTCAAGGCACTGCACCCCTTCGACCTGGCCATGGGACGCGGTGAGTTCATCACCGTCGTCGGGCCCTCCGGTTCGGGGAAGTCCACCTTCCTCAACGTCGCCGGGCTGCTCGACTCCCCGACCTGCGGCCGGCACCTCCTCGACGGGATCGACACCGCCGCGCTGCCCGACCGGGAGCGCACCGCCCTGCGCGGGCGCCGCATCGGCTTCGTCTTCCAGTCCTTCCACCTCCTGCCCCACCGCTCGGCCCTGGAGAACGTCACCCTCGCCATGCTCTACACCGAAGTCCCGCGCGCGCAGCGTCTCGTACGGGCCCGCGAGGCCCTGGAACAGGTCGGGCTCGGCCATCGGGCGGACGCCGTTCCCGGCCGGCTCTCCGGCGGTGAGCGCCAGCGCGTCGCCATCGCCCGTGCGCTCGTCGGACGCCCGTCCCTGCTGCTGTGCGACGAACCGACCGGCAACCTGGACTCCGCCAACGCCGCCTCCGTCCTCGCCCTGCTGGACGAACTGCACGGCCGCGGCATGACCGTTCTCCTGATCACCCACGACCCCGCGGTCGCCGCCCGCGGCCGCCGGACCGTCACCATCCGCGACGGGCGGCTCCGCGGGTGAGCGCCGTCCGCCCCACCCGGCTGTCCCCGCGCGACACCGTCTCCGAGGCGGTCGCGGGGATGCTGCGCCGCCCCGGCCGCGCCGTGCTCACCGCGCTCGGCACCGTCCTCGGCGTCGGCAGCTTCGTCGCCGTACTGGGCCTGACCGCCACCCTCTCCTCGCAGATCGACGGCCGGTTCAACGTCCTGACCGCCACCGAGGTGACCCTCGAGGACGTCGCCGCCCAGCACGACCCGTTCGCCGGCCCGGCCTTCCCCGCCGACGCCGAACAGCGGCTGCGCCAGGTCGCCGGCATCGCCCACGCCGGGGTGCTCTGGCCGGTACGGCTCGACCCCGGCACCCCGGTCTCCGCGCTCCCGCCGACCGCCGGCGCCGGCGCGGCGGGCACCGCGGGCGCCACCTCCGTCGTCGCCGCCTCCCCCGGGGCCGTCGCCGCCCTGGCCCCGACGCTGCGCCAGGGCCGGCTCTACGACGAGTACGCCGAACGCGGCCACCTGCGCGTCGCGCTCATCGGCGGCGGCGTGGCCGACCGCCTCGGCATCACCACCCTGGCGACCCGGCCCGTGGTCCACGTCGGGGAGGAACCGTTCGTGGTCGCCGGCATCATCGGCGACGTCGAACGCCGGCCCGAGTACCTGCTGTCGGTACTGGTCCCCCGGTCCACCGCCGAGGAACTGTGGGGGCCGCCGGGGCCGTCCGGCGCGCGGGCGCTGATCGCCACCGAGCTCGGCGCCGCCCGGCAGGTCGCCGGCCTCGCCCCGCTCGCGCTGCGCCCCGACCACCCCGAGTACCTGAAAGCCCTGCCGCCTCCCGACCCCCGGCTGCTGCGCTCGGGGGTGACGTCCGACCTCAGCGCCCTGTTCCTGCTGCTGGCCGGGATCTGCCTGGTCATCGGCGCGGTGGGGATCGCCAACACGACGCTCGTCGCCGTCCTGGAACGGACCGGGGAGATCGGGCTGCGGCGTGCGCTGGGGGCCCGCGGGCGGCACGTGGCGGCCCAGTTCCTGGCCGAATCCGCCGCTTTGGGGGCACTCGGCGGCCTGGTGGGGACCTCCGTCGGCGAGCTGACGGTGGTCGCGGTGTCCCTCGTACGGGACTGGACGCCGGTGATCCACCCGTTGACGGTGGCCGCGGCTCCGCTCGCCGGGCTCGTCACCGGATTGCTGGCCGGGGTCCATCCCGCCTGGCGGGCTGCCCGTGTGGAACCGGCCGAAGCCCTGCGAAGATAGCGGAGGCGCAGTGCCCGCCCGCCCCGATTTCACCTGAGGAGGTGGTGGCCGTGTGGAGCAAGAACGCCTCCGAAGACGCCGGTTCCGACGCGCACACAGCGGACTCCGCGAACGCCACCGGTAACCCCACCAGTGACCCCACCGCCGTGCCGGCCGCCGTCGGCCTCTTCCTGCTCGCCGTCGGCGGCTGGCTCCTCAACACCGCCCGCCCCTGGCACAAACCGGGACATCCCCTCACCCTGGGCCTCGGTTGGGCAGCCAGCCTGACGATGCTCCTGTACGGCCTGCTCCTGCTGGTCCGCTCCGTACGCACCGTCCACGGCCACGGCGCCGAAGACGCGTAGGCCCGAGCCCGCCCGAGCCGACCCGCGCGCCCCGACCCGCGCACCCCGACCCGCGGGCGCCGGGGCCGCCCCGGTCAGACCTTCGGGGCCGCCTTGGTTCCGCCGAGCCAACCATCGGACGGGAAATTTCCTACCGCCGGTGGTGCGTTTTGGGTATGAGCCGTGCGCGCATCGAGGTCGCCCAGCAGCGGCCAACGCGTGGCGCTGTCCGCACTGACACCTCTGGAGGTGCGCCGAACAGGGGAAGCCGCCAAGCGACTCCGGTTCCTGCGTCCCGGTTCGACGTGAAGCCGGTCAACGACGCGGTGGCGGACGCCGCAGCGAAGCTGCTGGACACCTCGGGCCTTGACGGACACGAATGCCTCGTGGACGCCCTCGTGGTCGCCACGGCCGCACTCTGCACTCCCCCGGTACTGCTCGCCACTTCTGACAAGTCGCACATCCCAGCGCTGTGCAAGGCCGCCGAGGAGCTTCCCGGCTCGCCGAAGGTGAAGATCGTCAACCTGTGACGGCCGAACACCACGAGCCGGGCCGCTCGACCGTTCAAGGAGCGGCCCGGCATTGAACCATCAGGCTCGGGGTGCCACCTTGGAGAGACCGTTGATGATGCGGTCCATCGCGTCGCCGCCCGTCGGGTCGGTGAGGTTGGCCAGCATCTTGAGGGTGAACCGCATCAGGACCGGGTGGCTCAGGCCGCGCTGGGTGGCGACCTTCATCACCTTCGGGTTGCCGATCAGCTTCACGAACGCGCGGCCCAGCGTGTAGTAGCCGCCGTACGTCTCCTTGAGCACCTTCGGGTAGCCGTGCAGGGCGAGTTCGCGCTGCGCGGGGGTGGCGCGGGCGTGGGCCTGGACGATGACGTCCGCCGCGATCTGCCCCGACTCCATCGCATAGGCGATGCCCTCGCCGTTGAACGGGTTGACGAGCCCGCCGGCGTCACCGACCAGCAGCAGGCCCTTGGTGTAGTGCGGCTGCCGGTTGAAGGCCATCGGCAGGGCCGCGCCGCGGATCGGCTGCGTCATGTTCTCGGGGGTGTAGCCCCAGTCCTCGGGCATGGACGCGCACCAGGCCTTGAGGACCTCGCGCCAGTCCAGCTCCTTGAACGCGGAGGAGGAGTTGAGGATGCCGAGGCCGACGTTCGACGTACCGTCGCCCATGCCGAAGATCCAGCCGTAGCCGGGCAGCAGCCGGTCCTGCGGGCCGCGCCGGTCCCACAGCTCCAGCCAGGACTCCAGGTAGTCGTCGTCGTGCCGCGGCGAGGTGAAGTACGTACGCACCGCCACGCCCATCGGGCGGTCCTCGCGCCGGTGCAGGCCCATCGCCAGGGAGAGGCGGGAGCTGTTGCCGTCGGCGGCGACGACCAGCGGCGCCTTGAAGGTGACCGGGGTCTTCTCCTCGCCCAGCTTCGCCTGCACGCCCGTGATGTGTCCCGTGCGGGGGTCCCGGACGGGCTCGCCGACGTTGCAGCGCTCGTACAGCCGCGCCCCGGCCTTCTGCGCCTGACGGGCCAGGGTCTCGTCGAAGTCGTCGCGCTTGCGGACGAGTCCGTAGTCCGGGTAGGAGGCGAGTTCCGGCCAGTCCAGCTGGAGCCGCTGCCCGCCGCCGATGATCCGCAGGCCCTTGTTGCGCAGCCAGCCGGCCTCTTCGGAGATGTCGATGCCCATGGAGACCAGCTGCTTGGTGGCGCGCGGGGTCAGCCCGTCGCCGCACACCTTCTCGCGCGGGAAGGCCGTCTTCTCCAGCAGCAGGACGTCCAGTCCCGCCTTGGCGAGGTAGTAGGCGGTGGTGGAGCCGGCGGGTCCGGCCCCGACGACGATCACATCAGCGGAGTGTTCGGAGAGGGGCTCGGTCACTGCCTCGGTCACTGCGGGCTCTCCCGAAGGCTCGATAAAGGGTGCCCAACGGCACGGGACATGTCGCAGTCTATGCAGCGGAAGAGATCGCGATCCGAAGGGCTGCCCCTGTGACCACCTCGCCGACCCGGCCGCCGCTCCCGGCCGTACAGCTCCGCGTGCCCACCGACGAGGACGCGCACGCCTGGCACACCGTCTTCGACGACACCGACGTCATGGAGTTCCTGGGCGGCCCCGCCGAACTGTCGCTGTACGAGGAGTTCACCGCGCGGCAGCGCATGCACGACGCCCGGCTCGGCTACTGCCTGTGGACCCTGCTGGACGCGCAGGGGGCGGTGATCGGTTTCACCGGCGCCCAGCCCTGGCCCCGGGAGGACTGGGGGCCCGTCGGGGAGGTCGAGATCGGTTGGCGGCTGGGGCGCTCCGCCTGGGGGAAGGGGTACGCGTACGCCGCCGCGCTGGCCACCCTCGACCGGCTCCGGGAGGCGGGGGTCCCGCACGTGGTCGCGATGATCCACGCCCACAACACCCGCTCGGTGGCCGTGGCGGAACGGCTCGGCATGGACCTGGCCGAGGAGTTCACCACCCCGGGCGGCAACCCGTGCCGCCGCTACGCGCTGACGCTCGCCTGAGCCGTCGGGCGCCGCGGCGTGAACCGGCCCCGGACCCGGACGCCCGACGGCTCGCCGGGCGGGGTCCGGGGCAGCGGCCCGAAGCCCGGGAGGCGCCCCGGCGCCGACCGGTGCGAGGGGCGCGTCAGAAAACGGACATGCCGGTCAGGGTCGTGAAGCGGTCCAGCGCCGCCACGCCCGCCACCGAGTTGCCGTGCGCGTCCAGCCCCGGGCTCCACACCGCCAGCGCACACCGGCCCGGCACGACGGCGACGATGCCGCCGCCGACACCGCTCTTGCCGGGCAGGCCGACGCGGTAGGCGAACTCGCCCGCCGCGTCGTACGTCCCGCAGGTCAGCATCACCGCGTTGATCTGCTTCGCCCCGCTGCGCGTCAGCAGCCGCGTACCGTCCGCGCGCAGCCCGTGCCGGGCCAGGACCCTGGCGGCGCGCGCCAGGTCGGCGCAGCTCATCTCGATGGAGCACTGCCAGAAGTAGTGGTCCAGCAGGGCCGGTACGGGGTTGTCGATGTTCCCGTAAGAGGCCATGAAGTGGGCCAGCGCCGCGTTGCGGTCGCCGTGCTCGTGCTCGGAGGCCGCCACCTCGGCGTCGAAGGCGACGTCCGGGTTGCCGCTCTCCTCCCGCAGGAACTTGAGCAGTTCGCTGCTCGCGTCGCCCGTCAGCGTCTGGAGCCGGTCGGTGACGACGAGCGCGCCCGCGTTGATGAACGGGTTGCGCGGGATGCCGTTCTCGTACTCCAGCTGCACGAGCGAGTTGAACGGGTTGCCGGACGGCTCCCGCCCCACCCGCTCCCACAGGCTGTCGCCGCCCTCGGCCGCCAGCGCCAGGGCGAGCGTGAACACCTTGGTGATCGACTGGACGGAGAAGGGGACCTGCCAGTCCCCGACCCCGAACACCTTGCCGCCCATCGTGACGAGCGCCATCCCGAACTGCGCCGGATCCACCGAGGCGAGCGCCGGGATGTACTCGGCGGGCGTGCCGGTCCCGACCAGCGGGGCGACGTCCCGCGCGATCTGGTCCAGCACCGCCTGGTAATCGAAGGGGGCGGTGTCGTAACGGGAGGTCTGCGAAGGCGCGGCGTCCACGGGCTCGTCCGCTCCGTACGCCGTTACGCCTTGACCCCGCGGTGCAGCGCGACGATGCCACCGCTGAGGTTGCGCCAGGCGGCCTTCGACCAGCCGGCCTTCTGCAGCAGCGCCGCGAGCGCGGGCTGGTCCGGCCACTCCCGGATCGACTCGGCGAGGTACACGTACGCGTCGGGGTTGGACGACACCGCGCGGGCCACCGGGGGCAGGGCGCGCATCAGGTACTCGGTGTAGAGCGTGCGCAGCGGCGCCCACGTCGGCTGGGAGAACTCGCAGATGACCACCTGGCCCCCCGGCTTCGTCACCCGGTACAGCTCGTGCAGCGCCGCGTCCGTGTCCTGGACGTTGCGCAGGCCGAAGGAGATCGTCACGGTGTCGAAGACGTCGTCCTTGAACGGCAGCCTCGTCGCGTCACCGGCGGTCAGCGGAAGCCAGGCGTGGCGCTTCTTGCCCTCCCGCAGCATCCCGAGGGAGAAGTCGCAGGGGACGACGTACGCGCCGGTCGCGGCGAAGGGCAGCGAGGACGTCGCCGTGCCGGCGGCCAGGTCCAGGACCTTGTGCCCGGGGCGCGCGCCGACCGCCTTGGCGACCTCCTTGCGCCACAGCCGGGCCTGGCCGAGGGAGAGGACGTCGTTGGTGAGGTCGTAGTTCGCCGCGACACCGTCGAACATGGAGGCGACTTCGTGCGGCTGCTTGTCCAGGGAAGCGCGGGTCACTGGCGTAGGCCCCTCGGTGCGGTGTGGCTCGGGTCGGTCGATACCGGGCCATTCTCGCAGGCGGCCCGACCGCCGCCACGAGCGGCTCAGCGCCGGCGGTGCAGCAGCCGGCCGCCGATGACGGTGGCCACACAGCTCGTCGCGCCCTGCTCCAGCAGGTCCCGGGCGTCCGCCGCCGCGAACACCGCGAAACGGGCGGGGGCGCCGGCCTCCAGAACCCCGTGGAACGCCTCCTCGGCCGCGGTCAGCCCGGCCAGCGGGTCCAGGGACGGCGGAGCCCCGTAGGGGAGCGGCGCGAGGAGCGTCAGCCCCGACCGCACCACCGCCGTCCGCACCGCCGGCACCGTCAGCCGCCCGGCCACCGCCACCACCCCGCGCGAGAGCAGCTTCTGCGTGGCCCGGCGGGCGCTGTGGCCCCAGCGGGACTCGGTCGGCTCCGGGGCGGTGGGCGCGGTGGCCGCGTACGGGCCGTCCCCGTCGTCGGCGCCCTCGGCGTCCTCGGGGTAGTACGTCCGCTCCAGCAGCTCGTCCGCCCCGCGCACCAGCAGACCCGGGGTCAGTACCCCGGGCCAGCGCCGCACTCGCGCGTGCGCGAAGGCCGCGCCGAGCTCCTCGTACGGTCCCACCCGGGCGATCCGGTCGCCCTCGACGAGGACCGCCCCACCGGGCAGCGCGGCGCGGCCCGGCCCGGGGACGAGGAGTTCGGCGGCGTGGAGCGTCAGCACGGGCGTGTCAGTCAGTCTGTCCGGGTGTCGGTCTGTCCGGGCGTCGGTCAGTTCGAGGAGATGAGCTTCAGCTCGGGGTGCGCGGTGCCGCCCTCGATGGCGGTGGAGGAGATGTGCGAGACCACGCGGTCGTCGACCGGGTCGTTCGCCGGGTCCTCGTGCACGAGGAGGTGCTCGTACGTCGTCGCGCGCTGCGCCGGGACCCGGTCCGCCTTGCGGATCAGGTCGATGATCTCCTGGCGGTTCGAGCGGTGCTTGGCACCGGCCGAGGACACGACGTTCTCCTCCAGCATGATCGAGCCGAGGTCGTCCGCACCGTAGTGCAGGGACAGCTGGCCCGCCTCCTTGCCGACGGTCAGCCAGGAGCCCTGGATGTGCGCGATGTTGTCGAGGAACAGACGGGCGATCGCGATCATCCGCAGGTACTCGAAGACCGTCGCCTGCGTGCGGCCCTTGAGGTGGTTGTTCTCGGGCTGGTACGTGTACGGGATGAACGCGCGGAAGCCGCCCGTCCGGTCCTGCGTGTCACGGATCATCGCGATGTGCTCGATGCGCTCGGCGTTCGTCTCGCCGGTGCCCATCAGCATGGTGGAGGTGGACTCCACACCCAGCTTGTGGGCGATCTCCATGATCTCCAGCCAGCGCTCGCCGGACTCCTTGAGCGGGGCGATCGCCTTGCGCGGCCGCTCCGGCAGCAGCTCGGCGCCGGCGCCGGCGAAGGAGTCGAGACCGGCGGCGTGGATGCGGCGGATGGCCTCTTCGGCGCTCACGCCGGAGATCCGCGCCATGTGGTCGACCTCGGACGCGCCGAGGGAGTGGATGACCAGCTGCGGGAACGCCTTCTTGATGGCGGAGAAGTGGTGCTCGTAGTACTCGACGCCGTAGTCCGGGTGGTGGCCGCCCTGGAACATGATCTGGGTGCCGCCCAGCTCCACGGTCTCCGCGCAGCGGCGCAGGATGTCGTCGAGGTCCCGGGACCAGCCCTTCTTCGTGTCCTTGGGCGCGGCGTAGAAGGCGCAGAACTTGCAGGCCGTCACGCACACGTTGGTGTAGTTGATGTTGCGCTCGATGATGTACGTCGCGATGTGCTCGGTACCCGCGTAGCGCCGCCGGCGGGCCGCGTCGGCGGCCTGGCCGAGCGCGTGCAGCGGGGCGTGCCGGTAGAGGTCGAGCGCCTCTTCCTTGGTGATCCGGCCCCCTGCGGCGGCACGGTCGAGGACAGACTGGAGAGCGGCCTGGTCGGTCACCGGTGCTTCACCTTTCGGCGGTGTGTCAAGGTCCGGACCGATCCAGCCTACGCCAGGAGGCTCGGACGGCCGTTCCAGGGTCCGCAGCGCCCGCGCTCCGGTTCGGGGTTCACGGCCGCGCGCTCACCGGCCGCGCGCTCGCCGTCCGCCGCGCTCACGGGCTGCGGGTGAGGTCGCCCTCGGGGTTTCCGGCCGCCCGGTCGCCGGACTTGTAGTGGAGGGTTCCGTTCGGGTTGAGCGTGAAGCGTTCGTCGGCCGAGCCGTCGGAGCAGATGCCGGGGGCCGGGTTGGGGCCGCCGGCCGTGTCGAGGACGAGGGAGCGGTCGGTGGCGGAGGCGAGCTTCCAGTCTCCGCTGCAGTCGGTGTCGAAGAGCGGGATGATCGACTTGTCCCGCGCCACCACCTCGCCGGTCCTGCCGCCCTTGATGGTGATCTCGAACTGCCCGGGCGCCCCGAGGTTGCTGGTGGTCGTCCCCTTCCACGTCCCCATCAGCGCCTTCGGCACGGTGTCCCTGGTGCCCCCGGGGGTGGCCGAAGGGGTGGGGGCGGGACTGCCGGTGGAGGGGCCGGCCGAGGCCGACGGCCGGCTGCCGACCGGCGGCCGCTGCCCCTCCTCGCGCTGCCCGGGCAGCAGGTCCAGCCCGTAGAGGCCGCCCGACAGCGCCGCCAGCACGGCGACCACCGTGACGACCACCGTGCAGCTGACGCGGCGCCGGCTGCGGCGGCCGCTTCCGGGTTCCTCCGGGGTTCGCGGCGCGCCCGCGCCGCCCGTCCGGGTGTCGGCGTGGCTCAGCGAGGAGTCCGGGGACCCGGGGGAACCCGGTGAACCGCCGCTGTCGGGCGGCCCGTAGGGGCCGTACGGAGCCGGGCCCCCGCTCACCCCGGAGTCGAGGTGCAGCAGCGCCACCGCCGCGCGGCTCGCCTCCTCCACCAGGGGCGCGGGCAGCCACCCCGGCGTGCGCAGGGCGCCGTCGAGCGCCGCCGCGATCGCCGCCGGAGCCGGGCGGTCGGCGGGCGCCTTGGCCAGGCAGGCTCCGATGAGTTCGCGCAACTCCCCGGGCGGTACCCCGTCGAGCTCCGGCGGCTCGTGCACCACCTTGTAGAGCAGCGCGGCCGAGTGGTCCCCGGTGAAGGGCGGCCGACCGCCCGCCGCGAAGGCGAGGACCGCCCCGAGCGAGAACACGTCCGCCGCGCCCGTGACGCCGCCCCCGATGATCTGCTCCGGTGCCATGTAGCCCGGCGAACCGACGGAGACCCCGGTGGAGGTGAGGGAGGCGGTGCCCGCGGTCGCCCGGGCGATCCCGAAGTCGATCAGCCGGGGCCCGGGGCCCTCCAGCGTCAGCATCACGTTCGACGGCTTGACGTCCCGGTGTACGAGGCCCAGCGCGTGCACCGCCACCAGGGCGCGGGCCAGCCCCTCGCCGACGGCCCGTACCGAGGCTTCGGGCAGCGCGCCGTAAGCGGCGACCGCCCGGTCCAGGGAGGGGCCGGCCACGTACCCGGCCGCCACCCACGGCACCGCCGCCTCCGGGTCGGCGTCCAGCACGGGCGCGGTCCACTGCCCGCCGACCCGCCGGGCGGCCGTGATCTCCCGGCGGAACCTGGCGCGGAACTCCGGGTCGGCGGCGAACTGCGGGTGCACGATCTTGACGGCGACGGTCCGGCCCCCCGCGTTCCGCCCGAGGTACACCCGCCCCATGCCGCCCGCGCCGAGCCGGCCGAGCAGCCGGTACCCGCCGATGGTCCGCGGGTCGTCGGCTTCGAGCGGCTGCATCGCGTCCCTCCCCCGTCCGGCCACGTGATCCCCTGTGGCGTGGCCAAGGAGCACCTTAGGGCGGGGCGGGCGGGCGCGGCGACGGTATCCGCCATCCGGTGTCCCGCGGGAGGGCAACGGCGTGGGGCGTCACGGCCGCTGCCGGTCGGGACGGGGGTGACGGCACCGCCCCTCCCCGCAGCCCCCGCGAGCCGGCGCCGATTCCGTGCGCGCCCTTGGCGGGAGCACCGGAAAGCGAAAGGGGAACGAATTCCCGGGAAACGGGCCATTCCCCGTTCCGCGATACGGAAAGGGATCGCTCACGTGTTCCCCTTCCCCCCGTTCGGGCCGCTGATATAAGTCCCGCTAATACCCCGGCGCGGCCGCGGCCAGCAGTTCCACCGCCACATCCGCCGCGTACCCGGAGGCGGAACCGGTACGGCGGGCGAATTCACGTACGCCGGCCAGCTGGTCCGGGCCGAAGCGGAAGTCGAGGGTGGTGAAGTACCGCTCCAGGAGCTCGGCGTCGAAGGCCTCCCAGCGCGCCGCCTGCTCGGCGACCTTGGTGACCTCCTCCAGGGAGACGTCCCGGGAGGCGAGGAAGGCTTCGTGGACCTTGCGCACGACGACGGGCTCGCGGGCGAGGTAGTCCTTGCGGGCGGCCCAGACGGCGAAGACGAAGGGCAGTCCGGTCCACTCCTTCCACATCAGCCCCAGGTCGTGCACGGCCAGGCCGAGCCGGGGTGCATCGTGCAGCGAAGCACGCAGCGCGGCGTCCCCGATCAGGACCGCCGCCTCGGCCTCCTGCATCATCACCCCCAGGTCAGGGGGGCAGGTGTAGTAGTCGGGCCGCACTCCGTACTGCTCGGCGAGCAGCAGCTGGGCGAGGCGGACGGAGGTCCGGGAGGTCGATCCGAGGGCCACCCGGGCGCCGTCGAGCTGGTCCAGGGGGACCTGCGAGACGATCACGCAGGACATGACGGGGCCGTCGCAGCCCACGGCGAGGTCGGGGAAGGCGACGAGCTGGTCGGCGTTGCGCAGGAACTCCACGAGGGTGATCGGCGCGATGTCGAGGTCCCCCCGGACGAGCCGTTCGCTCAGCTTCTCGGGGGTGTCCTTCGTCAGCTCCAGGTCCAGCAGCGTGCCGGTTCTGGCCAGCCCCCAGTAGAGGGGAAGGCAGTTCAGGAACTGGATGTGGCCGACCCGGGGCCGGCTGCGATAGACGTCCACATCGCGAGACTAGCCCCCGGAGTCCCGTCAGCCTTCGGCCGGGTCTCAAACGTCCGAGTGACGTGATCTTTCCCTCTGGTCTCGGCCGCAGGGTGCGTGCTAGGCTCGACGCAAGTTGCAGTTTGGTTTCCCTTGCAGTACGAGGCCTGCGGAGAATGTGACCCGCAGGCTTTTGTAGTTTTCAGACTTCTTAGCAGGTTCTGGAGCAGGGCGACCCTTTGGCCCATAGGAGGGCTCATGGCTACCGGAACCGTGAAGTGGTTCAACGCTGAAAAGGGCTTCGGCTTCATCGCCCAGGACGGCGGCGGCCCGGATGTCTTCGTCCACTACTCCGCGATCAACGCCTCTGGCTTCCGCTCCCTGGAGGAGAACCAGCAGGTCAACTTCGACGTCACGCAGGGTCCGAAGGGCCCGCAGGCGGAGAACGTCACCCCGGCCTAGTCGCCTGGCCGACCGGATCGCGGTTGGATTAGCAGTACCCAAGGAGCCCTGCCTCCTCCGTGCGAGCGGAGGTGGCGGGGCTCCTGCCTTTCGTGCGGGTCCTGCCACATGGAGCGCCCCCGGCACCTTCGTACGGTGCCGGGGGCGCTGCGGGTTCCGGTTCCCCTACGGCTTGGTGGCCGGGGCGGTGGGAGTCGGGGCGGAGGGAGTCGGGGTGTTGGGGGCGGTGGGAGCCGGCGTCGGGCCGGGCGTCGCCGGAGCGGTGATGCTGAGCTCCAGGACCAACTCGACCTTCTCCGGCGTGACGACCCGGAGGAAGTACGTGCCCGGTGCCACGTCCGTGGTGTACAGCTCCGGCAGGGTGATCTTGCCGTCCGCGCCGCTCGGGGCGAGGTCCACGGTGAACAGCTTCTTGCCGTCCGGGCCCTTGAAGTACGGGCCGGTCGCCTTCGCCGGGTCCACCGGGACCCACGCGCCGCCGGCGCCCTGCACCCCCAGGCCCGCGCTGGTCTTCGTGCCGGCGACCGGCTGGCCCTGGGACGTGGCGACCAGTTGGAAGCCGTTGACGCTGGTGCCGGCGACGGCCTCCAGCGGCTTCGTGCCGTGGTCGGCCCGCACCAGCAGGTTCGCGACCGGCTTCGCGGTGACGGTGCCCTTGAGCACCACCGTGAAGTTGTCGGCGTCGTAGGCCGAGGCGCGGAAGGAGAAGGTGCCGTCCTTCGGGCCCGCGGTGAGCCCGGGCACGCCGGCGAAACCCTGGGCGTCGGTGAGGACGACCGCGCTGTTCTTCTTGTCCGCCTGGAAGACCGTGCCGCCGGTGGTGTCGGACTCGACGGCGAACACGACCTTCTGCCCGGCGGCCGGCTTGCCGTCCGAAAGCACGGCCTTGAACTTGGCGCCCGGGGTCAACGCGGCCCCGGCCTCGGCCTGGAGCTCCGGATCGCCGACCAGCTCGAACTTGGCCAGCCGGGGGGCCGTCGGCTTCGGCTTCTCGGGCTGGGCCGGCGGCTTGGACGCCTCGGGCTTGGGGGCGGACGGCTGGGGCGCGGGGGGCCGCGGGGTGGGCAGGGGAGCCGTGACCGGGGGCGTCGGGAAGTTGCCCGCGGGCGGGTTCGGCACCTCGGCGACGCCGCCGTCCTTGTACTGGCGCATGTACCCGAGTACGGAGTTCACGTACTCGCGGGAGTTGTTGTAGCTGAGGATCGCCTGGTCGAGCTTGGCGGGGTCGGACAGGTCCCGGTCGCCCGCGCAGAGGTAGAGGCCGGCGCCCAGCGCGGCGTCGTAGATGTTGTTCGGGTCGCGGCTGCCGTCGCCGTTGCCGTCGGCGCCCCACGTCTTCCAGGTGGAGGGGATGAACTGGAGCGGACCGACGGCGCGGTCGTACTCGGTGTCCGCGTCCCACTCGCCCTTGTCGGTGTCCTTGATCTGCGCGTAGCCGTTGCCGTCGAGGCGGGGGCCGCGGATCGGCTTCTCGGTGGAGCCGTCGGACTTGAGCCCGTAGCCGGAGGCGTGCACGGACTCGACCCTGCCGATGCCCGCGACCAACTCCCAGGGCAAATTGCAGTGCGGCAGCGCGGCGGCGACCGACACCGCGGCCCGCTTGTAGGCGTCGAGGGCGGTCCCGGGTATGCCGCTGGCCCCCTCGGGGGCGACGGCTCCCGGCGGCACGGGCGGGTCGGCTACCAGGCCGGGCAGGTCCAGCCGGGCGTCACCGCGGTCGGTGGCCTGCGGACTGTCGGGCGTGGGCTCGGACTCCCCCGCTCCGGCGGTGGGCGTGTTGGTCACCACCGCGGCGGTGGTCAGGCTGGCCGCGAGTGCGGCGGTGCACAGGACTTTGCGCGAGGTGTTGACTACGTGGCGGTGAAGCGGCTTCACAGTGCGGCGATCCCCCCAAGGCGGCCGGCAGGACGTGTGGCTGGTCGAGCCGTGAATATTCTGTCTATCAGGTATTCGCTCACGACTCGCCGTCGCCCTGGCAGATATGACACGCCATTCGTCTCACCTTCGCCAGAAGTTCCACGGGGTCGCGAGCTTGATGCGTTTTGGGCGGATTGCCCACCGACTGGAGGAGGATGGCGCGGTGGGCGACGTCGACGAGGTGGGGGCGGCGATCGCGGCCGAGTTGCGGTTGATGGACCCCCGCGTGCGCACGTCCCGGTCGCTCGTACGTCAGCTCCTCGACCCGGACTTCACGGAGGTCGGCGCGTCGGGGCGGCGCTGGACGCACGAAGAGATGCTGGCGGCCCTGCCCGGGATGGAAGGGGCGGCCGACGACGGGCCGCGCTACGAGCCGTCGGAGATGACCGGTGTCGTGCTGGCCCCCGGGCTGGTGCACCTCACGTACACGACCGTGATCGACGGGCGGCGGGCACGGCGGAGTTCGCTGTGGCGCAGGCGCGACGGGGACGGCACCTGGCGCATGTACTACCACCAGGCGACCCCCGCACCACCTGCCGACAGGTAGCGGCCCCAAGGGCCGTGCGGCTCCGCCACGAAGGCCCCGCCCCCGCCTTCCCATCCGGGCCCGGCACCCCTACTCTGACGAGCCGTCAGGAACGGGTACAGCCACAGGAGGGGTCATGCTGCTTCGCGGGAAGACCGTCGTCGTCTCCGGGGTCGGGGCCGGGCTCGGGCACCAGGTGGCCGCCGCCGTCGTGCGGGACGGGGGGAACGCCGTGCTCGGGGCGCGGACCGAGGCGAACCTGGTCAAGGCCGCCGCCGAGATCGACCCCGACGGCGCGCACACCGCCCACCGTCCGACCGACATCACCGACGAGGCGCAGTGCGAGGCCCTCGCCGCCCTCGCCGTGGAGCGGTTCGGCGGCATCGACGCCGTCGTGCACGTCGCCGCCTGGGACTCGTACTTCGGAGGCCTCGAAGACGCCGACTTCGGCACCTGGCAGCAGATCATCGACGTCAACCTCCTCGGGACCCTGCGCATGACCCGGGCCTGCCTGCCCGCGCTCAAGCGGGCCGGCGGTTCCGTCGTCATCATCGGCACGCAGTCCGCCGTGGCCTCCCCCTCCCAGGTGCAGCAGGCCGCGTACGCCGCGTCCAAGGGGGCGCTGACCTCCGCCATGTACTCCATGGCGCGGGAGCTCGGCCCCCACCGGATCCGCGTCAACACGGTGCTGCCGGGGTGGATGTGGGGACCGCCCGTGCAGGCCTTCGTGACCTTCACCGCGCATTCCGAGGGCGTACCGGAAGCCGACGTACGGGCCCGGCTCACCGAGCGGATGGCGCTGCCGGACCTCGCCACCGACGGCGACGTCGCGGACGCCGCCGTCTTCTTCGCCTCCGACCGCGCGCGGGCCATAACCGGCCAGTCGCTGCTGGTCAACGCCGGTGAGCTGATGCGATGACCCTCCCCCGGCCCGGTCGACCGGATCGTATGCTCGGCGCATGACCACTCCGAGTGACGCCCCGACCGACAACGCGATGCGCCGCGCGCTCCGGCGGGCCCGGGACGGCGTCGCGCTCGACGCGACCGAGGCGGCCGTACTCCTCCAGGCACGCGGTGAGTCCCTGACGGACCTCGCCGCCTCCGCCGCCCGGGTCCGCGACGCAGGTCTCGCCGCGGCCGGCCGGCCGGGCGTGATCACGTACTCGAAGAGCGTGTTCATCCCCCTCACCCGCCTGTGCCGCGACAAGTGCCACTACTGCACCTTCGCGACGGTCCCCGGGAAGCTCCGCCGGGCCGGTCACGGGATGTTCATGTCGCCCGACGAGGTCCTCGACATCGCCCGCCGCGGCGCCGCGCTCGGCTGCAAGGAAGCGCTCATCACCCTCGGCGACAAGCCCGAGGACCGCTGGCCCGAGGCGCGCGAGTGGCTGGAGGCGCACGGCTACGACGACACGATCTCCTACGTACGGGCCGTCTCGATCCGCATCCTGGAGGAGACGGGCCTCCTCCCCCACCTCAACCCGGGCGTCATGTCCTGGGCGGACTTCCAGCGCCTCAAGCCGGTCGCCCCGTCGATGGGCATGATGCTGGAGACCACCGCCACCCGCCTGTGGTCCGAGCCGGGCGGGCCGCACCACGGTTCCCCCGACAAGGAGCCGGCGGTCCGGCTGCGCGTGCTGGAGGACGCCGGGCGTTCCTCGGTGCCCTTCACCTCCGGCCTGCTCATCGGCATCGGGGAGACGTACGAGGAGCGCGCGCAGTCGCTGTTCGCGCTGCGCCGCGTCTCGCGCGCCTACCACGGCATCCAGGAGCTGATCATCCAGAACTTCCGCGCCAAGCCGGACACGGCGATGCGCGGCATGCCGGACGCGGAACTGGACGACCTCGTGGCGACGATCGCCGTCGCCCGGCACATCATGGGCCCCTCGGCGTGCCTCCAGGCGCCGCCCAACCTGGTCGACGGCGAGTACGCCCGGCTGATCGGCGCCGGAATCGACGACTGGGGCGGTGTCTCACCGCTGACGCCCGACCACGTCAACCCCGAGCGGCCCTGGCCCCAGATCGACCTGCTGGCCGAGCAGTCGGCGGCCGCCGGCTTCGAGCTCCGCGAACGGCTGTGCGTGTACCCCGAGTTCGTTCAGCGCGGCGAGCCGTGGCTGGACCCGCGCCTGCTGCCGCACGTACGGGCGCTCGCCGATCCGGACACCGGGCTGGCGGACGAGGCCGCCGAGGTGACGGGCCACCCGTGGCAGGAACCGGACGAGAGCTTCGCCTCCTACGGGCGCACCGACCTGCACGCCACCATCGACACCGAGGGGCGTACGGGCGACCGGCGCGAGGACTTCGACCTCGTCTACGGCGACTGGGAGGCCCTGCGCGAGGCCGCCGCGCCCGGCATGGTGCCCGAGCGGATCGACACGGACGTACGGGCCGCGCTCGCGCAGGCGGCCGACGACCCGACGAAACTGACCGACGAGCAGGCGCTGGCGCTGCTGCACGCCGACGGGCCGGCGCTGGACGCGCTGTGCCGGATCGCGGACGACCTGCGCAGGTCGGTGGTGGGCGACGACGTCACGTACGTCGTCACGCGGAACATCAACTTCACCAACGTCTGCTACACCGGCTGCCGGTTCTGCGCCTTCGCGCAGCGCCGCACCGACGCGGACGCGTACACGCTCTCCCTGGAGCAGGTCGCGGACCGGGCCGCGCAGGCGTGGGACGTCGGCGCGGTCGAGGTGTGCATGCAGGGCGGCATCCACCCGGACCTGCCCGGGACGGCGTACTTCGACATCGCGCGGGCGGTGAAGCAGCGGGTGCCGGGCATGCACGTCCACGCGTTCTCGCCGATGGAGGTGGTCAACGGCGCCACGCGGACGGGCATGTCGGTACGGGAGTGGCTGACGGCCGCCAAGGAGGCCGGGCTGGACTCGATACCGGGTACGGCGGCGGAGATCCTCGACGACGAGGTCCGCTGGGTGCTGACCAAGGGGAAGCTTCCGACGGCCGACTGGATCGACGTGATCACGACGGCGCACGAGCTGGGCATCCGCTCGTCGTCCACGATGATGTACGGGCACGTGGACCAGCCCCGCCACTGGCTCGGGCACCTGCGCACACTGGCCCGGATCCAGCAGCGGACCGGCGGTTTCACGGAGTTCGTGACGCTGCCGTTCATCCACACCAACGCCCCCGTGTACCTGGCGGGCATCGCACGGCCCGGGCCGACGGTGCGCGACAACCGGGCGGTGACGGCGATGGCCCGGATCCTGTTGCACCCGCACATCACCAACATCCAGACGAGCTGGGTGAAGCTGGGCGCGGAGGGCGCGGCGGAGATGCTCCGCTCGGGCGCCAACGACCTGGGCGGGACGCTGATGGAGGAGACCATCTCGCGGATGGCGGGCTCCTCTTACGGCTCTTACAAGTCCGTCCGGGACCTGGTCGCGGTCGCGGCAGCCGCCGGGCGGCCGGCGAGGCCCCGTACGACCCTGTACGGGGAGGTGCCGCAGGAACGCCGGCTCGCGGCGGCGGCCTCGGACGGGCACCTGCCGGAGCTGCTGCCGCTGGTGGACTGAGTCCGGGCCGCCGCGGCGCCCGCTCAGGCGGGCGTCGCGGGGCGGCCGATGGGCGTGTGGTGGGCGAGGGCGGCGTGCGGGTCGTCGTGGTCGTGGTCGGCGGTGTGGTCGGTGTGGACGGTGGCGGCCGTCAGCCGGGGCACGGCGTGGATGAGGGCGTGTTCGGCGGCGACGGCCAGGGCGTGGGCCTGCACGACGGTGAGGTGGGGGTCGACGACGATGTCGGCCTCCGCCCGCAGGGTGTGGCCGATCCACCGCAGCCGGACCTGCCCGAGGTCGCGTACGCCGGCCACGGCGCGCAGCGCGTGTTCGGCGGTGTCGACGAGGGCCGGGTCGACGGAGTCCATGAGCCGGCGGAAGACCTCGCGGGCCGCGTCGCGCAGCACCATCAGGATCGCCGCGGTGACGAGCAGACCCACGAGCGGGTCGGCGGCCCGCCACCCGAGCGCGGCGCCGCCCGCGCCGACGAGGACGGCGAGCGAGGTGAACCCGTCGGTGCGGGCGTGCAGTCCGTCCGCGACGAGGGCGGCCGAGCCGATCCGGCGGCCGGTGCGGATGCGGAACCGGGCCACCCACTCGTTGCCGGCGAACCCGACCACCGCCGCGACGGCCACCGTCCCCAGGTGGCTGATCGGGCGCGGGTGCAGCAGCCGGTCCACGGCCGTGTGCGCGGCGAGCGCGGAGGAGGCGGCGATGGTCAGCACGACGGCGATCCCGGCCAGGTCCTCGGCGCGGCCGTACCCGTAGGTGTAGCGGCGGTTGGGCGCCCGGCGGCCCAGGACGAACGCGAGGCCCAGCGGCACGGCCGTGAGCGCGTCGGCCCCGTTGTGGAGGGCGTCGCCCAGCAGCGCCACCGAACCGGAGAGGGCGGCGACCACGGCCTGGACCCCGGTGGTCAGTCCCAGGACGGCCAGGGAGAGCCACAGGGTGCGCACGCCCTCGCGGGAGGTCTCCATCGCGGGGTCGACCTTGTCCCGGGCGTCGTGGCTGTGCGGGGTGAGGAGATGCCGCAGCCGGTGGCGCGGCCTCCGCGACCGGCGGGTGCCGTGCGTGTGGCCGTGGCCGTCGTCGTGGCCGTGGTGATGCCCGTGGCCGTGGTGATGCCCGTGGTCGTGATCGTGGCCTTCCAGCACGCGACCACCATACAAACGGCTCCCCCGTCGCAGCCGTTTCCCACGTCGGGCACCGCGCCGGGTTGCCGATGTCTTAAGGCCGGACGGCGCCCCGGTTCCCACCGCCGCCCGCTCGGTGAACAGGTGTGGAACACAAGGGAGTTGATATTCCTGGGGTCGCTCTACGCGCGTCATCCTGGCCGGCATGAGGATCTCCCCACGCATCGCAGCCCTCGGCGCGGCGACCGCCTTCGCCGCCGCCCTCCTCGCGGGCCCGGCCGCCTCCGCCGCGCCCGTCGCCCCCGTGTCCGCCTCCGTCGCCTCGGTCGGCCGGATCTGCTACTCCGCCCTCCCCTCCCAGGCGCACGACACCCTCGACCTCATCGACCAGGGCGGCCCGTTCCCGTACTCCCAGGACGGCGTCGTCTTCCAGAACCGCGAGGGCCTGCTGCCCGCCCACACCAGCGGGTACTACCACGAGTACACGGTCATCACCCCGGGCTCCCCGACCCGCGGCGCCCGACGCATCATCACGGGACGGCAGACCGACGAGGACTACTACACGTCGGACCACTACGCCTCGTTCCGCCGCGTCGACTCCGCCTGCTGACACCGCTCGCCCACGCCGCCCGTCGCGCGGCACACGTACGCCCCCGACGGTCGCCGACCGGTCGGGGGCGTCGTCACGTCCGCATCAGCCGACGAGTGCCGGTGACGACACCTGCCACGAAAGTCCGACCGGTAGGAGGGAAGCCTGATGTGTTCGGATTCCGGCCGTTCTCCGACCACTTCTGCGCGACCTGACGCATACCGTCCGGGTTCGACCGAACCTGTCCACTACAGTGCGCGCCAAAGCCTGGGGGGAAACAGCATGGACACGAGTACGGCGACGCCTACGGCCCTTCCGGAGGCGGCGGCCCCTGCGGGCACCGGCGCACCCGCCGCCACATCGAGCGCCACCTCCACCGCGCTCTGGGGCCGGGCCGAGCAGCAGGACTTCCGCAGCCGGGTCCGCGGCACCCTGCTCGGCTCCGCGATCGGGGACGCCCTCGGCGCACCCGTCGCCGGCCTCTCCCTCGACGGCATCCGCGAGACCCACGGCCTGGCCGGCCTGACCGAACCGGCCCCCGCCTACGGCCGCCGGGGCAGCGTCACCGCCTCCACGCAGCTCGCCCTCTTCACCGTCGACGGGCTGATCCGGGCCCACGTGCGCCGGGACACCGGCGGCTGGCACCCGCCGACCGACGTCCACCGGGCCTACCTGCGCTGGGCCGCGACCCAGCACGACTGGGGCCCCGACGAGCGCCGCAAGGACAACGGCTGGCTCGCGCAGCAGGAGTGGCTCTACGCCCGCCGCGGCCCCGACCGCGCCTGCATGACCGGCTTCGCCGACGACATGCTCGGCACCCCGGACAAGCCGAAGAACCCCACCGCCCGGGACGCGGCCGCGACCGTCCGCTCGGCACCCTTCGGTCTGCTGGTCGGCTGGGAACCGACCCTCGTACTGCAACTCGCCGTCGAGTGCGCCACGCAGAGCCACGGACACCCCACCGCCTTCCTTTCCGCCGGGGCCTTCGCCGTCATCGTCCACGGCCTGATC
The DNA here is from genome assembly GCF_036346105.1 of Streptomyces sp. NBC_00539. GTDB lineage: Bacteria > Actinomycetota > Actinomycetes > Streptomycetales > Streptomycetaceae > Streptomyces. Next base: position 3,083,626 of record NZ_CP107811.1, read on the forward strand.
CGGGGCGACACCCTGGACGGCGCCGTCCGGCGCGCCCTCGGCCTGCTCGGCGCGCGCGCCTCCCACCAGCCGGTCACCGACGCCCTCCAGCGCGCGGTATCGGCCGCCACGCAAGGGGAACCGAGCCCGAAGATGGTCGAATCGCTGTCCCCGGGGGACGGCCGCGACGCCGAGGACGCGCTGGCCATCGCCGTGTACTGCGCCCTGGTCGCCGAGGACGTTCCGCACGGGCTGCGGCTCGCCGTCAACCACGGCGGCGACTCCACCGTCACCGGCGCCATGTGCGGGGCGCTGCTCGGGGCCCTGCACGGGGAGACGGCCCTGCCGGCCGCCTGGCTGGCCGACGTGGAGGGCCGCGCCACGATCCTGGAGCTGGCCGACGACTTCGCGCTGGAGATGACGCAGGGTCCCGCCCTGCACGGCCCCTCCGCCTCCGCGCCGGGCTGGCTCTCGCGCTATCCGCGCGGCTGACGGGGTGTCCGTGGGGTGAAGTAGCGTTCCGATCATGAGCATGCCGCCTCCGCCCCCGCACTCCCCGGGTCCGTACGGACCCCCGCAGTACCCGAACCCGCCCGGCGGCCGGCCCTACGCGCAACAGCAGGGGTACCCGGGCCCGCCCCACCCGCCGCAGCCGTACCCCGGCCAGGCGCCCTGGGGGCCGCTGCCGGTGGGACCGGCGCCGATGGGCGCGCCGCCGATGGGACCGCCGCCGCGCAAGAGCCGGGCCGGGATCGTGATCGCCGTCGTCGCGATCGCCCTGGGCGGGCTGTTCGTCGCGGGGTTCGTGGTGAACCGGATCGCCCGGGCCGGAGCCGTCGTGAGCGGGGCCGGGTTCCCCGCCGCCGAGTACCGGCTGACGGTGCCGAAGACGGTGCTGAGCGGCACGTACCGGCTGTCGCAGGACGCGTCCGGGACCAAGGGCAAGGAGATCATCGACGGCGGCTACGACCCCAAGGTCCGCGACCCGAAGCCGGTGGTCGCCCAGTACGCCACCGCCGACTCCGCCACCGAACCCGGCGTCCTCGTCATCTCCGGCATGTACGGCCAGTTCAAGGACCATGCGGACTCCCGGCGCAAGATGATCGCGGGCGCCCAGGAGGGCGATGGCGCCGGTCAGGCGGTCCCCCCGAGGGACATCACCCCGACCGGCTCGGACATCACCCTGACCTGCCAGGTGCTGACCTCCCTGCAGAACGGCACCAAGGTCCCCTTCCCCATGTGCGCCTGGGCGGACGCCAACACGGCCGCCACGGTCGCCGTGGTCACCGCCGCAACCGCCCTTCAAGACCCCGCCTCCATCGACCTCGACCGGATGGCCGAAACCACCCTCAAGGTCCGCGCGGAATCGCGTCAGCCGCTGCACTGACGCGGACGGGCCGCAGGCCGCGCCCTGGCGGCGACCTGCCCGCCGGGGCGGTGCGGCGCCGGGCGGTGCGGCTCGTGCTCCGGGGTGTCGCGCGGGGGCGCGGGGGCCGTACGTTGGACCTTCGACGTCTCGGAGGTGCCCTCACCCATGCGGATCGCCACGACCATCTTCCTCACCGACCGCACCATCACCCCCACCCGCCTCGCCCGCACCCTGGAAGAGCGCGGCTTCTGCGGTCTCTACCTCCCCGAGCACACGCACATCCCCGTCACCCGCGACACGGCCGCGCCCATGGGCGGCGAACTCCCCGAGGAGTACGGCCGCACCCTCGACCCGTTCGTCGCGCTCGGCCAGGCCGCCGCCGTCACCGAGCGGCTCACCCTCGGCACCGGCATCACCCTGGTCGCCCAGCACGACCCGATCGTCCTCGCGAAGCAGGCCGCCACGCTGGACCACCTCTGCGGCGGCCGCTTCACCCTCGGCGTCGGCTACGGCTGGAACGTGGAGGAGGCCGCCGACCACGGCGTCGAGTGGCGCACCCGGCGCGAACTGGTCCGCGACCGCCTGGCCCTGATGCGCGCCCTGTGGGCCCCCGAACCCACCCCCTACGAGGGCGCCTTCGGCTCCGTCCGGGCCAGCCAGGCCCACCCCAAACCGGCCCGCCCCTCCCGTGAACTGCGCCCCGGCGTCCCGCTGCACGGCCCCCGCACCCTCATCGGGGGCGCCGCCGGCCCGAAGCTCTTCGCGGCCGTCGCCGACCACGCCGACGGCTGGCTGCCCATCGGCGGTGGCGGTCTCACCGAGTCCCTGCCGGTGCTGCGCCGCGCCTGGGAGGACGCGGGCCGCGATCCGAAGGCCCTCCAGGTGGTCCCGTACGCCGTCCGCCCCACCCCGGGCAAGCTGTCCCACTACGAGGATCTCGGCATCGAGGAGGTCGTCCTGCAACTGCCGCCCGCGGCGGAGCCGGACGTGCTGCGCGTACTGGACGACTTCGCCCAGTACCTCTGACCGACACCCCTGACCGCTACCTCTGACCGACACCCGGGCCCGAACCGGGGCGGCCGTCCGGGGCGATCGCTACAGTGCGGTAGACCGTCCACGGGATGGCAGTCGACCGGATGTCCCCCCACGGCCGGCTCCGCCGGCTGCGCGCACCGAGAGGTCCCCCCATGACCGTCCCCCTCGCGAGCGACCTCGCGGTCAACCTGCTCGACGCGCATTCACTCCTCGCCGCCTTCGGCGTCGTCGGCATCGCGGTGGTGATGTTCGCGGAGACCGGGCTGCTGGTCGGGTTCTTCCTGCCCGGCGACTCCCTGCTGTTCACCGCCGGCCTGCTGTGCGTCGCCGGAACCCCGGACGGGGACGCGAGACTCTCGCTCCCGCTGGTACTGGCCGCCTCCGCGGCCGGTGCGCTGGCCGGCGCCCAGACCGGCTACCTCATCGGGCGGCGCGCGGGCGGCGCCGTCCTGGAGCGCAGCCGGTCCAGGAAGCTGCACGAAGGCGCCGAGCGCGCCGGGGAGTTCCTCGCGAAGTACGGGCACGCCAAGGCGATCGTGCTGGCCCGCTTCGTCCCCATCGTCCGTACGGTCCTCAACCCGCTGGCCGGGGCCCTGAACGTCCCGGCCCGCGTCTTCACGGTGTGGCAGGTCGTCGGCGGCCTCGTCTGGACGGTCGGTCTGGTCCTCGCGGGGTACGCGCTCGGCTCCTCCATCCCGAACGTCGACCGGTACCTGCTGCCGATCGTCGCCCTGGTCGTCGCGGTGTCCCTGCTGCCCCTCGCCGTCGAAGTGCTCCGCTCCCGGCGGGCCCGCAAGCAGCGGAACGGCACCGCTACTCCGTGAGGTCCCCGACCGTGGGGGCGACGAGGCCGAACAGGTCCGTGATCGTGGTCAGCGCGGCCTTGTGCAGCGCGGCGGCCGGCACGACGGTGCCGTCGGGGGCGGTCAGCGGGCGCGCGGCGGTGGCCTCGGCGACGACCGAGGGACGGAAGCCGCGGTAGAAGGCGCCCTCGGCGGTGAAGGTGACGCACATGTGGGTCATGAACCCGGCCAGCACCAGCTCCTTGCCCGCGCCGACCTCGTGCAGGACCTTCTCCAGCTCGGTCCCGTGGAAGGCGTTGGGGAACTGCTTGACCACCACCGGCTCACCGGCGACCGGGGCGACTTCCTCACTGATCGCACCGATCTCGGCACGGATGTCGTACGGGGTGCCCTCGCCGCCGTCGTTGACGACGTGCACGACGGGGATCCCCGCCCCGCGCGCCGCCGACAGCAGCCGGGCCCCGGCCGCCAGCGCCTCCTCGGCGCCTTCGAGGGCCATGACGCCGGTGCGGTAGGTGTTCTGGTAGTCGATCATCACCAGGGTGGTGTCGGCGAGGCGCGGCAGCTCGTCGTCGAGGCCGATCACGTCGCGCAGGCGCGTGGAAGAAGGCATGGCAAAGCTCCTCGAACGGTCAAGGGGAAGGATCAGGAAGTCGTACGGAAACGACGGCGGTAGGCCGCCGGGGTGGTGCCGGTCTGCTTGCGCAGCGCCCGGTGGAGCGTCTCCACCGAACCCAGCCCGCAGGCAGCGGCGATCTGCTCCAGCGGCCGGTCGGTGCCCTCCAGCAGACGCCGCGCCGCCTCCACCCGGGAGGCCTCGACGTACGCGGCGGCGGTCATACCGGTCTCCTGGCGGAACACCCGCGCGAAGTGGCGCTCGCTCAGGCACATCCGCGCCGCGAGCGCTGCGGCGGACAGATCACCGTCCACGTGGTCGGCGATGTACATCCGCAGCTCGTCGATGTCCCGGCGGGACGCGGGCGGCCGGGACAACGGGACGGAGAACTGGCTCTGGCCGCTCTGCCGCTTGAGGTACATGACCAGCTGCCGCGCCACCGCCAGCGCCACCTCCTCCCCCAGGTCGTCGGTCACCAGGGCCAGCGCGAGATCCATGCAGGCACTGATCCCGGCGCCGGTCCACACGTTCCCGGACCGCACGAAGATGGGGTCCGGGTCGACCGTCACCGCCGGGTGGTCGGCGGCGAGCCGGGCCGCGGTCGACCAGTGGGTGGTGGCCGTCCTGCCGTCCAGCAGCCCGGCCGCGGCCAGGAGGTGCGCGCCCACGCACACCGAAGCCACCCGCCGGGCCAGTGGCGCGACCCTCTCCAGCCACGCCACCACGTCCCGGTCGATCCGGGCGACCGGCCCGTCCGGGTGCGGATCCACGGCGCCGGGCACCAGCAGCATGTCCAGCACCCCGTCCACGTCGCCGAACGCGAGGTCCGCCACCAGGCGCACCCCCGCCGACGTGGTCACCACACCCGCCGACGGCCCGGCGAGCTCCACCCGGTACCCGGCCCGGCCCCCGGTCTCCCGGTTGGCGAGCGCGAACACCTCGGCCGGGCCGGTGACGTCGAGGAGGTCGACGTCGGGGAAGACCGCGATGACGACGCGGCGGGTCGTGGACATGCCCTCCATCGTGGTGCCCGCTGCCGGACGGCCGCAATGACGCGGTTCTGTCGCATCCGGCCACCGCTCGCTAGGGCGGCGGGATCGGTCCCGGGGCGGTCACACCCACCGCCGGACGCCAAAAACGCCCGTCAGGCAGGGCCTGACGGGCGCCGAGGTAGTAGTCCGCATCACGCTGGAAGCCGAGCCCCGGGACGGCCTGACGCAGGTGCCCCCAGATGCCCGGCACGACACGGTACTCACCGGCCACCATCCAAGGATCGTCCCCCAGCACGAACAGGTGCCGTATCGCCAGGAACTGGTCCCGGGTGAGGGTGACGGACTCGACCATCTCCTCGTCGGCGCCGAAACCGGTCAGGTCCCAGACGAGGTTGTGCCCATCGGCGAATGGATAGTCGCTGCTCACCGCCTCAAGCTAGGCGTCCTCCATACGGCCCGCACCTGCTTTTCCCTCCCCTTCGGCGGATCGGCGCCGAACGCCGGGAGCCCCGCTCCCACCGCCCGGGCCCACCTGGCGTCAGCCGACCTTGGGCGGCTTCGGCAGGCCGGACGTCAGGGCCGTGCCGGTGCTCTTGACGGATCCGTCGGCCGCCTTGGCCGCGCTGCCGGCCGCCGAGGCGGTGATGCCCACCGCCGTCTTCGTGTCCTGCACGGCGTGCCCGGGGTGGTCCACGATGTCGCCGACGCGCTCGGTGATCGGGGGCCCCTGGACGGCGGGTTCGTCGGCGTGGGCGAGGGCGGGGGTGAGGGCGAGGGCCGCACCGCCGGTCAGGATCAGGGTGGCGAGGCTGCGCTTGATGGGATTCATGCCCGGCCCAACGACCCCACCGCGCCCGGGGTCACCCCCGGACGGACCCCACCACGCTCCCCTCAGTCCTCGACCACCAGCGCCGGCGTGGACTTCGTCAGGACCTCGCCCCGGAAGAAGGCGGGGCTGCGGCGTTCGGTGACCAGCATGATGACCAGGCCGAGGGCGAGCAGGCCGACGCCGATGACGAAGACGCTGCCGACGCCGAAGACGGTGGAACCGGATCCGTAGGACGGGTCCCACATGTCGGCCAGGGTCTTGCAGAAGACGGAGGCCAGCAGCAGTCCGCCCAGGACCGGGAAGACGCCCTTGAAGAACAGGTCGCGGACGGAGTCGCGCAGCTCGCGCCGGAAGTACCAGGCGCAGGCGAAGGCGGTCAGCGAGTAGTAGAAGCAGATCATCAGGCCGAGGGCGAAGATCGTGTCGGTCAGGACGTTCTCGCTGACCAGCGACATCACGGTGTAGAAGACGCCGGTCGCGACGCCCGCCGTGACGGTGGCGCGGCCCGGGGTCTTGAAGCGCGGGTGGACCTTGGCGTAGGAGGCGGGCAGCGCCTCGTACGCCGCCATGGCCAGGACCGTGCGGGCCACCGGGATGAAGGTGGTCTGGAGGGAGGCGGCGGCGGAGGCGAGGACGGCGACGAAGAGCAGGATGCCCAGCAGCGGCCCCATCACGGGCCCGGCGAGGGCGGCGAAGACGTTGCCGGAGGTCTGCGGGTTGCCGAGGCCGAGGCCGGAGGTGCCGGAGCCGACGGCCATCTGGGCGGCGATGCCGGTGGCCAGGTAGGAGCCGACCAGGACGATCATGGCGATCAGCGAGGCGCGGCCGGGTGTCTTGGCCGAGCCGATGGTCTCCTCGTTGGCGGTGAGGCAGGTGTCCCAGCCCCAGTACATGAAGATCGAGAGGGAGAGCCCGGCGGTGAAGGCGCCCATGGACTCCACCGCGAAGGGGTTCATCCACTCCCACGAGAAGTGCACGCCGGTGTCGAAGGCGCCGGTGTCGAAGGCGCCGGCGGAGGCCTTCTGGAAGGCCATCGCGACGAAGATCGCGAGGACGGCCAGTTGCAGGCCGACCAGCGTGTACTGGACGCCCTTGGTGGCGGTCATGCCGCGGTAGCTGACGGCGGTCGCGGCGGCGATCAGGGTGAGGCAGGTGGTGATGTGGACGAGCTTGTCGTCGTCCAGGGCGGCGATCGCGTCGTTGCCCGTGATCTGCCCGGCCAGGAGCCAGAAGTAGGAGGTGGCGACGCCGGCCAGGTTGGACAGCACGATGATCGTGGCGATCACCAGGCCCCAGCCGCACATCCAGCCGACGCGCGGGCCGAAGGCCTTCACGGTCCAGGTGAAGGAGGTGCCGCAGTCGGGGACGGCCTTGTTCAGCTCGCGGTACGCGAAGGCGACCAGCAGCATCGGGAGGAAGCCGGCGAGGAACACCGCGGGCATCTGGACGCCGACCTCGCCGGCCGTGGAGCCGAGGGTGGAGGTCAGGCAGTAGACGGGAGCGACGGTGGAGATGCCGATGACGGCGCTCCCGACGAGGCCGACGGAGCCCTTGCCGAGCCCTTTGCCGCGGACGTCGCCGTCGCTCTCCGCCGTCCCTGCCCCTGCGGCCGCCTGGGGCCGCCGAACGTCCAGCTGTGTCATGGGTCAGGACGTTAGAGGGTGCGGTTTCCACATCTGGAAGGTTTAAGTCCGGATGACTGACAGCCAAATGACCTTTGATTCGATCAGAAAACAGCTCCCACCCCAACGAAACACAAGGTTCGCTCAGACATCCATCCCCACTTCGCGAGGACCCGAACAACCACTTCCGTTATACGGAAACCGCAGATGTGTCCGTTTTGCCCGGCTGCAAAGTTTCCGGTGTGACCCCCGCCTCATACGCCCCTCACGCCCTCACCCCGCCCACACGATCGACTGCATCTCGCTGTAGGCGTGCAGCGCGTACGAGCCGACGTCCCGGCCCACCCCCGACCGCTTGAAGCCCCCGAACGGCGCCTCCATGTTCCGCCCGATCGTGTTCACGCCCACCCCGCCCGCCCGCAGCCGCCGCGCGACCCGGAACGCGCGCGCCGGGTCCCCGGACCACACGTAGCTCAGCAGGCCGAAGTCGCTGTCGTTGGCCAGCGCCACCGCCGCGTCCTCACCCGCCTCCCCGGCGCCGTCGAACGGTACGACCACCACCACCGGGCCGAAGATCTCCTCCCGCACCACCCGCATGTCGTTCGTGCAGTCCACGAGCAGCGTCGGGGCCACGTAGAAGCCGCTGCCGTCCCCGACCACCGGGCGCTCGCCGCCGTACGCGATCCGCGCGCCCTCCTTGCGGCCGAGCTCGACGTACGACTCCACCCGGTCCCGGTGGGCCGCCGAGATCACCGGGCCGACGACCGTGCCCCGCTCCCCCGGATCGCCCACCTTCATGAAGGCCAGGTAGCCGGTGAGCTTCTCCACGAGCGCCCCGTACACCGACCGGTGCACGATCACCCGGGTCGGGGCGGTGCAGATCTGGCCGCTGTAGAAGGAGAAGGTGGTGCCGATCCCCGCCACCGCCGCGTCGAGGTCCGCGTCCTCCAGCACCACCGCCGCGCCCTTGCCGCCCAGCTCCATCAGCTGCCGCTTCATGGAACGGCCGCACGCCTCGGCGATGCGCTGCCCGACCGCCGTGGAGCCGGTGAACGACACCATGTCCACGTACGGGGAGTCCACCGCCGCCTCGCCCACCTCCACCGAGGCACCCGAGACGACGTTGACGACGCCCGCCGGGACCCCCGCCTCCTGGAGCGCCTGCGCCATCTTGAACACCGACAGCGGGTCCTGCGGGGCCGGCTTCACCACCACCGTGTTCCCCATGGCCAGCGCCGGGGCCACCTTGCCCGCCGGATTGGCCCACGGGTTGTTGTACGAGGTGATGCAGGTGACCACGCCGACCGGCTGGCGCACCTCCAGCGCGCCGAGCACGGTCGCCTTCCCCATCGGGCCGGCCTCGGTGACCTGCGGCGGAAGCCCCCGCTCCACCGGCTCCAGGGCGCCCTTCGCGTACCGCCGGAAGCGGGACACCCCGACGCCCACCTGCATGCCCCGCGCGATGCCCGTGGGGGCGCCCGTCTCGGCCTGCGCGAGCGCCGCCCACGGCTCGTACTCCCGCTGGATGATGTCCGCGGCCCGGTCCAGGATCGCCGCCCGCTCCTGCGGCCGGGTACGGGACCAGCCCTCGAAGGCCCCGGCCGCGGCGCGGGCCGCCTCCTCCACCTGGGCGCGCGAGGCCTCCGGGGCGAGGCCGACCACCGACTCGTCGGCCGGGTTCACCACCTCGTAGTGCCCGCCGTCGGGATCCACCCACTCCCCTGCGATGAAGAGCCTCTGGGGCGCGTCCGTCATCGGGTGCTCACCGTCCTCGTGTCGCGGCCCGAGCGCAACACGGTGCCGGGGACCGCGCCCGTCACCCGGTCGTCGCGGACGGTCTCCACGCCGTTGACGCGTACCGACACGATCCCGACGGCCCGCGCGTCCAGCCGCGGGCTGTTGCCCGGCAGGTCGTGGACGAGCGTCGCGGGGCCCGCTTCGATGCGCTCCGGATCGAAGAGCACCAGGTCCGCGTGGAACCCCTCGGCGATCCGCCCGCGCTCGCGCAGCCCGAACAGCCGGGCGGGGTCGTCCGTGAGCATCCGCACCGCCTGCTCCAGCGGCACCAGCTTGCGGCCGCGCAGGCAGTCGCCGAGGAACCGGGTCGTGTACGGGGCTCCGCACATCCGGTCCAGGTGGGCGCCCGCGTCGGAGCCGCCGAGCATCACGTCCTCGTGCTGCCAGGTCTCGGCGCGCAGCGCCCAGCTCGCCGGGTCGTTGTCGGTGGGCATGGGCCACAGGATCGTGCGCAGGTCGTCGTTGGCGCAGATCTCCACCAGGCAGTGGAAGGCGTCCTGGCCGCGCTCGGCCGCGATGTCGTTCACGACCCGGCCGGAGAGGCCCTCGTTCTCCTTGCTGTACGTGTCCCCTATGACGTAGCGGCCGAAGTCGGCGAGGCGGCGGAACACCCCGGCCTCCTTGCTGTCGGCGCGGCGCAGCATCTCGGCGCGCACGTCCGGGTCGCGGAGTGCGGCTATCCGCTCGGGGACGGGCAGTGCGAGGACCTCGCCCCAGCCGGGGATGAGGTTGAGCGCGCAGAAGGTACGGAGCGACATGTTCATGGGGGTGAGGATCGGCATGGTCAGTGCGACGATCCGGCCGCCGGCCTTGCGGGCCCGCTCGCTCGGTACCAGCTGGCGCGGCACCCGTTCCGGGACGGAGGCGTCGATGGTGAGGACGTTCCAGTTCAGGGGGCGTCCGGCGGCGGCGCTCATCTCCACGAAGAGGTCGATCTCCTCGTCGGAGAACTGGTCCAGGCAGCCCGCGACGATCGCCTCCAGCTGGGTGCCCTCGTGCTCGCCGACCGCCCGGGACAGGGCGAGGAGCTCGGCGGGACCGGCGTGCCGGGAGGCGACGGGGGCGCCGTCGCCGTCGGAGTGGGTGGAGGACTGGGTGGTGGACAGGCCCCAGGCGCCGGCGTCCATGGCTTCGTGGAAGAGGTCGAGCATCTGCCGCATCTGCCGGTCGGTGGGCTGCCCCCCGATGGCGTCCTCGCCCATGACGTGCTGGCGCAGCGCGCAGTGGCCGACCATGAAGCCGGCGTTGACGGCGATCCGCCCCTCCAGGGCGTCGAGGTACTCGCCGAAGGTGGACCAGGTCCAGTCGACGCCTTCCTCCAGGGCGGCCAGGGCCATCCCCTCGACCTTGCTCATCATGCGGCGCGTGTAGTCGGCGTCGTCGGGACGGTCCGGGTTGAGGGGGGCGAGGGTGAAGCCGCAGTTGCCGCCGGCGACGGTGGTGACGCCGTGGTTCATGGAGGGGGTGGCGTACGGGTCCCAGAACAGCTGGGCGTCGTAGTGGGTGTGCGGGTCGATGAACCCGGGGGTGAGGACCAGCCCGGTGGCGTCCTCGTCGGTGCGGGCCGTCCCGGTGACGGTGCCGGGTTCGCCGATGACGACGATCCGCCCGTCCCGGAGGCCGACGTCGGCGACGTACGCGGGCGCGCCCGTGCCGTCGACGACGGTGGCTCCCTTGATCAGGTGGTCGAGCATGACGCTGAGGCTCCTTCTTCCCTGACGTGGCGTTCCGGCCCCGCCGGGGCGGGGCCGGGGGCGGCCGGCGGGCGGGCCGTTCAGACGGCTTGGCGGAAGCGGGTCGTGCGGTGGACCGGGTCGGTGTCGATGTGCGGGATCACGTGTTCGCCGATGAGCTTGATGGTCGTCATCGTGTCCTCGTAGGACACCCCGGTCGGCAGGCCGAAGGACAGCTGGTCGGCGCCGGCCTGCTCCCACCGCTTGCACTGGGCGCGGACCTCGGACGGGTCGCCGCAGATCAGCAGTTCCTCGGCGATCAGCAGCTCGATGATCTCCGCGTTGTACTCGGGCAGCGTCTCGGGCCACTGCGGGATGGCCTCGGGGCGCGGGAAGGTGTCGTGGTAGCGGAAGACCAGCGACTGGAAGCGGTTCATGTTCGCGTTGACGGCGATCTCGACGGCCTTGTCGTGGGTCTCGGCGCAGATCGCGGTGGAGGTGACCATCACGTTGTCGTTGACGAACGCGCCGATGGCCTTCGCCTCCTGGATGGCCGTCTTGTACTGCTCCAGCACCCACTCCATGTCGGAGACCTTCTGCACGCTGAACCCGAGGACGCCCAGGCCCTTCTTGGCGGCCATCGCGTACGACGAAGGGGACCCGGCGGCGTACCACATGGCGGGGTGCGCCTTGCCGTACGGCTTGGGGAAGATCTTGCGCGGGGGCAGCGACCAGTGCTTGCCCTGGAACCCCTCGTATTCCTCCTGGAGGAACATCTTGGGGAACTCCGCGATGGTCTCCTCCCAGATCTCCTTGGTGTGGTTCATGTCGGTGATGCCCGGCAGGAACCCGAGGATCTCGTGGCTGCCCGCGCCGCGGCCGGTGCCGAACTCGAAGCGGCCCTTGGAGAGGTGGTCGAGCATGGCGACCTTCTCGGCCACCTTGACGGGGTGGTTCACCGGGGCGAGGGGGTTGAAGATGCCGGAGCCGAGGTGGATGCGTTCCGTGGCGTGGGCGAGGTAGGCGAGGAACACCTCGTTGGCGGAGAGGTGCGAGTACTCCTCCAGGAAGTGGTGCTCGGAGGCCCAGGCGTACTTGAAGCCGGACTTGTCGGCCTGGATGACGTACTCGGTCTCCTCGATCAGAGACTTGTGCTCCGCCTCGGGGTCGACCTTGGACCGCGCCTCAGGCACGTATCCCTGCACGAAGAGCCCGAATTCCAAGGGGTTCACCGTCCTTAGTTTTCTGACGTTGCGTCAGATTCGATGAGGCCGACTGTTCCACCGTGCGGCGGGAGCGTCAATACCTGACGCACCATCAGAAAGACCTCGTGGGAGCGTGCCGCCGCCCGCGCTAGAGGATGCTCACCCCGGCCATCCAGCCGCCGTCGATGACGAACGGCTGACCGGTGATGTAGGAGGAGTCCTCGCTGGTCAGGAAGAGCGCGAGCCTCGCGACCTCCTCCGGCCGGCCGACCCGGCCCAGCGGGACCACCCGCTTGTACAGGTCTGCCATCGCGTCCCGGGCCTCGTCCGTCATCCCCGCCGGGTCCAGCAGCCCCGGGTTGGCCATCGGGGTGTCCACGGCGCCCGGGCACATCGCGTTGACCCGGATGTTCTTCGCCGCCAGCTCCAGCGCGGCGACGCGCGTCAGCCCCAGGACGGCCGCCTTGGTGGCGGCGTACGCGCCCACGTACGCCATGCCCGTCAAACCGGTGTAGGAGGAGGTGTTGACGATCGTCCCGCCGCCCGCCGCCCCGATCTCCGGGGCCAGCGCCTTGATGCCGAGGAAGGCGCCGATCTGGTTGACCCGCACCACCTGCTCGAACTCCTCCAGCGGGGTCGCGGTCAGCTCGTTGAAGCGCAGGATGCCGGCGTTGTTGACCAGGCCGTCGATCCGGCCGAAGGCCTCCTTGGCGGCGGTGACGGCGGACGCCCAGTCCTCCTCCCGGGTCACGTCCATCCGTACGTAGCGGGCCCGGTCCTCGCCGATCTCCTTGGCGACCGCCGCGCCCTGCTCGTCCAGTACGTCCCCGAGCAGCACCTTCGCCCCCTCGGCGGCGAAGAGGCGGGCCTCCTGCTCTCCCTGGCCGCGTGCGGCGCCGGTGATGAGGACGACGCGGCCCTCCAGCTTGCCCATGCCGATGCTCCTAGTCGTTGAGGAGGGGGGCCACCTCGGCCCCGAAAACGGCTATCTGGTCGATCAGTTCGGCGCGGTCGCGGCTGCGGAAGCGCACCTGGATCTGGTCCACGCCGAGCTCCCGGTACGCGCGCAGCGACTCCGCGAGCGCCTCCGCCTTGCCCGTGAGGGTGCGGCGGCCGGTGTCCCAGGCCGGCTCGCCGACGTAGAGCGCCTCGGTGATCGCGCCGATCTCCAGCGGGCCGTCCACCCCCGCCGCCTCGCGCAGTTCCCTGATGCGGTTGATCTGCGCGGGGAGCTCGTGGCGGGGGTCGCCCTGCGGGAGCCAGCCGTCGCCGCGCACGGCGGCCCGGCGCACGGCGGCGGGCGAGGAACCGCCGACCCACACGGGGATCCGCGCCTGGGTGGGCCGGGGCAGCTGGCCGAGGTCCTTGAAGGAGAACCGCCCGCCCTCGAACTCCGGGTACTCCTCGGGCCCCAGGGCCGCGCGCAGGGCGTCCAGGGTCTCGTCGAGCACGGCCCCGCGGCGCCCGAAGTCCACGCCGAGCACCTCGAACTCCTCCGCCACGTGCCCGGCGCCGACCCCGAGGATCAGGCGGCCGCCCGAGAGGTGGTCGAGGGTGGCGTACTGCTTGGCGGTGACCAGGGGGTGGCGCAGGCCGACGATCGCGACGTGGCTCAGCAGCCGCACGTGCTCGGTGATCCCGGCGAGGTAGGCCAGGGTGGCGACCGGGTCGTACCAGACGGTGCCCATGGGCCCGGCGAGGCGGCGCGGGACGGCCACGTGGTCGCAGGTGGCGAGGTAACCGAACCCGGCCCGGTCGGCGGCCCGGGCGACCTCGGCGAGGTCGGCGGCGCCGGCCGCGGCCTCCCAGGGCTCGGCGTACAGGGTGCTCTGCGACTGGACCGGGAGCTGCATCCCGTATGCCAGCCGGCCTTCCGTAAACACGCGCGCCATGCCGTGACCGCCTCGCCTTCGTGGGCCGTGCGTCCGCCGGTTCGTCGTACCGGCTCGGGGGCATCGTCGTAGCTGACGCTCCGTCAGGCAATAGCGCGGCGGAACGGGATCCCGTTCCCGTGCGCTCTGGCGCGGGCCCGCGGCCCGGGCCTAAGGTGCGGCGCGCGGGATGGCGCGAGCACGGGAGACGTGGCGTGGAACTGTTTCTGACCCTGCTCAGCGGGGTCGCGTGGACCGGCGTGTACGCGGAGGCGATCCGGGTCGGGCTCCGGGACCGCACGTACGCGGTGCCGGCGGCCGCGCTCGCGCTGAACTTCGCGTGGGAGGCCACGTACGCGGTCGCCGAACTGCGCACCGGCCTCTCGGCCCAGGGCGTGGTGAACGTGGTGTGGGCGGCGGCCGACATCGCCATCATCGCCACCTACCTGCGCTTCGGGCGGGCCGAGCTGCCCCCGTTCGTGACCCGGCCGCTGTTCGCGGCGTGGGGCGCCCTGCTCTTCGGCGCCGCCTTCGCCGTGCAGTGGCTGTTCCTGGCCCACTTCGGGATGCACGACGCGGTGCGCTACTCGGCGTTCCTGCAGAACCTGCTGATGTCCGTCCTGTTCGTCGCGCTGTACGCCGCCCGCCGGGGCGGGCGCGGCCAGTCCCTGGTCATCGCCGTCGCGAAGTGGCTGGGGACTTGGCGCCGACCGTGCTGTTCGGGGTGATCGAGGACGCCCCGTTCATCCTCGGGCTGGGAGTGATGTGCTCCGTGTTCGACCTGGCGTACCTCGCGCTGCTGGCCAGGGACCCGGCTGCGGCTACCGGGCACTGACCTCGCCCCGCGCCACCCCGTCGGAGCGGACGCGGACGGCGGGGCGTTTCCCGTTGGGCGGTATCGGGGAAGTGCGGGCCGGCTGCCGGTGGCGGGTGCCGTTGGGCGGTATCGGGGAAGTGCGGGCCGACTGCCGCTGGCAGGGTCCCCTTGGGCGGTATCAGGGGAGTGCTGGGGGCTTCCCGTCAGTCCACTGTCCTTTCGCGTCGGTCCGGTCCGTCAAGGGCGCTCGCTGCGCTCGCGTCGCTCCGCGATGGCCTGCGGCCACCCTTGACTGCCCGTCCCGCCCCAAAACGCCAAAGACTGCCGGGAAGCCCCCAAGGAAACGGCCGGGAGGTCATGTTCCGATGACCCGGTCTCAACGACGCCCGCCCGAAGCCCCGGTCCAGGCCCGTCTCTTGCACCCCGGCAAATCCAGCCTCGCCGGCGTTTGAGGCGCGGGGCCTGGGGCGGAGCCCCAGAAAGCCCCGAGCGCAGCGAGGGGGACCACCCACCCGCGCGACAGATCGCTACGCGCTCCCCCCGGCATGGCGTCCGCAGCCCGGCATGGGCTGGGCCGCCAACGACCGCTACACAGCTGACCTCGTCTGGCGTCGTACCGGCCCGCCGGATCCGGCCGACCCGACTGGGAACCGACCGGGCGCAGCGCACATGTCCGCGCTCCCGAGGGCTAGATTGCCCGTATGCCTTCTGCACTCATTATTGGTTACGACCCGCAGGCGATACCCGGCGTCGATGCGAAGGCTCTTCGCGCGGATCTCGATGGGGAGCTGGCCCGGTTCGGCGCGCACGGTATCGACGCGGCCATGACGCTGGTCGTATTCGGCGAGGCGGGCGAGTCCGCCCTCGTCGCGTCGCTGACGGAGCGCCCGTGGGATGTCGTGATCGTCGGCGGCGGGATCCGCAAGACCGAGCAGTTGCTCCCGCTCTTCGAGCAGATCGTAAACCTGATTCGCCGCCATGCGCCTCAGGCGGCCATCGCGTTCAACACCAGTGGCGGGGACAGCGTGGAGGCGGCGAAACGGTGGGTATGAAGCCCCTGCTCAGGCGCGGCGCTTCGCCAGGACCGATCCGAGGAGCATGACGCCGGGGGCGATTCCCGCGATCAACGCGATGACGGCGGTGGAGAAGCCGTAGGCACCCAGCACCAGACCCACCGCGCCACACACCGACAGCCCCGCCGCCAGCCAACGCATGGACGTCAGCCGCCAGACGGCCGCCAGACCGAAGAAGTGCAGACCGACCACCAGCGCGATCCAACCCACCGTCGCCTGTGGGGCGTGCAGTACGGGATTGATCACGACGAGGCCCGCCGCTCCGACGACGACTTCGGCGGCGACGACGTACCGGTAGTTCCGGCCGAAGTCCGTCCTGGCACCGTCGGCGGCCGGCTGCTCCCCGCGCGCACGACGCAGTGTGAGTACCAGGGCGAGGAATGCGGTGACCGCCAGCACGCGCAAGGCAATGGCGACGGCCTCCGGCAGGGCGCCGGCGTTCGCCATGATGAAGAGGAACCCGAATATTCCACCGATGAGTCGGCCTGTCTGCGTCCGTATCATGGCGCCAGTGTCACCGATGTGGATCACCGGACCAATTCCGTTTTCGCGGCTCTGACCAGGCCTCTTGCCTCCCGGCAGGGGGCCGAGCCGGTGGCCTCCGGCCAGCGCGCAGCCCCTGCCGGGAGGCGCCCCCTCGCGGCCGACGGACGCCCTCGGGGCGGTGGTTGGTGCCGGTTCGGGCGGCTTCTACCCCGCCGATGGTGCCGTGTTCGACGCCAGAGCGCGTCAGCCGGGCATCGAGCGTCGGCATGCCCAGCCCACTGCCGGGCGGCAGACGCCGTGCGGGAGGAGCGCGTAGCGATCTGTCGCGCCGGTGGGCGGTCCCCCTCGCTGCGCTCGGGGCTTCTTGGGGCTCCGCCCCAGGCCCCGCGCCTCAATCGCCGCCGGGGCTGAATTTCCCGACCGGCGCCACATGCTGGGAGGTGCCCTCACGAGGCTGGATTCTGCGGATCGGCGCCGAACCCCGGCAGGCGCCCCACGGGCCGAAAACGGTGGCCGGTACGACGTCAGAGCACGTCAGCCGTGTAGCGATCGTTGGCGGCCTGTGCCCAGCCCATGCCGGGCTGCGGACGCCGTGCCGGGGGGAGCGCGTAGCGATCTGTCGCGCGGCCGGTGGGTGGGCCCCCTCGCTGCGCTCGGGGCTTCCTGGCGCTCCGCCCCAGGCCCCGCGCCTCAAACGCCGGCGAGGCTGAATTTTGCCGACCGGCGTCGAGCGCTTGAAGGGGCTTCGCGTCGCTGAGACCGGGTCATCGGAACATGACCCCCGGCCGTTTCCTTGGGGGCTTCCCGGCAGTCTTTGGCGTTTTGGGGCGGGACGGGCAGTCAAGGGTGGCCGCAGGCCATCGCGGAGCGACGCGAGCGCAGCGAGCGCCCTTGACGGACCGGACCGACACGAAAGGACAGTGGACTGACGGGACGCCCCCAACACCCCCCGACACCGCCTGAGGACACTCCGCCACCGCAGCCCCCGCACCCCGCCACCCACACCCCGCACAAGAAGCCGCCTCCTACCCCGAGACCACCCCGCCCCCTCCCCCGTACGCTGGGTCGATGAAGAGAACTCCACGTCAGGCAGCGCGAATTGTCGTACTTTCCCCGACTGGATCCGTGTTCCTCTTCCGGGAGAACAACGTCGAAGTCGGCATCCACTGGCTCCCGCCCGGCGGGGGGATCGATCCCGGGGAGAGTCCCGAGGAGTGTGTGCGGCGCGAGTTGCGGGAGGAGACCGGGTGGACCGACCTGGAGCCGCAGCGGCTGCTCTGCACCTGGGAGCACGACTTCACCCATATGGGCATACCGGTCCGCCAGTACGAGCACATCTACGTCACCAGCGGCCCCCGCCGCGACCCCGTCCCGGAGTATCCCGAGGCGCACTGGCGCTGGCTCTCGCAGGATGCGCTGGCCGCGCTCGGGGAGCCCCTGTGGCCGCCGCGGCTGGACGAGTTGCTGGCCCGCGTCTCCGCCGGCCCCGTCCACCTCGGCCTGATCGCCTGACCGCCGCAGCGCCGCAACGCCGCAGCGCCGCAGCGCCTAGCCGCCTGACCGCCTCAGCCCCTGATCACCTCAGCGACGCCGCCGCCCCCCCCCCCCCCCCCCCGGCCCCTGATCACCGTGCCGCCGTGGCGCGGGCGTACAGGGACGCCGCGTACTCCCCCAGGACCGTGCTCGTGGAGACGTCGTCCGTGTCGCCGCCGGTCAGAATGCCGACGATCTTCCCGTCCCGGGCGATCCACGCGCTGCCGCTCGTGCCGCCCGGGAAGTCGGCGCAGTCGAAGCGCTGCTCCGTCGCCTTCTCGCGGATCGACACGGCCGTGCACGTGCGCGGCACCTTGCGGTCGGCCGGGTAGCCCGTCACCGTGACCTCCTCGCCGGTGCGGCCCGAGGTGTCGAGGACGGCGGCGCCGGTGAGGTCCTCGATGTTGCGGCCCGAGGCGTCGGGGGCGAGGCGGGCGAAGGCCAGGTCGTAGTCGTCGTTCCCGTCGTCCGTCCAGCGTGCGTCCTCGTAGACCTCTTCGAGCTTCCACGCGCCGTACGGGGCGGATCCGTTCGCGTACGCGGGTGCGAAGACCGCACTGCCCGCGCCGTCCTTGCCCGCCACCAGACAGTGCCCGGCGGTGACGATCAGGTTGCGGCCGGGGCTGTGCACGACGGTTGCGGTGCAGAAGTGGTCGCCGTCCACACCGCCCTCGAACAGCGGCCCCGTGAAGGCGGACGGGCCGCCCGGGCGCGGGGTCACGGGTGACGAGCTCGGGCGCGGCGTCTTGGACAACTGGGGCTGCTTCGACGATTGCGAACGTGACGGCGGGCTGGAGGAAGCGCCTGCCGGAGGGGCCGACTTCGGGTGCGCCGCCACCGTACCGCCCGTTTCCGGCACCACCGTCGTCATGGCCGCGGACGCGCCCAGCGCCGCCACCCCGCACAGCACCGCGGTCACCACGGTCCGCTTGTCCACCACCGCCACCCTCCCCACTCAGCTCTGGCGGAGCATGCCTTGGCGCCCCTGCCGCCGCAAGGGCCGGAGCCCGCCAGGATCCCGGGCTCCACCATCGCACTTCCGGGCCACGGGTGTTGACACGACCTCGGGAACACCCCACACTCCTCTGCATACGCCGGAAACAGTTTACGGAGGACACAATGATTGCCGAAGTCGTCACCGCCACCGCCCTCGCCGCCCCTCCCGCCGCCCTCTTCGGCCACCGCGCCGTGCGCCGCCTCCAAGGCGCCCGGGCGCTGCGGATCGACTCCCCCCGCGGGATCGACGAGCAGGGCTTCGTCCGCATCGGCGGCATCGAGCAGTGGGTCTCGGTGCGCGGCGAGGACCGCGCCAACCCCGTCATCGTCGAGGTCCACGGCGGCCCGGGCGCCCCCAACTCCATCTACGCAGTGCGCACGCGCGCCTGGGAGCAGCACTTCACGATCGTCCGCTGGGACATGCGCGGCGCCGGCAAGACCTTCGGCCGCGGCGGCCCGGAAGGCCAGGGGGACGCCACCTTCGCGCGGCTGTACGAGGACGCCCTGGAGGTGGTCGGCCACGCACGCCGGAGGCTCGGCGTACGCCGGGTCGTACTCGTCGCCAACTCCTTCGGCAGCGTCTTCGGCCTGCGCCTGGTGCGCAACCACCCGGAGCTGTTCTCGGCGTACGTCGGCACCGACCAGAACGTCCCCGACGCCGACCGCGACGCCTGCGCGTACCGGGACCTCCTGGAGCGGCTGCGCGCCGCCGGGAAGACCAAGCAGCTGGCGCGGGCCGAGGCCCTCGGCGCCGACCAGCGCGCCTGGAGCGCCGGGCAGCGCGCCACGTACGACCGACTCCGCACCCAGAGCGACCCGCTGACCCTGGACACCCTCAAGAAGGTGGTGCTCGGCTCGATGTGGCTGTCGCCGCTGCACACCCTGCGCGACCTGCGGGACTACTTCAAGGGGCAGCACTTCTCGGAGCGGGTCGCCGAAGGCACGACAGGGCTCACCGACGACCACAGGGGCGACCAGGCCGACGACCACGCCGACGACCACACCGACGACCAGGCCGACGACCAGGCAGACGACCCCGCCGACGAGACCGCCGACGAGACCGGCACGCGCTTCGAGGTGCCGTTCTTCGTCTTCCAGGGCGAGCTCGACGTCCTCACCCCGCCGGAGCGGGCCAAGGCCTTCTTCGACGCGGTCGAGGCACCCCTCAAGCACTTCGCCCTGATCGGGGGCGCGAGCCACTTCGCCTCGTTCCGGCGCCCCGAGGCCTTCCTGGAGCTCCTGCTGACCCACGTCCGGCCGGCGGTCACGGCCGAACGCGTCCAGGAGGCGCCCCAGAGGTGAACCAGAGGTGAGCCAGAGGGACGGCCCCCGAGCCCCCTACCCCCTCACCCCGCCCACAGCCCCTCCGCCGTCAGCCCCAGCAGGTCGATGGCGTTGCCCCGGACGATGCGCTCCACGACGTCCGGAGCGAGGTGCCCCATCTGGGCCTCCCCCACCTCCCGCGACTTCGGCCAGGTGGAGTCGGAGTGCGGGTAGTCCGTCTCGTAGAGGACGTTGCCCACGCCGATCGCGTCGAGGTTCCGCAGCCCGAACGCGTCGTCGAAGAAGCACCCGAAGACGTGGTCCGCGAACAGTTCGGACGGCGGCCGGTGGACCTTGTCCGCGACCCCGCCCCAGCCGCGGTTCTCCTCCCACACCACGTCCGCGCGTTCCAGGATGTACGGGATCCACCCGATCTGGCCCTCCGCGTACATGATCCGCAGGTTCGGGAAGCGCTCGAACTTGCCGCTCATCAGCCAGTCCACCATCGAGAAGCAGCAGTTGGCGAAGGTGATGGTGGAGCCGACGGCCGGCGGGGCGTCCGCCGAGGTGGACGGCATGCGGGAGGACGAGCCGATGTGCATGGCGATGACCGTGCCGGTCTCGTCGCAGGCCCGCAGGAAGGGGTCCCAGTCGTCGGTGTGGACGGAGGGGAGCCCGAGGTGCGGGGGTATCTCGGAGAAGGCGACGGCCCGCACCCCGCGGGCGGCGTTGCGGCGGACCTCGGCGGCGGCGAGGCGGGCGTCCCAGAGGGGGACGAGGGTGAGCGGGATGAGGCGGCCCTGCGCCTCGGGGCCGCACCATTCCTCGACCATCCAGTCGTTGTAGGCCCTGACCCCCAGCAGCCCGAGTTCGCGGTCGGCGGCCTCGGTGAAGGTCTGTCCGCAAAAGCGCGGGAAGGTCGGGAAGCAGAGTGCGGACTGGACGTGGTTGACGTCCATGTCGGCGAGCCGGTCGGGAACCGAGAAGGAGCCCGGGCGCATCTGCTCGTAGGTGATGACTTCCAGTTTGATCTCGTCGCGGTCGTATCCGACGGACGTGTCCAGGCGCGTGAGGGGCCGGTGCAGGTCTTCGTACACCCACCAGTCGCCGATGGGCCCGTCGTCGCCCCGGGCTCCCATGACGGGGGCGAACTTTCCGCCGAGGAAGGTCATTTCCTTCAACGGGGCGCGGACGACACGCGGCCCGATGTCGCGGTACTTGGACGGGAGCCGGTCCCGCCAGACGTGCGGGGGCTCCACCGTGTGGTCGTCCACCGAGATGATCTTCGGGAAGGTCTCCATGCGTATTACGGTAGCGCTGATCTGACGGATCGTCAGCTAGTAGTGCAGCACCGGGGCGCCCGCAGTGGTCCGGTAGTGCGCCGGCAGTACGCCGGTAGTCAGCCAGTTGTACGTCGATCAGGAGGGGATCCCTCCGCCGCGGGCTGACGGGTACGTGCGAGACAGGGCAGACTGGCCCTTACACCGACGGAAGGCAGGGGGGACGACAGATGGACGGCATACCGGCCATCCCGCACCAGCGGAACCACCCCGAGGCAGCCCGGAGAAACCCCGCCGCGGCCCAAGCCCCCGTCCCGTCCGCCGTCGGCCCCGCCGGCCCCTGCCACGCCGGCCGCTACCCCTCCGACACGACGACCTGCGACACGGCGCCCACCGACACCGCGCGCACCGACACCGCACCCACCGACACGGCGTCCACCGACACCGCGCCCACCGACACGGCGCCCGCCGGCCCCACCACCCGCTTCGCCGTCCTCGGCACCGTCCGCGCCTGGCGCGGCGCCGAGTCGCTGCCCTCCGGCAGCCCCCAGCAGCGCGCCCTGCTCGCCGTGCTGCTCCTGCGCGACGGCCGCACCGCCACCGCGCCCGAGCTCATCGACGCCATCTGGGGCGAGGAGCCGCCGCAGCAGGCCCTCGCCACCATCCGTACGTACGCCTCCCGGCTGCGCAAGGTCCTCGACCCGGGGCTGCTGGTGTCCGACGCGGGCGGCTACGCCATCCGCCTGCACCACGCGGCCGCCCTGGACCTCGGCGTCGCCCGCGCCCTCGCGGCCGACGCCGACAAGGCCCGCGCCGCCGGGGACCGCGCCCTCGCGCGTGCGCTGCTGGCACGCGCCCTGGACCTGTGGGACGGCGAACCCCTCGCCGGAGTCCCCGGACCGCACGCCGACACCGAGCGCACCCGCCTCGCCGAGTGGCGCCTCCAGCTGCTGGAGACCCGCCTCGACCTGGACCTGGAGGTCGGCCACCACGCCGAGGCCGTCTCCGAGCTCACCGCCCTCACCGCGGCGCACCCCCTGCGCGAGCGGCTGCGCGAGCTGCTGATGCTCGCCCTGTACCGCAGCGGCCGCCAGGCCGAGGCCCTCGCCGTCTACGCCGACACCCGCCGCCTCCTCGCGGACGAACTCGGTGTCGACCCGCGCCCCGAGCTCTCCGCGCTCCAGCAGCGCATCCTGCGCGCCGACGCCGAACTCGCCCGCGCCGAGGACCCGGCCCAGACGGCCGCCCCCGTGGTGGTCCGCCCCGCCCAACTGCCCGCGACCGTGCCCGACTTCACCGGGCGGGCGCCCTTCGTCAGCGAGCTCGGCGAGATCCTCTCGGGTGCGGAGGGCCAGGTCATGGCCGTCTCCGCGCTCGCCGGGATCGGCGGGGTCGGCAAGACCACCCTCGCCGTGCACGTCGCGCACGCCGCCCGGCCCCACTTCCCCGACGGCCAGCTCTACGTGGACCTCCAGGGCACCGAAACCCGCCCGGCCGAGCCCGTCGCCGTCCTCGGCTCCTTCCTGCGGGCGCTCGGCACCCCGGACACCGCCATCCCCGACACCGCCGCCGAACGGGCCGCGCTGTACCGCTCCACGCTCGACGGCCGGCGCGTCCTGGTCCTGCTCGACAACGCCCGCGACGCGGCCCAGGTGCGCCCGCTGCTGCCGGGCACCGCGGGCTGCGCCGCCCTCGTCACCAGCCGGGTCCGCATGTCGGGCCTCGCCGGAGCCCACCTCGTCGACCTGGACGTGATGAGCCCCGACGAGGCCCTGCAGCTGTTCACCCGCATCGTGGGGGCCGAGCGCGTCGGAGCCGAGCGCCAGGCCGCCCTCGACGTCGTCGGCGCCTGCGGGTTCCTGCCGCTCGCCATCCGCATCGCCGCCTCCCGGCTCGCCGCCCGCCGCACCTGGACCGTGTCCGTCCTCGCCGCGAAGCTCGCCGACGAACGCCGCCGCCTGGACGAGCTCCAGGCGGGCGACCTGGCCGTCAAAGCCACCTTCGAGCTGGGCTACGGGCAGCTGGAGCCCGCCCAGCAGCGCGCGTTCCGCCTCCTCGGGCTCGCCGACGGCCCCGACGTCTCCCTGCCCGCGGCCGCGGCCGTACTGGACCTGCCCGAGCACGACACCGAGGACCTCCTCGAAGCCCTGGTCGACTGCTCCCTGCTCGAATCCGCCGCGCCCGGCCGCTACCGCTTCCACGACCTCGTACGCCTCTACGCGCGCGCCTGCGCCGAACGCGACGAGCAGCCGCCGGACGAGCGCACGGCCGCCCTCGACCGGCTCCTCGACTTCTACCTGGCGACCGCCGCCGGGGTGTACGCGCTGGAGCGCCCCGGCGACCGGCTGCCCGCGCACATGTCCGCGACCCGCCACCCGGGCCTCGCCTTCACCGAGGCCCGCCCCGCGCTGGACTGGCTGTTCGCCGAGGCGGACCCGCTGCTGGCGTGCGTGCGGCAGTCCTCCGTACGCGGCGCCGAGCGGCCCGACGTGCTGCGCCGGGCGGTGGACCTGCTGTGGGCGGCGAAGGACCTCACCGAGTCCGGGGCCAACTCCAAGCAGTACGAGTCCGCCGCCCGCGCCGTGTGCGAGACGGCGCGCGCCGTGAAGGACCCCTACGCCGAGGGCCGGGCCCGCACCACGCTGACGATGGTCCACCTGGTGGCGGGCCGCTTCGCGGAGGCCGACGACGAGGCCCGCCGGGCGATGGCCCTGGCGCGGGAGGCCGACGACCCGCTGCCCAGCTGCTGGGCGCCCAACGACCGCGGGATCATCGCCCTCTACCAGGGCCGGCACGCCGACGGCGAGCGGTTCCTGCTGGAGGCGATCGCGAACTTCCGGGCCGACGCCAACTTCGTCGGCGAGGCCAGCGCCCTGTGCAACCTCTCCCGGATCCACGTCGAACTCGGCCGCCTCTCCAGCGCCATAGACCTCGCGCAGCAGGGCATCGCGATCTACGACCGGATGGGCCTGACGCTGCGCCTGGCCAACGGCCGCTACGCGCTGGGCATCGCGCTGACCCAGGCGGGCCGGCTCGGGGAGGCGCTGGAGCAGCTGGGCGAGGCGCTGTCGCTGTTCCACGAGAACCGGCAGCCGCTGTGGGAGGGCGTGACGCACTTCCGGCTCGCGGAGGCCCATCTGGCGGCCGGGCGCCCGACGCTGGCCGCCTCGCACGCCGAGCAGGCCATCGCGCTGCGCGGGATCGGCGGCGAGTGGCGGCGGGCGACGGTGCTGACGGTGCTGGGGAAGGCCCTGGTGCGGCTGGGGCAGCGGGACCGGGCGCGGGTGTGCTGGCGGGACGCGGAGAGCGTGTTCGCGCAACTTGGTTCCGCGGAGCTGGCCGAAGTCCGTACCTTGCTGGCTTCGCAGTTGGCCGCCTGACCTGCGCGGCAGCGTGATGAACGGGCCGTTCATCGTTCGTTTATCGCCGCCCGACATGATGAATGCATCGGCTCGGCGCGTCGGGGGGGGCTCGCGGGTCGACTGGAGGACTACCCGTTCGGCGGTCCACGGGGGAATCGCCGAACGGGCCCGACTCATCCATCAGGAGATCCGACGATGACGACGAACGAGAACACCCTGCCGAACAACACCGCTTCGAACACCGCTCCGCCGAACGAAGGCGACATCAAGCCGCTCGACAACCACGCGTCGGGCATCGAGATCAAGCCGCTCGACAACCATGCCTCGGGCGGTACGCCGCTGCCCGGGCAGGAAGACAAGGTTCTGGACGCAGACATCGTGACGCTGGACAACCACGCGTCCGTTCCGCGCCCGTAGCCGAGGCGAGCACAGCACGTACGGGGGAAACGTACGGGGGTACGTGCCGGCGCACAGCACGGGGGACGTACGGGGGAAACGTACGGGGGAAGCCCACAGGGATGCGTACGGGGGGATACGTACGGGGGAGACCTGAGGGCTCGTACGGGGGAACGGCGGCCGCGGTGGCCCGGGGGGACCACCGCGGCCGCCGCACGTCGTTGTGACGGCCCTGTGACCGCAGGCGTGGCCTCCGTCACAGCCACGGGCATCCGCTCCTGATCTCCTGGGGCGATGCGCCCCGCCCCCGCCGCCACCCTGCTCCCCGCCGCCACCCTGCTCCCCGCCGCCACCGTGGTCCTCGCCGCCACCGTGGTCCTCGCCGGATGCGGGACGCGAACCGCCGCCTCCGGCACGACCGGCGGCTCCGCTGCACCGAGCTGCGCCCCCACCACCGCGGGGCGGGCCTCCGAGCACGACGGGGTGAGCCTCATCAGCCGGGAGTGCGCTCCCTCCCCCGCCTCGGGCGCCGCCTTCCGGGTCACCAACACCGCCGCGGAAGCCCTCACCTACACCGTCACCTTCAGCCTTCTGGACGACTCCGGTCGGGCCATGGACAGCGTCCGGCAGACCGTCTCGTCGGTGGGCCCGGGTCAGAGCGTGACGCGCACCGTCGAGAGGTCGGACACGGCGTCCGGGACCGGGTCGCGGGTGCGGATCTCCAAGGTGCGGGCCGTACCCGCCGCCGAGGCGCCCGACCCCGCCGGCGCCTGCCCGCCCTCCGGGATCCGGGTCACGGCCGACGACGGGGACGCCGCCATGGGCTTGCGCGTCGTGGGGATCCGGCTGACCTACTGCGGCACCGGCCGCTACGAGCTCGACGGCTACCCCGGCCTCCAGCTGCTCGACGAAAGCCGCGAGCCGGTGACCGGCGTCGAGATCCTCCGGGGCACCGCCGGCATCTCCACGGGCCTCGGAGGGGACGGGCCGCCCGCGCCGTTGACGCTGGGCCCGGGCGAATCGGCGAGCACCACCCTGGCGTGGCGCAACACCACCGGCTCCGGCGACGCCGTGAACGCGCCGTACGCCAGGGTGACGGCGAAGCCCGGGGCCGCGGCCGTGACCGTGGTACCGGAACTCGACCTCGGGACCACGGGCCGGCTCGGCGTCGGCGCCTGGCGGAAGGACCGGGCGCCCCGGTGACCGCCGGCGCACCGGCCGCACGGCGGGAACGCGTCTAGGCTGGAGGGGTGTTCACCTCCCAGGGGCCGACCCTCCGCGAACTGGCCGTGCAGGCGCTGACCTCCCTCGAGCGCGGCTACGACCTGCTCGCGCCGAAGTTCGACGAGACGCCGTTCCGCACCCCGGTCCGGATGCTCGACGCGGTCGAGGAGGCCCTGGCCGCACACGAGGGGTCCTTCGGCTCGGGGCTCGACCTGTGCTGCGGCACCGGCGCGGCCCTGCCCCTGCTGCGGCGGCTGTGCCGGGAGCGGGTCACCGGGGTGGACCTCAGCGCCGGCATGCTGCGGCGGGCCGCGCTGGACCTCCCCGACGGGGCCGACCTCGTACGGGCCGACGCGCTGGCGCTGCCCGAGGCGCTCACCGCTTCCTACGACCTGGCCGTGAGCTTCGGTGCGTTCGGCCACTTCCTCCCGGCGCAGCGGCCGGCCCTGTTCTCGGGCGTGCACCGGACGCTGCGCCCCGGCGGTGTCTTCGCGTTCCCGATCGGGGCGCCGATTCCGCCGACGTCCCCGCTGTGGTGGGCGGTGGCCGGCTTCGACGCGGCGATGCGCGTCCGCAACGCGGTGTGGCGGCCGCCGTTCGTCATGTACTACCGCACCTTCCCCTGGGGGCCGGTCCGGGCGGACCTGCTCGCGGCGGGTTTCACGGTGGACACGGTCCCGCTGGAGCACTTCGGCCGCCGGCCCGACGGGACCCCGCGCTGGCGTCTGGTGCTGGCCCGCAAGCCGGACCGGGCGGTCCCTTCGACACCCCGGGCCTGAACCCCGGGCCTGAACCCCCGGCCGGGTCCCTCGCGGGCAAGGCCTGACGGCAGCGGACTCCTTCCGCGGTGCCGCTCCTGCCCCCGGGCGGGAGCGGCGCCACCGGGGCCCGACGGGCGGACACCCGCCTCAGGTCCGGGTGCGCAGCTCCCGCTTGAGGACCTTGCCGCTCGCGTTGCGCGGCAGTTCGGTGACGAACTCCACCGCGCGCGGCACCTTGTAGTTGGCCATCTCCCGCCGGGACCAGGCGATCAGGTCGTCCGCGGTGAGGGTGGCACCGGGGCGCCGGACCGCGTACGCCTTGCCGACCTCGCCGAGGCGCGGGTCGGGGACGCCGACGACCGCGACGTCCGCGATGTCCGGGTGCAGGCCGAGGAGCTGCTCGATCTCGGCGGGGTAGGCGTTGAACCCGCCGACGATGAACATGTCCTTGATCCGGTCGGTGATGCGCAGGTTCCCGGCGGTGTCGAGGACGCCGACGTCGCCGGTGCGCAGCCAGCCGTCGGGGGTGATGGCGCGCCGCGTCTCGTCCGGGTCCTCGAAGTAGCCCCGCATGACGTGGTGCCCGCGCACCCAGACCTCGCCGGGGGTGCCGGCCGGTGCCGGGTCGCCGCTTTCGCCGGCTATCCGTATCTCGGTGCCGGGGATGGCGCGTCCGGAGGTGGCGGCGATGACCTCGGGCGGGTCGCCCCGGCGGCACATGGTGACGATGCCGCCGGCCTCGGAGAGCCCGTAGGCGGTCAGGACGGTGGCGATGTGCAGTTCGCCGCGCAGCCGCTCGACGAGCCGGAGCGGGACGACGGCCGCGCCGGTGACGACCAGGCGCAGGGCGGACAGGTCGTGGTGGTCGCGCTGGGGGTGGTCGAGGAGCGACTGGTGGAGGGTGGGCGGCCCGGGCAGGACGGAGATCCGTTCGGCGGCGACGTTGGCGAGGACGGTGTCGACGTTGAAGACGGGCTGGGGGACCATCGTCGCCCCGCGCATCAGGCAGGCGATGATCCCCGCCTTGTAGCCGAAGGTGTGGAAGAAGGGGTTCACGATCAGGTAGCGGTCGCCCTCGCGCAGTCCGGCGAGCTCGCTCCACACGTCGTAGCAGCGCAGGGTCTGGGCGTGGGTGATGACCGCGCCCTTGGGGCTGCCGGTGGTGCCGGAGGTGAAGATGATGTCGCAGGGCGCCTCGGAGCGGAGCGAGTCGGCGCGCTCGCGGACGGCCGCGGCCGGTACGGCGTCGCCGCCTGCCAGGAAGTCCTTCCAGGTGTGGAAGGCCTCGGGCGCGTCTCCCGCGAGGACGACGACCTGTTCGAGGTGGGGAAGGCCGGGCAGGGGGCCGGCGCCGCGGCCCTCGGCTGCGGCGCGGCGCAGGGAGGCGACGTAGGAGGTGCCGAGGAAGGTGCCGGTGACGAAGAGGAGACGGGCCCGGCTGCGCCGGAGTACGTACGCGGCCTCGGTTCCTTTGAAACGGGTGTTGAGGGGGACGAGTACGGCGCCCGCGGTGACGGCGCCGAGGGCGGAGACGATCCAGTCGAGGGTGTTGGGCGCCCATACGGCGACCCGGTCGCCGGGTTCGATCCCGGCGGCGAGGCAGGCGGCCGCGGCGCGTTCGACGCGTTCGCCGAGCTGGGCGTAGCTGACGCGGACGCGGCCGTCGGCGACGGCCTCGCGGTCGCGGTAGCGGGCGGCGGCGTCGCGCACGAGGCCTCCGATGGTGCCCCAGTGCAGGTCGCCGCGGGGGTCGGTGGGGTCGTCGGCCGGCCGGACGGTGCCTTGTCGGTGCGTCCCGTGCTGCTCCTCGTCGCCCATCGTGCGTCACCCTCCCCGGTGCCAGTAGCTGACTATCCGTCAGATTAGCTGTAGCCTTCGCGGCTGTCAGCACTGGCGCGCACCCGGAGGTGGCGATGGCGGCAACGCTCAAGGACGCTACGGCAATCGTCGGCATCGGCCAGACCGCCTTTGCCAAACGACTGCCGGGCAGCGAAAAGGAACTGGCCTGCCGCGCGATCCTCGCGGCGCTCGCCGACGCGGGCATCGCACCGGCCGAGGTGGACGCCTTCGCCTCGTACACGATGGAGGAGACCGACGAGGTGGAGGTCGCCAAGTCCATCGGCGCCGGCGACGTCACCTTCTTCTCCAAGGTCGGCTACGGCGGCGGCGGTTCCTGCGCCACGGTCGGCCACCTCGCCGCCGCCCTCGCCACCGGCCAGGCCTCCGTCGGCGTCGCCTGGCGCTCGCGCAAGCGCGGCTCGGGACCGCGCCCCTGGAAGAACACGACCGTGCAGCTGCCCACCCCCGGCCAGTGGACCCGCCCGTTCGGGCTGCTGCGGCCGGCCGACGAGATAGGCATGCTGGCCCGCCGCTACATGCACGAGTACGGGGCCACCCGCGACCACCTCTTCAACGTGGCGATGGCCTGCCGCAACCGGGCCAACGAGAACCCCGCCGCCATGATGTACGAGCGGCCGCTGACCCGCGAGATGTACATGACCTCCCGCATGATCAGTGAGCCGCTCTGTCTCTTCGACAACTGCCTGGAGACGGACGGGGCGCTGGCCTGCGTCATCGTGTCCGCCGAGCGGGCGCGGGACTGCCGTCAGAAGCCGGTCTACGTCCACTCCGTCGCGCAGGGCCTGCCCGCGCAGCACCACGGGATGGTCAACTACTGGAACGACGACCCGCTGTCCGGCCCGGCGTGGACTGCGGCCCGTCACCTGTGGAAGCAGGCCGACTTCGGGCCCGAGGACGTGGACGTGGCCCAGATCTACGACGCGTTCACCCCGCTGATCCCGCTGTCCCTGGAGGGCTACGGCTTCTGCGGGCGCGGTGAGGGGGCCGCGTTCACCGAGGGCGGGGCACTGGAGATGGGCGGCAGGCTGCCGATCAACACCGGCGGGGGCGGCCTGTCGGAGGCGTACGTCCACGGCTTCAACCTGATCAACGAGGGCGTCAAGCAGTTGCGCGGCACCTCGACCGCGCAGGTGCCGGACGCCGCGACGTGCCTGGTGACGGCGGGCGAAGGCGTCCCGACGTCCGCGATCTTGCTGAGGAGCTGACACCGACCATGACCGCGCCCGCCGAAAACCTCCTCCTCCCGGTCCCGGACGAGGACGGGGCCCCGTTCTGGGAGTACGCCGCCCGGGGTGAGCTCCGTATCCAGGCCTGCGCCGACTGCGGCAGGCTCCGCTTCCCGCCCCGGCCCTGCTGCCCGCACTGCGGGTCGTTCGGCTCCGAGTGGCGGCTGATGAGCGGCCGGGGCCGGATCTGGTCGTTCGTACGGCCGCACCCGCCGCTGCTGCCCGCCTACGCGGCGCAGGCCCCGTACAACGTCATCCTCGTGGAGCTGGCGGAGGCGCCGCTGATCCGGCTGGCGGGGAACCTCGTCACCTCGGCCGACGCCCCGCTGGACTCGGTGGATCCGGCCCGGCTGCGGATCGGGGCGCGGGTACAGGTGGTGTTCACCGATACGGGCGGCACGAGCGTGCCGCGCTGGGTCCTGGAGCGGCCGTGACGGTACGGGTGGAGCGGGACGGGGCGAGCGGGGTCGCGGTCGTCACCCTGGACCGGGAGCACCGGCACAACGCGATCGATCTCGCGACGGCCGCCGAACTCGCCGTGGTCTGGCGGGAGTTCCGCTACGACGAGGGTGTACGGGCGGTGGTGCTGACGGGGGCGGGGACGGCCGCGTTCTGTACGGGCATCGACCGGGGCGTGCAGGTGCCGCAGCCCGCGTCCCCGTACTCGGTGGACGACCCGCTCCTGGCCGTCGGGCCGAAGGCCAACGACCTGTGGAAACCGGTGGTCGCGGCCGTCAACGGCATGGCGTGCGGCGGCGCGTTCTACCTGCTGGGCGAGTCGGAGTTCATCGTCGCGTCGTCGTCCGCGACGTTCTTCGACCCGCACACGACGTACGGGATGGTCAGCGCCTACGAGGCGGTGTACATGGCGCAGCGGATGCCGTTCGGGGAGGTGGCCCGGATGTCCCTGATGGGCACGGCGGAACGGCTCTCCGCGCGGCGGGCGTACGAGACCGGCCTGGTGTCCGAGCTGGCCGGACCCGGGGAACTCCTGGAGGCGGCCCTGCGGTCGGCGCGGACCCTGGCCGGTTTTCCGACGGGGGCCGTGCAGGGCACGGTGCGGGCCCTGTGGTCGGCCAAGCAGGCGGCGCTCCGGCAGGCCCTCGACCAGGCGCCGGCCCTGATCGCCCTGGGCAACCTGCCGGCGGCCGGGCAGGCCGCCCTCTTCGCCGGCCGCCGGACCTCGCCGGAGTCCCGGATCCGGTAGCTCAGGCGGCGGTGACGGACCCGATCCGGCAGCTCGTGACGTCGGCGGCCCGGTCGGGGTCGCGCAGCTTGACCTCGACCGTGCGGGTCTCGCCCTTCTTGAGGGTGACGCTGGTGGTGGCGCTCTCGACGGTCCCGGCCGCGCCCTCGAAGCCGAGCCGGATCCGGACCGTGCGCTCCACGGCCGCGAGGGAGGTGACCTTGACGGTGGCCATCGGTGAGCCCGGGCCGGCGCAGCTGACGACCTCGGCGCGGGCGGGCGCGCCGGTGGGGCTGGCGGTGGGACTGGCGGTGGGGCTGGCCGTCGACCGGCTGCCGCTGTTGCGGTTGCTGCTGTGGTAGCTGCTGTTGCTGTCGTAGCTGCTGCGCTTGCTGCTCTTGGAACTGGAGCAGCCTCCGTGGCCGCTGCTCTTGTGGCCGGACGAGAACCCCGTGAGCGCCAACACCACCGTCACGAGCACCGCGCCGAACCTGATGCGACCTCCAGCCGTCATGGCCGACTCCTCCCCCTGGGCAACGGCGCGCCACGCTACCAGGCCCCCGGACGCCCCACCCGGGGTGCGGGTGCCCGGGGCCGCACATAGCGTCGGGGCATGATCCGGAACCTGCTCGGCTCGCTCCTCGGTCTGATCGGAGCCGCAGCCGCCGTCTGGAGTCCCTTCCGCGCCTGGTACGGCGGCCGGCACGGGCGCGACTACCGGCTCGCGGACCTCTTCTCCACGGGCGGGATCACCGACGCCAAAGCCGCGCTGTTCGCCTCGCTGCTGCTGCCGTTCTGCTTCGCGGCGCTCCTGGCCCTCGTCGCGATCGTGCGGTGCTCGCGCGCCCTCATGGCGCTCGCCGGGGTCGTGGTCCTCGGCATCGCCGTGCTGTGGATGGTCCGTCAGGGCCAGGCCGTGGACGGCATCGCGGTGGGGACCGACGGCAAGGGCATCGGCGAGGGCGTGGCCAGCGCGTTCGGTGCCGGCGCGCTGCTCATCCTGGCGGGGGCCGTCATGCGCGGCCGCTCCCGCCGCCGCGTCCGCGACCGCGACCTGCCGCCCACTTTCCCGGCCTCTTCCCCCCACCCCGCCGAACCCTGGCCCCCGCCCCCCGCCCCGACGAACCCCGGTTTCCACCCCCCTGCCGAGCGCCCCTAGGCTTCCCCCGTGGACAACGGCACGCACGGCATACGGATGGCCATCCGGCCGGGCACCCCGGCCGACGCCCCGGCGATCCTGGGCATGCTCGACTCCGCGGTGGCCTGGATGAACGCGCGCGGCAACACCGAGCAGTGGGGCACGGCGCCGTATTCGCAGCGTCCCGGGGGGCCGGAGCGGGTCGAGCGCTACACGACCGAGAACCTCCCGTTCGTCGCGGAGTGGGACGGAGCCCCCGCCGGGGCGCTGGTACTGGACTCCGGGCCCAGCCCGCAGCTGCCGGTCGCGGCGGCGGGGGAACCCGAGCGGTACGTCCGGCTGCTGGTCTGCGACCGCCGCTACGCCGGCCTCGGCATCGGGGCGGCCCTGCTGGCCCGCGCCGTCGAGGAGACCCGGCGGGCGGGCGCCCGGCTGCTGCGGGTCGACTGCTGGGCGGGCGGCGGGGGCGAACTGGTCGCGTACTACGAGCGCAACGGCTTCACCCCCACCGACCGCTTCCGCTCCGGCACCTGGCCGGGCCGGGTCCTGGCGCGCCGGGTCTAGACGCGCCGGACCCAGGCGCGCCGGGCCCAGGTTCCCGGGGCCTGTCACGCGCACGGTCAGTCGAGGGGCAGTGCCTGGTGTGCGGCCACGATCGCGTCGATGCGGCGGGCCAGGTCGAAGTCGGCCGCGGTCAGCCGGTTGCCGACGTCGTGAGTGGTGATCGACGCGCGCAGGTGGTCGGCGCGCAGGTCGAGATCGGCGTGGTGGCGCACGCGCCGCGCCCGGTCGGCGATCGTCACGATCGCCGCCACCGCCGCGTGGTAGGAGATCGCGTAGGTCCGGGTGATCACGTCACCGTCCTGCTCCCACCCGGGCAGCTCCGCCAGGTTCTCGGCCATCTCCTCGTGCGTCAGCGGCTTCGGTACGCCCATGTCGGCTCCCCTCGGTCACGAACGCCGGGCCCCCGGCGGGCTCCCGGCCTACCGCAGCATCGTGCCACGACCGCAACCCCCGCCGCAGGGCTCCCGGTTCGCGCGCCGCACGAGGCTCGGCCGGGGGTCACGCAGGCCGGGGCGGGCCCGGCATGGCGGCGGCCCCGGCCCCCCGAGGGGGCGGGGCCGGCCGGCCGGGAAGGGGTCAGGCGGCGTCGACGACGCCCGAGGCCGAGATCTCGATCTTCGCGGAGGTGCGGCCGGACTGGGAGCCCAGGGACTCGATCTTCTTGACCAGGTCCGAGCCCTCGACGACCTCGCCGAAGACGACGTGCTTGCCGTCGAGCCACGGGGTGGGGATCGTCGTGATGAAGAACTGCGAGCCGTTGGTGTTGCGGCCGGCGTTCGCCATCGACAGCAGGAACGGCCGGTCGTGCTTCAGGTCGAAGTTCTCGTCGGCGAACTTCTCGCCGTAGATGCTCTTGCCGCCCGTGCCGTTCTGGTTGGTGAAGTCACCGCCCTGGAGCATGAACTGGGGGATGACGCGGTGGAAGGGCGAACCGGCGTAGCCGAAGCCGTGCTCGCCGGTGGCCAGCTCGCGGAAGTTCTTCGTGGTCTTGGGGACGACCTTGTCGAAGAGGTTGAAGACGATGCGGCCCGCGGGCTTGCCGTCGATGTCGATGTCGAAGTAGACGTTGCTCATGGGGTCCATCCTGTCACTCCCGGTGCCGTGCGCGACCCGGCGGGGCCGGGACCGGACCCGGGGACGGGCCGGACCGGCTCAGCCGCCGGTCCGGGTGCCCGTCCCCTTCGCCGCGTCCAGCGCGTACACGCAGCGGTCCTTGCTGCACGCGTACACCACGCCCGAATCGGCCACCGGGGCGCCGGTGATCTCCCCGCCCGTGGCCAGCTTCCAGCGCAGCTGCCCGCCCGCCGCGTCCAGGGTGTACAGGCAGTGGTCCGCCGAGCCGAAGTGCACGCGGCCGTCGGCGACCGCCGGGGAGCCGGTGATCTCCCCGCCCGCCGCGAACCGCCACTTCGGGGTGCCGGTGACCGCGTCGAGCGTGTACAGGGCGCTGCCCGCGCCCAGGTGGACGTTGCCGGCGGCCACCAGGACCGGGTCGGGCGAAGGCCGCGACTCCGTCGCGATGCGCCAGCGGTCCTTGCCGGTGACCGCGTCCAGGGCGTACACGGTGCCGAGGTAGTCGACGAGGTACACGCCGCCGCCCGTCACCGCCGCGCCCGGCGCGAAGGCCGGGGGCGCCAGGAAGACCGCCGGGGCCTCGAAGTGCCAGCGCACCCGCCCCGAGGCCCGGTCGACGGACAGGACGCGGGTGCCGGCGGCGACGTAGACGTTGCCGTCCGGCGCCGGGGTGACCCGCACCGGGACGTTCCCGCAGGACGCCGCGTCACCGACCGGGTACGACCAGGCCTCCAGACCGGAGCGGGCGTCCAGGGCGCGCAGCCGGGCGTCCTGCCACACGTAGACGGTGCCCTCGTGCAGGACGGGCGCCGCCTCCGGGGTCTCGAAGTCGCTCTGCGCGCCGCTGAGCTCCCACAGCTTCTGGCCGCTGGAGGCCTCCCAGCCCTGTACGCCGCCGCCGCGCGTCGCGGTGACGACGGTGCCCCGCTCGGCGCGCAGCGCGTACACCCACGCCTCGGTGGCCAGCCGCCAGCGCTCGGAGCCGTCGGAGGCGTCGAGCGCGTACAGGGAGGGGCCGTCGGAGGCGTGGATGCGGCCGTCGGCGACTGCCATGGACCAGGCGACGTCGCGCGTCTTGAACTGGCGCCGGCCGCTGCCGACGTCCAGCGCGTGCACCTCGAAGGAGGTGACGTACAGCAGGTCGCCGGCGACGGTCGGGGTGCCCCAGACCTCGTTCGACATGCGGAAGCGCCAGGGGCGCCAGCGGCCGCTCTCGGGCGAGGGACCGGAGGGGGCCGCCGCGGACGCCGCCGACGACGACGCCTGGTGCGGCACCGCCCCGACGGCCTCGGCGGCGGACGCGCCGCCCGGCGGGCGGACCCAGCCCGTCGCGACGTCGGCCCCGGCCCCGGCGGGCGCGGCGGCCGTCGCGCGCGGCCCGGGCCCGATCGGCACCGGCGAGGCGCCGAGCCGGACCGGCTCGCCCGAGGACACCGGCGAGCCCGGCGGGTGCGGCGGAAGCGGGGGTGCGGCCTGCCCGGTGCGCGGGTCCACCCACGACTCGGCGGCGTCACGCCGCGGCCGGTGCGTGGCGGGGCCCGACAGCGGCCCCTCGGCGCCGCGCGGCTTGCGGGCGGGGGCGGGGACCACCGCCGTGCGCAGCCCCGCGCGGCGGGCTTCGATCATGGCGACGGCGGTACCGGGCAGCCAGGCCGAGGCGGTGCCGCTGTCGTCGCCGCCGTCGAAGAGGTGCGGGGCCAGCTGCGCCTGGAGGTCGGCCGGGGTCGGGCGGCGGGTGGCGTCCATCTGCATGCAGGAGTCGATCAGGGGCCGCAGCTCGTCCGGGAGCCCCTCCAGGTTCGGGCCCTCGCGCAGCAGCATGAACACCGTCTCGACCGGGTTGGCCCCGTGGTAGGGCGGGTGTCCGGTGGCGGCGAAGACGAGCGTCGAGCCGAGCGAGAAGACGTCGCTGGCGCCCTTGACGCTGCGCGAGTCCTTCGCCTGCTCGGGCGACATGTAGGCGGGGGTGCCGACGGCGACGTTCGTCATGGTCAGGCGGGTGTTGGAGACCCCGCTCGCGATACCGAAGTCGATGACGCGCGGGCCGTCCTCGACGACGAGCACGTTGGACGGTTTCAGGTCGCGGTGCACGAGGCCGGCCCCGTGGATGGACTGGAGGGCTTCGGCGATGCCGGCCGCGAGCCACCGTACGGCCTGCACGGGCATGGGCCCGCACTCGTTGACGATCTCCTCCAGGGAGGGGGCCGGCACGTACGCGGTCGCCAGCCACGGCACGGCGGCGCGCGGGTCGGCGTCGACCACGGCCGCGGTGTAGAAGCCGGAGACGGCGCGCGCCGCCTCCACCTCCCGGGTGAAACGCACGCGGAACAGCTGGTCCTCGGCGAGCTCGGTGCGCACCGTCTTGATCGCGACGCGCCGTCCGGACGCCGACCGCGCGAGGTAGACCAGCCCCATGCCGCCGGCGCCGAGCCGTCCCAGCACCTCGAAGGGGCCGATCCGTCTCGGGTCGTGCTGCGTCAGCTGCTCCACCACTGGCCTCCACACCTCCCCGTACGGGCCTCCCGGGCCCACGCCGGGCCCGCCCGCAGCGCGCGTCCACCGGCGCGCACGCCCGATTCTGTCAGGCCCGCGCCTGGTCCGGCCCCGGGTCAGGGCCGGGTTTCGCCTCCGGCTTTGGTCCGCGGCTCCGAGAGCAGCCCGAAGACCGCCCCCTGATTGTCGGCGACGACCGCGATGCGCCCGTACGGGGTGTCCACGGGATCGGCGGTGACCCGGCCACCGAGGCGCTGCGCGGTGGCCACGCTCTGGTCGCAGTCGGGGACGGCGAAGTAGGCCAGGAAGTGCGCCGGCATGATCTCCGGGAAGGCGTCGGTGATGAGGCTTCGGCCCAGGACGGCGGTCGCGGAGCCGGGGGCGCTGCCGGGCGGGGACCAGACGCGGTACTCGATGCCGGAGTCGGGGTCGTCCTGGTCCTCGGGGACGTAGCCGAAGACCTTGGCGTAGAACACGTCCACGGCGTCGCGCGCCCGGGTGTAGACCTCCGACCAGCGGTAGGTGTACGGCTCGCCCTGGGCTTCGAACCCGTGGTGGGTGCCGGGCTGCCACAGGCCGAAGACGGCCCCGCCGGGGTCGGCGGCCATCGCGGCGGTGCCGTACGGGCCCACGGGCTGCGGGTCCATCACCATCTGGCCGCCCGCCGCGCGGATGCGGGCGGCGCACGCGTAGGCGTCGACGGTGTAGAGGTAGATCCCCCAGACGGTGGGCATGCGGCCGTCGGGTTTGGGGGCGAGGGCGGCGACGTTGCGGCCGCGGCTGTAGGCCTGCGTGTAGTGCCCGTACTCGGCGCCCGCGCTGTCCCCGAAGGTCCACCCGAAGAGCTCACCGTAGAAGCGCTTTCCCGCCTCGACGTCCGGGAGCGAGGCGTCGACCCAGCAGGGGGAGCCCTCCGCGAATGCCGTCATCGCCCGGTTCCTTCCGTCGTCCACCCCGTGTCCGCCCCGCTCGTACCGGCCATGATGGGTCCGTGAAGGGGTCCGGGGCCTGTTGACGAGACTATTCGGGGGATTACGCCACGATACGGGTGGGCCAGGGACGGGCCGCGACCGGTATCGGCAGGACAGGGCGGCCCGGGACGGAATCCGGCCCGGAAAGCGGCCGAAAAGCATCGGCGGCGGGGTGCGCGGGCGCCGATGGCCCAGGTCCGGGGCCGGGTAACCCCATTTGCAGGCGGCCGAATAGCGCGCCCATCACCCCTCGGTAAGCTGACGGCATGACAGGACAAGTACGCACCGTCGACGGGCGTGTCGCCGGCCGGCGCGGCCAGGCGACGCGGCAGAAGCTGCTCGACTGCCTCGGCGAGATGCTCAGCTCCTCGCCGTACCGCGACGTCAAGGTGATCGACGTCGCGCGCAAGGCCGGTACCTCCCCCGCGACCTTCTACCAGTACTTCCCGGACGTCGAAGGTGCCGTCCTGGAGATCGCCGAGGAAATGGCCACGGAGGGCGCGCAGTTGACGGCGCTCGTCGAGGGCCGCAACTGGGTGGGCAAGGCCGGCTGGGCCGCGGCCGAAGAACTGGTCGAGGGCTTCCTGGACTTCTGGCGCCGCAACGACGCGATCCTGCGGGTCGTCGACCTCGGCGCGGCGGAGGGCGACAAGCGGTTCTACAAGATCCGCATGAAGATCCTGAACTCCGTCACCAACTCCCTCACGGAGTCGATGAAGGAACTCCAGGCCAAGGGCAGGGTCGACAAGGACCTCAGCCCGGCCGCGATGGCCGGTTCGCTGGTCGCGATGCTGGCCGCGGTCGCCTCGCACCAGAAGGGGTTCCAGACCTGGGGTGTGAAGCAGGCCGAACTCAAGCCGAACCTCGCGCTCCTCGTGCACCTGGGCATCACCGGCAAGAAGCCGACCAAGTAACGGCGGCCCCGGACCCCGGCCAGGGGTCCAGGTCCGCCGGCGCCCACCGCGGCCGCCGCGTACGGGTTGCCGCGCTCAGCGGCGGTCCAGGCGGAACAGCCGGATCTCGCGCTCGATCCGCGCCTGGTACGTCGCGTACGGCGGCCAGAACGCCAGGGCCTCCCGCCAGGCCGCCGCACGCTCCTCGCCGTGGAGCAGGCGGGCCCGTACGGCGATGTCCCGGCCGTGCCAACTCACCTGCGCGTCGGGGTGCCTGAGCAGGTTCGCGGTCCAGGCCGGGTGGCCGGGGCGGCCGAAGTTGGAGCCGATCAGCAGCCAGCTCGCGCCGTCGTCCAGCGGCATGCAGGCGAGTGGTGTGGTGCGCGGCTCGCCCGTCTTGGCCCCCTTGGCGGTGAGGATCACGCCGGGGAGCATCTGCGCGCTGAGGATGACCTTGCCCCGGGTGAGCCGGTGCACCGCCTTGTCCATGGCGGGGATGACGTGCGGTGCGATCCTGGCGAACAGCAGGGTCGAGGAGACCTTCTGCATCAGGCGGACTCCGACGGCGGCCATCAGACGGCCATCCTCTCCGAGGTCGTGTCCCGGGCCGCCTCCCGGGCCGCCGGGAAGAGGCCGGCGCGCTGCGCGGCGTGCCCCCGGAGCCGGTGGGCCGGCCCGAAGAGCAGTTCGTCGGCCGCCGCGCGCTTGAAGTAGAGGTGCGCGTCGTGCTCCCAGGTGAAGCCGATGCCGCCGTGCAGCTGGATGGCCTCGCCCGAGGTCAGCCGCAGCGCCTCCAGCGCCTGGGCGAGGGCGAGTCCGCCCTGGTCCGGGTCCCAGGCCGCGTAGTACGCGGCGGAGCGGGCCGCCTGGACCTGTACGTAGAGGTCCGCGAGCCGGTGCTTGACGGCCTGGAAGGAGCCGACCGCACGGCCGAACTGCTCGCGCTCGCGTACGTACTCCACCGTGCGGGCCAGCGCTCGGCCCGCCGCGCCGACCGCCTCGGTGGCGAGCAGGGTGGCGGCGCTCCGGCCGGTCGCGGCGAGCGCCCCGGACACCCCGCCGCCACCGTCACCGCCGTCACCGCCGCCGTCACCGCCCAGCAGCTCGGCTGCCACGTCCCGCAGCTGGACCCGGCCCTGGGGACGGGTCTCGTCGAGCGTGGCCTGCCGGGTGCGTACGAGGCCGGGCGCGTCGTCGCGCACCAGGAAGAGCAGGGTGCGGCTGCGGGCGAAGCCGCCGGTGTGCGCGGCGACCAGCAGCAGGCCGGCGCTGTGCCCGTCCAGCACCTGCGCGGCCTCCCCGTACAGCCGCCAGCCGCCGTCCTCGCCGGCCCGGGCCTGCACCCCGCCGGCGCGGCCGCCCCCGGACCACTCGCCGGGGGTGTTGTCGCCGGTCAGCGCGAGGGCGGTGGCCAGGGCCGTACCGGGTACGGCGAGCGCGGCGGTCAGGGTTCCGGCGGCGAGCGGGGGCAGCAGCGCCGCGCGCTGGGCGGGCGTCCCGAGGGCGCCGATCAGCGGCGCGACGAGCCCGGCGGTGGCGAGCAGCGGGGAGGGCAGCAGCACGCGTCCGGTCTCCTCGCAGGCCAGCGCCAGGTCGGCGGGCGTGCAGCCGACTCCCCCGTACTCCTCGGCGATGGCGGTACCCGGCAGCCCCAGCTGTCGCGAGAGCTGCTGCCACAGCTCACGGTCGTATCCGGCGGAGGTGCGGACGGCGGCCTTGACCTCGTCCGGACCGCAGCGTTTGCCCAGGATCTCGCGCAGGGTGCGGCGCATCTCGTCCTGCTCCGCGGTGAAGGCGGCATCCATCGTCTGGCTCCTCCTGGGGGCGGGCACCTCCCAGCGGTGGCCGGGGGGATATCTGACGGGCCGTCATGTTAGGGCGGCGGGCCGCGGATGCCCAGGGGCTGTCACCGCCGAAGTCGCGCCGGGCGCCACGACGTGCACCACCCCGGTTCCGGCGGCACTACGGCCGGACGGGGCCTAGCGCCTGACGGTACGTCAGATATACGGTCGCCCCATGCCTGGACCCCTCTCCGCCGCCTCCGCACCCCGCCGCAGGGTCGCGGTCGTCGGCGTCGCGCTCTCGGACTGCGGCCGGGTCGACGGCCCCACCCCCTACGCCCTGCACGCCCAGGCCGCCCGCCGGGCGCTCGCCGACTCGGGCCTGGACCGCTCCCTCATCGACGGCCTTGCCTCGGCGGGCCTCGGCACCCTCGCCCCCGTCGAGGTGGCCGAGTACCTCGGGCTGCGCCCCACCTGGGTCGACTCCACCTCCGTCGGCGGCTCCACCTGGGAAGTCATGGCGGCCCACGCCGCCGACGCCATCGCCGCGGGCCACGCCAACGCAGTCCTGCTGGTCTACGGCTCCACCGCCCGCGCCGACGTCAAGGCCCGCCGGCGCACCTCGAACCTCTCCTTCGGGGCCCGGGGCCCGCTCCAGTTCGAGGTCCCGTACGGCCACACCCTCGTCGCGAAGTACGCCATGGCCGCACGCCGCCACATGCACGAGTACGGCACCACGGCGGAGCAGCTCGCCGCCGTGGCCGTCCAGGCGCGGGCGAACGCCGCCACCAACCCCGACGCGATGTACCGGGACCCGATCACGGTGGAGGACGTGCTGTCCGCCGAGATGATCGCGGACCCGTTCACGAAGCTGCACTGCTGCATCCGCTCCGACGGCGGCTGCGCGGTGCTGCTCGCGGCGGAGGACTACGTACCGGACACCGCGAAGGCGCCCGTCTGGATCCTGGGTTCGGGCACCTCCGTCTCCCACACCACCATGTCGGAGTGGGAGGACTTCACCGTCTCCCCGGCGGCGGTCTCGGGCCGCCTGGCCTTCGAACGGGCCGGTCTGGGCCCGGCGGACGTGGATCTGGCGGAGATCTACGACGCCTTCACGTACATGACCCTGGTGACCCTGGAGGACCTCGGCTTCTGCGCCAAGGGGGAGGGCGGGGCCTTCGTGGAGAAGGGCCGGCTGCTGCGGGACGGCGAACTGCCCGTCAACACCGACGGTGGCGGGCTCTCGGCCTGCCACCCCGGGATGCGGGGCCTGTTCCTGCTGGTGGAGGCGGTCCGCCAGCTCCGCGGCGAGGCCGGCCCCGACCGCCAGGTCACCAAGCGGAACGGCCGACTGCCCGAGGTGGCCCTGGCCTCGGGCACGGGCGGCTGGTTCTGCTCCTCGGGCACCGTCATCCTCGGGCGGTAGGCCCCGCGGCGGGCCGGCATCACCGGCGACCCCCGGGGCCGCTCAAGGGCCCCGGGGGGCCGGCGGCCCGGCGGGGCGAGGCTCCGGCGGGCGGGGCGGCTCCGGCGGCCCGCCGACTGCGGCCGCTCAGTAGTTCCAGCGCGCCCGGCTGCCCTCCGAGCGGCAGTGGATGATGCGGCCGTTCGCGGCGTGCGTCTCGCGGCCGACGTCCGCCTTGCGGCAGAACTGGCCCGCCTTGTAGCAGTTCCCGGAGTCGGAGACGATCTCGCAGGCGGCTTCCTCCGCCTGCGTCGGCTCCTGCGCCGGCTCTGCGGTCGCGGCCCGCGTCGGCGCCTGCGTCGTCGGGGCCGGAGCCTTTACCGTCGGTTCGGCCGAGGGCGTCCGCACAGCGGCGGGCGCCGGCGCCGAGGGGCCGGGCAGCGGGGAGGACGAGACGGAGGGCGAGGGCGAGGCAGAGGGCGTGGGCGGGGGCGGGGCCGAGGATTCCGCCGACACGAGCGCCGACGGTGCGACCGGCGCCAAGGAGGCGGCCGCACCGCTCCCCGTGCCGGGCCCGCACGCGACGGCCGCCCCCGCCAGCAGCAGCGCCGCCAGCGTCCGCCGGAGAACCGTCCCCGTACGCCCCGTGCGCCCCGTGCGCCCCACGCGTCTGCCGTCCGAGCCGTCCACCGGTATGCCCATCGGTACCCCCACCCCTCAGCAGTTTGATGAGGGCACATCATATGGACGCGGGGGGCGTGCCGGAGGCACTTTCCACCGGTTCGCGGGGCCCGCCCCGGCCACCGCACCGCGCCCGCCCCGGATGGTGTTCGATGGCCCGTATGACCAGCGAGACGAGCGGCGACGACTTCCGGGACACCCTGCACTCCCTGCGCGTCTGGGACACCCCGCTGCCCTCCTTCGACCCCGGGGCCGCGCCGGCCGAGCCGCTGCCCCTGTTCCGCGAGTGGTTCGTCCACGCCGCCCGCGCCGGGCAGCCCGAGCCGCACACGATGAGCCTGGCGACGGTCGACCCCGAGGGGCGGCCCGACGTGCGCACCCTGATGCTGCACGACGCCGACGCGCGGGGCTGGCACTTCGCCTCGCACGCCACCAGCGCGAAGGGGCGCCAGCTGGCCGGGCGGCCCCAGGCGGCGCTCGGTTTCTACTGGCCCGCAGTGGGACGGCAGATCCGGATCCGGGGACGGGTCACGGCGTGCGGGGCGCGGGAGAGCCGCGAGGACCTGGCGGTGCGCTCGCGCGGGGCGCTGGCCGCGGCCCTGACCGGCCGCCAGAGCGAGGTGCTGGGCTCCCTGACGGACCTCGCCGAGGCCTCGGCGGCGGCATGGGCCCGTGCCGGGGCCGACCCGCAGGCGCCGGCACCGACGTGGACGCGCTACGTGCTGGACCCGGCCGAGGTCGAGTTCTTCCAGGGCGACCCCGCCCGCCGCCACACCCGCCTCCTCTACCGGCGGGACCCCGACGGCGGCTGGTCGCGCATCCTGCTGTGGCCGTGAGGCGGCCGGCCCCCGGGGACGGGCGCCCCCGGGGCCTCAGCTGCGGGAATACGAACCGAGGCCGATCAGGCAGTACACGTACTCGTTGATCGGAGCCCCGTTGAGGGTGTAGCGGTACGAGAACGCGTACTCCGTGCGCGGGGTGTCGTCGCAGC
The DNA here is from genome assembly GCF_036346105.1 of Streptomyces sp. NBC_00539. Lineage (GTDB taxonomy): Bacteria > Actinomycetota > Actinomycetes > Streptomycetales > Streptomycetaceae > Streptomyces. Next base: position 3,126,871 of record NZ_CP107811.1, read on the forward strand.
GGTGCAGGTCCGAGGTGAACCCGAAGCGCTGGATCACCTTGTAGTGCGCGTCCGACGCCGAGCAGGAGACCTCTTCCACGTCGTCGACGCGCTGCGCGGTCGTCGAGTCCGGCAGCTGCCCGTTGAGGCAGGTCCCCTTGTCGAACGGGCTCGGGTCCGCCGTGGTGGGGGCCGAGGTGGGGTACGGGTACGCGGGGACGGAGCTGCTGCTGTCCGCGCCGGACGTGTACGAGGTGCGGGTCGGCAACGGCTCGGGCGAAAAGGAGCTGTACGTCGGGTCGGGCGTCGGGCTGTACGTCGAGCTGGGCGACGAGGACGCGGTGTGCTTGTCGTCGTCATCGCCACCGCTGTTCGCCACGACCGCCACGATGATCACGGCCACGACGACGCCGACCACCGCGAGCCAGCCGCCGGCACCGGACGACGACCTGGCCGGCTGACCGGGTACGGCGGCGCTCGCGACGGTCGGCGGCCCCTGTGCAGCCGCCGAACCGGCCCCCGCACCGCCCGCGACCCGTATCCGCAGCAGAACCTCGGTCCCGCCCGCGCGGGCCCGTACGAGTTCGCCGTCCCGGACCCCGGCGGGGATCCGCAGGCGCACGTCCCCGCCGGGCAGTGACACCGGAAGGATCACGCCGTAGGCCGCCTGCTGGGGGGTGATCGTGAGGGGGATCTCCTGCGAGGACGAGGACACCGGCTGCTCCGAGGGGTGAGGTGGTCCGGACCTTTCTGGTGCCGTTCCAGGATCGCCGGGTCCGGGCCGGGGAAGCAGCCGTTCCGCCGGACCGGTGCGGGGCTGTGACATTCCGCGCACGCAGTGGTGCGTACGGCGACTACCGCGCCGTGTCGCCCGGCCGGGCGGCCGGGCGGAAGACCGGGACGACCGGGCCCGGGCCGCCCGTGCGGAACGCGACCCGCAACGGCGTCCCGACGCCCAGGTCCGCCGGCCCGCAGCCCACGAGTTCCGTCATCATCCGCGGCCCCTCCGCCAGGTCGACCACCGCCGCGACGTACGGGACCCGCTCCCCGAAGGGGGGCAGGTCGTTGCGGTGGACGACCGACCAGGTGTATAGGACGGCCGACCCCTCGGCCTCCTCCCACCGCACCCGGTCCTCGCCCGCCCAGCAGAACGGGCAGAACTCCCGGGGGTAGTGGTGCGCCCGGCCGCAGTCCGCGCAGCGGCGCAGCAGGAGCCGCCCCTCGGCGGCCGCGTCCCAGTAGGGGCGGGTGAAGTCGTCCGCCTCGGGCACGTCGTGGCGCGTGGTCACAGGAAGAGTCCCATCGCCGCGTCGAGGGACCAGACCTGCCAGCCCATGGCGAAGAGCGCGACCAGGGAGATGAGCGCCATCATGGCGTTCTGCCCCTGCTCGGCCCAGTCGTGGATCATCAGCACCAGGTACAGCAGGTTGAGCAGCAGCCCCCCGACCAGCGCGATGGGGGTCAGCAGCCTGAGGACCAGGCCGAGACCGAGCGCCAGTTCCGCGTACACCACCACGTACGCCATGAGCCTGGGGCGCGGCCGGACGACCCGGTCGAAGCCGCTTTTCACGAACGTCCAGCGGTGTTTGCCCGCCACATCGGCGGCCCACGCGATGCCGGTGCCGCGCTCGAACCAGCCCTTCTTGTCCTTGTGCCGCCAGCTCTCCAGCCACCACAGGCCGAGGCCCGTTCGGAGCACGGCCATCCATTCGGCTCCACTGAGCCAGACGGTCTGCATCGACAGCCCCCTCCTCCATTATCTGACGGAACGTCAGTTGACCCGATCGGGGCGCGTCCCGCAAGGCCCCCGGAGCCGGCCCGTGACCGATCCGCAATCGATTCCCTCCTTGTCCGAGACCCATCAACTCTCTGTGTCGATACGCTCACACCTCATGCCCGCAGCCCCCACAGCCCCCGACCTGACCACCCAGCCGCGCCCCGTGTACGTGATCGGCGCCGGCCCCGGCGGCCTCGCCGTCGCCGCCGCGCTGCGTGCCCGCGGGATCCGCGCCGTGGTGGTCGAGAAGTCCGACGCGGTCGGCACCTCGTGGCGCTCCCACTACGACCGGCTCCACCTGCACACCACCAGGCGCCTCTCCGGCCTGCCGGGCCTCGCCGTGCCGCGCCGCTTCGGACGGTGGGTCGCGCGGGAGGACGTCGTGCGGTACCTGGAGAAGTACGCCGAGTTCCACGAGCTGGAACTGGTCACCGGCGTGGAGGTGACCCGCATCGAGCCGGCCGCCGACGCGGAGGGCGGGGCCGGCGGCTGGACCCTGCACGCCAGCGGCGGGCGGGTACTGGCCGCGGGGGCCGTCGTCGTGGCCACCGGGTTCAACCACACCCCGGCGCTGCCCGACTGGCCCGGCCGGGAGGGCTTCGAAGGGCGGCTGCTGCACGCCGCCGAGTACCGCAACCCCGCCCCGTACGCCGGCCGGGACGTGCTCGTCGTCGGCGTCGGCAACACCGGCGCGGAGATCGCCGCAGACCTGGCAGAGGGCGGGGCCGCGCGGGTGCGGCTCGCCGTCCGCACCGCCCCGCACATCGTGCGCCGCTCCACCGCCGGCTGGCCGGCGCAGCGCACCGGGATCCTGGTCCGCAGGCTGCCCGTCCGGCTGGTGGACCGGCTCGGCGCGCTCGTCGCCAAGGCGTCCGTGCCGGACCTGACGGCGTACGGTCTCCCGCGCCCCGCCACCGGGCTGTACAGCAGGGTCAAGGAGGGCGCCATCCCGGTCCAGGACGTCGGGCTGATCGACGCGGTCCGCCGCGGGGCGGTCGAGCCGGTCGCGGCCGTGACCTCCTTCGACGGGGACGCGGTGGTGCTGGCGGACGGCAGCCGGATCACCCCCGAGGTGGTGATCGCCGCGACCGGCTACCGGCGGGCACTGGAAGGCCTGGTCGGCCACCTCGGCGTGCTCGACGAGCGCGGCCGCCCCCTCGCGCACGGCGCCCGCACCCTCGCGCAGGCCCCGGGTCTCCACTTCACCGGCTTCACCAACCCCATCAGCGGAATGCTGCGGGAACTGGCCCTGGACGCGGAGAGGATCGCCAAGGCCCTGGCCCGTCGCGGCGGGGCTACCCGCGGCCGTCGCAGGGTCGGCTGAAACCGTCCTGGACCCCCGCCCCGGGGGTCTGGGACCGTTCCACACATCACCTCCACCATCTTTCCTGCGCATCCCTGTTCCTGACGGCGTGTCAGTTCAGTAATCTGACTATGCGTCAGCTAGCGCGACTCATGGAGTCCATCGAGCAGGAGCGGGCGGAACGATGCTTGGATCTACTCACGGCACCCTCACCACCGACTTCCGCGCACGGGTCGAGGCCTGCGGCGAAACCCCCCGGACGGCCGTCCACTCCACGGCGGCACCCACCGCCGAGGGCGCGGCCGCACTGGACGTCAGCGGACGGCCGCTGCGCTGCGACGTGCCCGACCTGGACCGGTTCTTCCGGCCCGAGGCCGTCGCCGTCATCGGCGCCTCCGACGCCGAGGGCAGAGCGAACACCGGCATCACCCGGCAGCTCATCGCCTGGGCGGAGCGCGTCGGTGCCCGGATCCACCCCGTGCACCCGACCCGCTCCACCGTCTTCGGACTGCCCTGCCACGCCTCCGTGGCCGAGCTGCCCGAACAGGTGGACCTCGCGGTGCTGCTGGTGGCCGACCCGCTCCCGGTGATCGAGGAACTGGCCGAGGCCAAGGTCAGGTTCGCGGTCGCCTTCGCCTCCGGCTTCGCCGAGACCGGTGACGCGGGAGCCGCTGCCCAGGCCCGGCTCTCCGCCGCCGTCCGCCGCTCCGGATTGCGCCTGCTCGGCCCCAACACCAACCTCAACGCCTTCGAGGCGTTCCGCGACGACCTGGACGGCCCGGCCATCGCGCTGATCACCCAGTCCGGCCACCAGGGCCGGCCCCTCTACACCCTCCAGGAACTCGGCATCCGGCTCTCCCACTGGGCCCCCACGGGCAACGAGGCCGATCTGGAGACCGCCGACTTCATCTCCTACTTCGCCCAGCGGCCCGAGGTCGGCGCCATCGCCTGCTACGTCGAGGGGCTCAAGGACGGCCGCGCCTTCCTGCTCGCCGCCGACCGGGCCGCGCGGGCCGGGGTGCCCGTCGTCGCCGTCAAGGTCGGCCGTACCGAGACCGGCGCCCGGATGGCGGCCTCCCACACGGGGAAGCTGACGGGCGCCGACGCCGTCGTGGACGCGGCCATGCGGCAGTTCGGGGTGATCCGGGTCGACGGCCTGGACGAGCTCCAGGACACGGCCGCCCTGCTCGCCCGCGCGCGCCCGCCCCGGGCCGAAGGCGTCGTCGTGTACTCCATCTCCGGCGGCACCGGCGCCCACTTCTCCGACCTGGCGACGGAGGCGGGCCTGACCCTGCCCACGCTCTCCGAGGCCAAGCAGGCCGAACTGCACCAGTGGATACCGCCGTACCTGAACGTCGCGAACCCCGTCGACAACGGCGGCCACCCCGTCGGCGACTGGCGCGGCCCCAAGATCATCGATGCCCTCCTGGCGGACCCGTCCGTAGGCGTCCTCATCTGCCCGATCACCGGCCCGTTCCCGCCCATGAGCGACAAGCTGGCGCAGGACCTGGTGGACGCCGCCGAGCGGACGGACAAGCTGGTCTGCGTGATCTGGGGCTCGCCCGTCGGCACCGAGGAGGCCTACCGCACCACGCTGCTCGGCTCCTCCCGCGTCGCCACCTTCCGCACCTTCGGCAACTGCATCACCGCCGTACGGGCCTACCTGGGCCACCACCGCTTCACCGCGTCCTACCGCTCGCCCTTCGAGGACGCCCCGCGCACGCCGTCCCCCTCCTACCGCAAGGCACAGGCCCTGATGCGCCCGGGGCAGCAACTCAGCGAGCACGCGGCGAAGCAGCTGCTGCGGGCGTACGGGATACGGGTCCCGCGCGAGCAGCTGGTCACCAGCGCGGCGGCGGCGGTACGGGCGGCGGGGCTGGTCGGCTACCCGGTCGTCATGAAGGCCTCGGGGCCGCAGCTGGGGCACAAGACGGAACTGGGCCTGGTCAAGATCGGCCTGACCTCGGCGAGCCAGATCCGCGACGCGTACCGGGAGCTGACGGACATCGCCCGCTACGAGAACGTCCCGCTGGACGGCATCCTCGTCTGCCAGATGGTCGAGCGGGGCGTGGAGATGGTCGTCGGCGTCACCCAGGACGACCTCTTCGGCCCGACGGTGACGGTGGGGCTGGGCGGCGTCCTGGTGGAAGTCCTGCGCGACGCGGCGGTACGGGTACCGCCGTTCGGGGAGGACCAGGCCCGGGCGATGCTGACGGAACTGCGCGGGCACGCGCTGCTGGAGGGCGTACGGGGCGCCCCTGCGGCGGACGTGGACGCGCTGGTCGAGGTCGTCCTCCGGGTCCAGCGGATGGCGCTCGAACTGGGCGACACCCTGTCCGAGCTGGACATCAACCCCCTGATGGTCCTCCCCCGCGGCCAGGGCGCGGTGGCGCTGGACGCCCTGGCCATCTGCCGTTGACGCTGCGCCGGCCCGGGCCTCGCGCGGCTCCCCCCGACCCCCGCCCGGGCCGGCCGGAGCCCCAGCCCCCGGGAACCGGAACCCGGGGCCCCGTACGTGCGCTCAATCGCCGCGCGGGCTGGATTGCCGGCGCCCCGGGGGACTGGACCCGGGGCTCCGCCCCGGACCCCGTACGTGCGCTCCGCGCCCGTGCGCTCAATCGCCGCGCGGGCTGGATGTGCTCCGCACCTCCCAGCCCTGCGGCGCCGCCGGCAATTCCAGCCCCGCCGGCGTTTGAGGCGCGGGGTCCGGGGCGGAGCCCCGGGGAACGGGGGAAGGGCGGGGCGGGAGACGGCCCCGCGCAGCGGCCCCCACACCCCGCACCCGACCGCCAGGGCCACCGGTACCGGCCCCTGCCCCGCGCCCGGCCGCAGGGCCCCCGGCACCCGCACCCCTGACCCCACACCCGGCACCCGGCCACCGGCCACCACCCCGAACGGGAGTTCACATGACCAGCGCAGCCCCCGGTGACGAAGTCCTGCACCGCATCGAGACCGGCGGTGTCTCCTGGATCACCCTCAACCGCCCCGCGGCGATGAACGCCCTCACCCGGGACAACCGCGAGCGGGTCATCGCGCTCCTCGCCGACGCCTCCGCCGACCCCCGCATCCGCGCCGTCGTCCTCACCGCCACCGGCAAGGGCTTCTGCGCCGGCGCCGACCTCCGCACCGGCCCCACCGCCGCCGGTGACCCCGCCCCCGCCGACCGCGTCGCGGGCGACGTCGCCCGCATGATCCGCCTCGGCGCGCAGCGCCTGATCACCGCGGTCCTCGACTGCGAGAAGCCCGTCATCGCCGCCGTCAACGGCACCGCCGCCGGCATCGGCTCCCACCTCGCGCTCGCCTGCGACCTCGTCATCGCCGCCGAACCGGCCCGTTTCATCGAGGTGTTCGTCCGCCGCGGCCTCGTCCCCGACGGCGGCGGCGCGTACCTCCTGCCCCGCCTCCTCGGCCCGCAGAAGGCCAAGGAGCTGATGTTCTTCGGCGACGCCGTCCCCGCCGCCGAGGCCGAACGCCTCGGGCTGGTCAACACCGTCGTCCCGGCCGACGCCCTGGAGGCGACCGCCCGCGCCTGGGCGGAGCGCCTGGCCCAGGGCCCGACCCGGGCCCTGGCCCTGACGAAGCAGTTGGTCAACGCCTCCCTCGACGGGGACCGGGCCGCCGCCCTGGCCGCCGAGGCCACCGCCCAGGAGATCAACATGACCACCGCCGACGCCAACGAGGGCGTGGCCGGCTTCGTGGAGCGCCGCACCCCCAAATACCTCGGGCGGTAACCGGGCGGCCGCCCGGCCCGGCGGCCGCCCGGCCCGGCAGCCCCGCAACCCAGCGGCCCCGCGGCCCGACCTACATCTGCGGGCTCGGCTTCAGCAGCGCGAACGTCGCCCCGAACGGGTCCGCGACCCACGCGATCCGGCCGACGTCCGGCACGTCCGCCGCCGGCATCAGCACCGAGCCGCCGTTGCCCTGCACGGCGCTCACCGTGGCGTCCACGTCCGCGACGTGGAAGTACGGCACCCAGCTCGGCCCGACACCGCCGCCCCCGGCCCCGTCACCCTGGGGCGCGACCCCGCCGAAGGACGCCTCCCGCTGGTCGCCGTCCTTGGTGCTCAGCACCCGGTACGTCATCCCGGGCGCCTGCATCTCCTCGCTGCGCCAGCCGAACACCCCGCTGTAGAAGGAGACGGCCGCGACCGGGTCCGGTGCGTGCAGCTCCACCCAGACCAGCGAGTTCTCCTCCGAGGCCACCCCCAGGCCGCTGGTCTTGCCCGGCTGCCACGAGGCGAACTGGGCGCCCTGCGGGTCGGTGAACTGCCCGAGCCACCCCTCGCCCATCACGTCCATCGGCTCCATCCGGACGGTGCCGCCGCCGTCCCTGACGGCCGAGGCGGTGGCTTGGATGTCCGGGGTCATGAAGTGCACCATCCAGGCGGACTTCGCACCCTGCTCGGTGAGCGGCCCGATCGCGGCGACGGTCTTGCCGCCCTGCTGGAAGAAGCCGTACCCGCCGGTCTCGGGGCCGGCGGAGACGAAGTTCCATCCGAAGACGCCGCTGTAGAAGGCGGTGGCGGCGTCCACGTCGGGGCTGCCGAGGTCGAGCCAGTTGGGCGAGCCGGTACGGAAGTCGGTGCCGAGCATGGGTTCTCTCCCGGGTGTCTGCGGTCGTTCGGCGCACGGCGGCACGCCGGTCCCCGCCACCATGCCGAGCCCGCGCGGGGCCGTCCGGCGTACGGGCACGGCGGGCCGGAGGTTTCACCCGTACGGGGGAACGCCCGGGCCCCCGATCCCGTGGCCGCGCCGGTCCGACCCCTTCCAATCTGACGCACCGTCAGCTTCAATCAACGGTGTGATGGGACACGCAGGGATGGCGGCCACCGTCGTCCGATACCTCAGGTCAGTCGGCTCCCCCACCTCCGCCGCGCCGGAGCCGGATCCGCTGTTCGACGCCGCCCTGCCGCGTCCCGACCTGCGGGCCGTCCGGGAGGACGAGCGGGCGCCGGTCGCCCCCGCCGAGTTCCGGGCCGTCCTCGGGAACTTCGCCAGCGGGGTCACCGTCATCACCGCCCCGGCCGTCGAGGGCGCGGACGGGCCGGCCGGCTTCGCGTGCCAGTCCTTCGCCTCGCTGTCCCTGGACCCGCCGCTGGTCACCTTCATGGTGGCCCGTACGTCGACCACCTGGCCCCGGATCGCCCGCGCGGGGGTGTTCTGCGTCAACATCCTGGGCGCCGAACAGGGGTCGCTGTGCCGGTCGTTCGCTGTCAGCGGCGCGGACAAGTTCGCCGGCGTCGTCCACCGCCCGTCCCCCGCGACGGGGTCGCCGCAGCTGGACGCCGTGCCCGCCTGGATCGACTGCCGGATCCACGCCGTCCACACGGGCGGGGACCACCTCATCGTGGTCGGCCGCGTCGAGGCCCTGGGCGCGGCCGGCGAAGGCGACCCGCTCCTCTTCCACCAGGGCAGGTTCGGCCGCTTCACACCGTGAGCCCGAAAGCCCGGAAGCCCGGAAGCCCGGAAGCCCGCAGACCGTCGGCCCATAGCCCGTAGCCCGCGAAGCCCCCCGCCCCCGTGCCGGGACCCCGCGCAGGGGCCCGGCACCGGCGCGTTCAAAAGGTCAGCACCCCGCGCGCCACGCGCCCGTGCCGCGCGTCGTCCACCGCCTTCGCGAAGTCCTCCACCGGGTAGACCTCCGTCACCAGCTCGTCCAGCAGCAGCTTCCCCTGCCGGTACAGCTCGGCGTACAGGGCCGTGTCGCGCTGCGGCCGGGAGGACCCGTACCGGCACCCCATGATCGTCTTGTCCAGGTACAGGGACGACACCTGGAAGGAGGCCTCCTCCTTGGAGCCCGGCACGCCCAGCAGGACCGCCTGCCCGTGCCGGTCGAGGAGGTCGATCGCCTGCCGGATCAGCCGTACGTGACCCACGCACTCGAAGGCGTGGTCGGCGCCGGTCGGCAGGATCTCGCGGATCGCCGCCGAGGTGTCCGCGGCGGCGGAGGCGTCGATGAAGTGGGTGGCCCCGAACTGCCGGGCCACCGCCTCCTTCGCCGGGTTGGCGTCCACCGCGACGATGGTGGCGGCCCCCGCGATCCGGGCGCCCTGGAGCACGTTCAGCCCGATGCCGCCGGCGCCGATCACGACCACCGACTCGCCGTGGTCCACCCGCGCCCGGTTCAGTACCGCCCCCACCCCGGTCAGGACCCCGCACCCGATCAGCGCGGCCGAGGTGGCCGGGATGTCCTTCGGGATCTTCACGGCCTGCACGGCCTTGACGATCGTCCGCTCCGCGAACGCCGAGTTGGAGGCGAACTGGAACAGGGGCGTCCCGCCGCGCGAGAAGGGCTGTCCCGGCATTCCGATGGCCTTGCGGCACATGGTGGGCCGGCCCCGGTCGCAGTCCGCGCACGCCCCGCAGTTGGCGAGGGTGGACAGCGAGACGTGGTCCCCGGCCTCCACGTGGGTGACCCCGGCGCCCACGGCCTCGACCACCCCCGCCCCCTCGTGCCCCAGCACCACCGGCGCCGGGAAGGGGATGGTCCCGTCGATCACCGAGAGGTCGCTGTGGCACAGCCCGGCCGCCGATACCGCGACCAGCACCTCCCCCGGCCCCGGGCCGCGGATCTCCAGATCGTCGACCACCTGGGCCTGCTTGCCGTCGAACACGACGCCTCGCATGTCGTCACCGCGTCTCTCTGGGCAGGCCGAGCACGCGCTCGGCGATGATGTTCCGCTGGATCTCGTCCGAACCGCCGTAGATGGTGTCGGCCCGGCTGAACAGGAACAGGCGCTGCTCCTCGTCGAGCCCGTTCTCGTACGGGCTCTCCCCGCCCCAGTCCGCCGGTCCGACGGTGGCCGCCGCGCCCCGCACCGCCACCGCCAGCTCGCCGAGCCGCCGGTGCCAGCCGCCCCACAGCAGCTTCGCGACGCTCGGCGCGCCCTGGTCGCCGCTGCCGCCCAGGGTGCGCAGGGCGTTCCAGCGCATGGTGCGCAGCTCGGCCCACTGCCGTACCAGCCGCTCGTGCAGTACGGGGTCGGCTGCTCCGGAGGCGGCGTGGGCGGCCAGGACCCGTTCCAGTTCGGCGGCGAAGCCGATCTGCTGGACGAGGGTGGAGACGCCGCGTTCCAGGGCGAGCAGGCCCATGGCCACGGTCCAGCCGTCGCCCTCGGCGCCGACGGTCTCGGCGGCCACCGCCCCGTCGAAGAACACCTCGTTGAACTCGCTGGTGCCGGTGAGCTGGCGGATGGGCCGGACCTCGATGCGGCCGGGCTGGTCCATCGGCACCAGCAGGAAGGTCAGCCCCCGGTGGCGGCGGGAGCCGGGTTCGGTGCGGGCCAGGACGAAGCACCAGTCGGCGTCCCGGGCGAGGGAGGTCCAGATCTTCTGCCCGGTGATGCGGTGGCGCCCGTCGGCCGGGTCGCGGACGGCCGCCGTACGGATCCCGGCGAGGTCGGATCCGGCGCCCGGCTCGCTGTACCCCTGGCACCACAGTTCCTCGCCGCGGGCGATGCCCGGCAGGTAGCGGTCCTGCTGCCGCCGGGACCCGTGGGCGATCAGGGTGGGCGCGAGGAGGTTCTCGCCGATGTGGCCGACCCGCCCGGGGGCGCGCAGCGCGGCGTACTCCTCCGCCCACACCACCTGCCCGGTCAGGGAGAGCCGGCGCTGCCCGTAGGCACCGTCGGGGACCTCCCAGCCCTGGCCGATCCAGCCGCCGCGGCCCAGCTCCCGCTCCCAGGCGCGGCGGGCCCCGACCTCCTCGTGTTCGCTGCCGGGGCCGCCGAGCCCGCGGGCGTGCGCGTACGGGCCCACGAGGTGCTCCCGCAGCCACGACCGGGCGCGGCCGCGCAGTTCCTCGTCCTCGGGCCCGAAGCCGAAGTCCATGGGCTCCCCCTCACGCGTTGGGGCGGTCCTTGGCGGCCGCCGCCTTGGCCATGGCCTCCAGCTGCGCGAGCATCGGCATCGGGTCGGTGCCCACCGTCCCGGGCAGGAAGTCGGCGATCTTCTCGGGCGTCCAGGAGCCTTCGGCGTACGCGGCGCGCAGTTCGCGCGGCTGCGCCCACACGGCGATCTTCGGTCCGGCGATGGTGTACACCTGCCCGGTGATCCCCTCGGTCTTCGCCCGGTCGCTGAGCAGGTAGGTGACGAGCGCCGCGACGTCCTCGGGCTCGCCGATCTCCTTGAGCTCCATGGGTACGCCCGCGGACATCCGGGTCCGGGCCACAGGTGCGACGGCGTTGGCGGTGACCCCGTACTTGGCCAGGCCCAGGGCCGCCGAGCGGACGAGGGAGATGATCCCGCCCTTGGCCGCGCTGTAGTTGGCCTGGGCGACCGAGCCCTGGTGGTTGCCGCTGGTGAAGCCTATGAGCGTGCCGGATCCCTGCTTGCGCATGACGGCGGAGGCGGCCCGGAAGACGGTGAAGGTTCCTTTGAGGTGGGTGGCGACCACGGGGTCCCACTCCTGCTCGGACATGTTGAACAGCATCCGCTCGCGCAGGATGCCGGCGACGCAGACGACTCCGTCGACGCGCCCGTAGCGGGCGAGGGCGGTGTCGACGATGCGCTGTCCGCCCTCCATGGTGGAGATGTCGTCGGCGACGGCGACGGCCTCGCCGCCCGCGGTGAGGATCTCCTTGACCACGGATTCGGCGATCTCGCTGGTGGGCTCGCCGCCCTCGATGCCCACGCCGTAGTCGTTGACGACGACCTTGGCCCCTTCGGCGGCCGCGGCGAGTGCCACGGCCCGCCCGATGCCCCGGCCCGCCCCGGTGACGGCGATGACCTTGCCTGCCAGGAAGTTCCCCACGCCCGACCCCTTTCCGCAGTTTCTGACGGACCGTTAGATTCTATGGGCAGCCGGACGCCACAGCACAAGCCCCGGGAGTTGATGAGGCCATGACCTTGCCGGCCGAGTTCCACGACATCGCCAGGCGCGTCAACAACTGGGGCCGGTGGGGCGCCGAGGACGAGAGGGGCACCTTGAACCTGGTCACCGACGCGGTGGTGCGCGCCGCGGCCGCCGAGGTCCGCACGGGCCGGCGGATCCCGCTGGCCCTGCCCCTCAAGGAGGACGGGGTGCAGGCCGGCCTGATCCCCGGCCGGATCAACCCCCTGCACACCATGGTGCAGATCAACCAGGAGCTCTTCGGCCCCGGCACGGTGGCCTGCAACGACGACGCCGTGACGATGGGGCTCCAGGCCGGCACGCACTGGGACGCCCTCACCCACGTCTCGCACTCGGGACGGATCTACAACGGCCGTCCGGCCTCCACGGTCACCGCCCACTCCCGCGCCGAGTTCGGCGGCATCGACAAGGCCGGTCCCGTCGTCTCCCGGGGCGTCCTGCTCGACGTGGCCCGCGCCAAGGGCCTGGACCGGCTGCCGGGCGGCCACGCGGTGACCCCCGAGGACCTCGCGCAGGCGGAGGAGTTCGGCCGGGTCACGGTCCGGGCCGGTGACGTCGTCCTGGTCCGGACGGGCCAGATCCAGGTGTACCTCGCGGGCGACAAGCACGGCTACGGGTTCCCCTCGCCGGGCCTGTCGGTCCGCACCCCCGAGTGGTTCCACGCACGGGACGTGGCGGCGGTCGCCAACGACACCCTGACCTTCGAGATCTTCCCGCCGGAGATCGAGAACCTGTGGCTGCCGGTGCACGCGCTCGACCTGGTCGAGATGGGCATGCTCCAGGGCCAGAACTGGAATCTCGAAAAGTTGTCCACAGCCTGTGCAGAAGAGGGCCGCTACGCGTTCTGGCTCTCCGCGATGCCCGAACCGTTCGTCGGCGGCACCGGCACCCCGGTGGCACCGGTCGCCGTCCTGTGACCGGAGGCCGGATGCCGGAAGGAGCGACCTACTGGGTGGCGGCGTACGCGCATGCACGCCCCGAGCGCGGCACGGCAGCCGCCACCCCACGACCCGCACTCGTCAAGGCAGGACCCTTGGCGTCCCCTCGCGACGAATCGCTCCCCACCAGAGTGATCAACACGTGACGAACCGTCAACACCTCGTTAGAGGTACACGCGGGGTTCCCGGATCGGGGCAAAGAATTCGGCAGACCTTTCCGGGGCGCCCTCGGCGCACTCGGCGCCCGCCTTCCGCGCCCGGTCGACCTCGCACCAGATCCGCTTCCCGGCGCCCTCGGGCTGCCAGCCCCAGCGGTCCGCGAGCCCGTCCACCAGCTCGAGGCCGCGCCCGCCCGTGTCGGTCCCGGCGGCCTGCCTCCGGGCGGGCGCCCGGTCGCTGGCGTCCGCGACCTCGACCCGCACCCCGGGCCCCCCGAACAGCATCCGCAGCACGGCGGGACAGCCGGTGTGCACGACCGCGTTGGTGACCAGCTCCGAGATCAGCAGAATCAGCGTCTCGGCGAGCGGCTCGTCTTCCCCTATGCCGGAACCCGCCAGACGGGACCGCGCCCACCGGCGCGCCCGGCCGACCTCGGCGGGGTCCGCTCCTACCTCAAGCTGAACCTGAAGCACCTGCACCGCTCACACCATCCGAACCGGCGGACACTTCGCCTCACGACGGAACGGGGTCACGGCCAGTGACCCCCTTGTGGAGCAGCATGGTTGACATACAGTCACCACAACAAGCGCTTCGGGCATATTCCAGCGCGAAGGAGTAGGCCTGGTGCATACTGTGCGACGCTCACGCCGCGGGGCCGCTCGCATTCGTGGGAGCGTACCGGAGCGCACCCCCGACTCCGGTCCGTAAGGGGGCGCCCCCAGGACACAAACCGATATCAACTCTCTGTAATCGGACATGAGTCCCGCCTCGTTCCTCCCGTTGCCGAACCCGGCCTCAGCCGACGGCGCCCAGCAGGTCCGCCGCCAGCACCTCCTCCGCCTGCGCAGCCGTGCGCCACTGCTCCGCGCGGACCCAGGCCCGCTTGAGGTGCAGGTGCACGTCCGCCTCCCAGGTGAAGCCCATCCCGCCGTACACCTGGAGGCAGTCGCGGGCCCCCCGCACGGCCGCCTCGTCGGCCAGCAGCTTCGCCGCCGCGATCTCGGCGACGTCGCCCGTCACGGCCGCCGCGTACACCGCGGTACGGGCCACCTCCGCCCGCACCAGCATGCCCGCGCACAGGTGTTTGACCGCCTGGAACGCCCCGATCGGCTGCCCGAACTGCTCACGCCGGCGCGCGTGGTCCACCGCCAGCTCCACGGTCCGCAGGGCGCTGCCGACCTGGAGCGCGGCCGTCAGCAGCGCACCCTCGTCGCGGTAGGGAGCCGGGTCGGGGCCCGGATCCGGGTGGCGGCCCGCCACCCGGTGCAGCGGTGTCAGCGGGTCCACCGAGCGCACCGGCTCGCCTTCGGGCGGCGCGGACGCCCCGAGGACCGCGTCCGCCTCCCCCAGGTGGGCCACCAGCGGCCCGCCCAGGTCGAACGCCGTCACCACCGTCGTCCCGGACGCGGCGCCCGGGACCACCCCGGCCGCCAGGTGCGTGGCCACCAGCGGCCCCGGCAGCAGGGCCCGCCCCGCCTCCTCGAAGACCAGGGCGGCCTCCGGGAGCCCGAGCCCGACCCCGCCGTCGGACTCCGGCAGGCGCAGCGCGAAGAACCCGGCCTCGCCGAGCTCCCGCCACAGCCGCCGGTCCACCGCGACGCCCGCCTCCACCGACGCCCGCAGCGCCTCGCGCCCGTACCGGCCCGCCAGCAGGTCCCGCACGCCCGCCCGCAGGGCGCGCTGTTCCCCGGTCGGCTGGAAGTCCACCGCGCTCACCGCCCCTTCGGCAGGCCGAGGACGCGCTCGGCGACGATGTTCCGCTGGATCTGGGAGGTGCCCGCGGCGATGGTGTACGACAGGGACGAGAGCCGGTCCAGGACCCACTCCTCGTCCAGCGCGAGCGAGCCGGCGCCGAGCACCTGGGCCGCGGCGTCGTACAGCTCCTGCCGCGCGTGGGAGTACGCCAGCTTGAAGACGCTGCCACCTGTGCCGGGGACGCCGCCCGAGCGCTCCGATTCGCTGACGTTCCACTGCGTCAGCCTCCAGAGGGCGCCGAGTTCCCCGTGGAGCCGTCCGAGGGTGCGGCGTAGGACGGGATCGTCCCAGCGCCCGTTTTCCTTCGCGGTCCGGGCCAGCAGGGCGAGCGTACGGCGGCAGGCCACCACCTCCCCCACGAAGGCGGTGCCCCGCTCGAAGGACAGCGTCACCATCGTGACCCGCCAGCCGTCGTTCTCCGCCCCCACCCGGTTCGCCGCCGGCACCCGCACCTCGTCCAGGAACACCTCCGCGAACTCGGCCGACCCGGCGAGCGTGCGCAGCGGCCGTACGGTGATCCCGGGAGCGTCCATCGGCATGGCCAGCCAGGTGATCCCACGGTGCTTCGGCGCGCCGGGGTCGGTCCGCACCAGCAGCTCGCACCAGTCGGCGACCTCCGCGTGGGAGGTCCAGATCTTCGCGCCCGTGACCACGTAGTCGTCGCCGTCGCGGACCGCGCGGGTCCGCAGCGACGCCAGGTCGGAGCCGGCGTCCGGCTCGCTGAACCCCTGGCACCACATCTCGTCACCGCGCAGCACCGGCGGCAGCCAGCGCGCCCGCTGCGCGGCGGTGCCCTCGGCGGCGATGGTGGGCCCGGCGTGCAGGAGCCCGACGAAGTTCGCGCCGACGTACGGGGCCCCCGCCCGCTCGGTCTCCTCCAGGAAGATCAGGTGCTGGGTGGGGGTCGCGCCGCGCCCGCCCGCGTCGAGGGGCCAGTGCAGGCCCGCGTACCCGGCTTCGAACAGCCGGCGCTGCCAGCCGGCGTCGTAGGCGCGGCGGGCCGGCCAGTCGTCGGGGGAGGGCCTCGGGGGCAGTGCGGGCAGCTCCTTGGCGAGCCACTCCCGCAGCCGGGCGCGGAACTCCTGCTCCTCGTCGGTGTAGGTGAGGTCCACTACCGGTCCAGGTCCAGGCCCAGCATGCGGATGGCGTTGCCGCGCATCAGCTTGTAGACGGTCTCGTCGTCGAGCCCCTTCACGTGGTCGAGGGCGACGTCCTTGGTGTGCGGGAAGGTCGAGTCCACGTGCGGGTAGTCGGTCTCGAAGGTCGCGTTGTCGCGTCCGACGACGTCGAGCGAGGCGATGCCGTGCTTGTCGCGGAAGAAGCAGCAGAACATCTGCCGGTAGTAGTACGTGGACGGCGGCTCGGGGATCAGGTCGCGGACGCCGCCCCAGGCGCGGTGTTCGCGCCACACGTCGTCGGCGCGTTCCAGGGCGTACGGGATCCAGCCCATCTGGCCTTCGCTGTAGGCGAGCTTGAGCGCCGGGAACCTCACCAGCACCCCGCTGAACAGGAAGTCCATCATCGAGGCCATCGCGTTGTTGAAGCTGAGGGAGGCCTGGACGGCGGGCGGTGCGTCGGGGGAGGCGGCGGGCATCTGCGAGGAGGACCCGATGTGCATGTTGACGACGGTGCCGGTGTCCTGGCAGACGGCGAAGAAGGGGTCCCAGTACCCGGAGTGGATCGAAGGCAGCCCGAGGTAGGTCGGGATCTCGGAGAAGGTCACGGCGCGCACGCCCCGCGCGGCGTTGCGCCGGACCTCCGCCACCGCGAGGTCGATGTCCCACAGGGGGATGATGCAGAGCGGGATCAGCCGGCCGCCGCTGTCGCCGCACCACTCCTGCACCATCCAGTCGTTGTAGGCGCGCACGCAGGCGAGGGCCACCTCCTTGTCGTGCGCCTCGGCGAAGGTCTGGCCGCAGAAGCGGGGGAAGGTGGGGAAGCACAGGGAGGCCTCGACGTGGTTGAGGTCCATGTCGGCGAGGCGCGCCTTCGGATCCCAGCAACCCGGCCGCATCTCCTCCCTCGTGATCCCCTCCAGGGTCATGTCGTCGCGGTCGAAGCCGACGGCGGCGATGTTGCGCTTGTACGGGAACTTGAGGTCCTCGTAGATCCACCAGTCGGTCGGGGGTCCGTCGGGGTCCATGGAGATCACGTACTTGCCGCCGGTGTAGACCAGCTCGCCGATCCCGGCGGTCAGTGCCTTGGGTCCGCGGTCGCGGTATTTGGCCGGCAGCCACACGTCGAAGAGGTGCGCGGGTTCGATCACGTGGTCGTCGACGCTGATGATCCGAGGCAGTTCCGTGTCCATGATGTCCGGTGTCCCCTCGCCCTATCTGATGGACCGTCAGAAACAAGCTAGCCCCGCCACCTCTGGACCGGCAAGCGGCGGGGCCCTACGCTCTCGCCAGATCTGACACATCGTCAGCCAAGGGGAGGCGGCCGGGATGACGAGGACGGACCACGACGCGGGGGCGGGAGCAGGAGCGGGGACGGCGGCAGCGGCGGGGACGGCGGCAGCGGCGGGGACGGCGGCAGCGGCGGGGACCGGAGCGGAGACCGCCCGCACCCTCGCGGACTCCCGCACCCTCTGGGACCTCGTCGCCCGCCGCGCCGCACTCACCCCCGCCGCCACCGCGCTCATCGAGGCCGCCCCGGACCCCGCCGACGACCGCACCCTCACGTTCGGCGCGCTCCACGACCGCGCGGAGCGGGTCGCGGCGGGCCTGCACGGCATGGGCGTCGGCCCGGGCACGGTCGTCGCCTGGCAGCTGCCGACCCGCATCGAGACGGTGCTGCTCTCGCTCGCGCTGGCCCGGCTCGGCGCCGTCCAGTCGCCCGTCATCCCCTTCTACCGCGACCGCGAGGCCGGCTTCGCGCTGCGCGGGTCGAAGGCGGAGTTCTTCGCCGTCCCCGGGGAGTGGCGCGGCTTCGACCACGCGGCGATGGCCTCCCGGCTCGGGGCGCGGGGCGTCTTCAAGGCCTACGAGGACCTCCCGGCCGGCGACCCGGCCGGCCTGCCGGCGCCTCCCGCCTCCGGAACGGACGTGCGCTGGATCTACTGGACCTCCGGCACGACCTCCGACCCCAAGGGCGTGCTGCACACCGACCGGTCCCTGATCGCGGGCGGCTCCTGCCTGGCGCACGCCCTGCGGCCGGGGCCGGGGGACGTGGGCTCGATCGCCTTCCCGTACGCGCACATAGGCGGCCCCGACTACCTCGTGATGCTGCTGCTGTACGGGTTCCCGGCGGTGCTGTTCGAGAAGTTCGCGATGCCGGACGCGCTGGACGGGTACCGCCGCCACGGCGTCACCATCGCCGGCGGCTCCACCGCCTTCTACTCGATGTTCCTCACCGAGCAGCGCAAGGACCCCGACGGGAAGCTCGTCCCGAGCCTGCGCCTGCTGGCGGGCGGCGGCGCACCGAAGCCGCCGGAGATCTACCACGCGGTGGTCCGCGAACTGGGCTGCCGGCTCACCCACGGCTACGGCATGACCGAAGTCCCGATGATCACCATGGGGGACCCGGACGACACGGACGAGAACCTCGCGACGACCGAGGGCCGCCCGCCGCGGGGCATGTCGATACGCATCACGGCCCCGGACGGCACCCCGCTCCCGCCGTCCGCCGACGGAGAGGTCCGCCTGCGGGGCGAGGCGGTCTGCCGGGGCTACCTGGACCCCGACCTGTCGGCGGAGGCCTTCGACGCCGACGGCTACCTGATCACCGGCGACCTCGGCCACCTCACCCCGGACGGGCACCTGGTCCTCACCGGCCGCAGCAAGGACGTCATCATCCGCAAGGGCGAGAACATCTCGGCGAAGGAGATCGAGGACCTCCTCCACCTGCTCCCGGACGTGACCGACGCCGCCGTCATCGGCCTTCCGGACCCCGAGCGCGGCGAACGCGTCTGCGCGGTGGTCGAGCAACCGCCGTCGGCACCCCCGTTGACGCTGACGGCGGTCACCGCCCACCTGCGCTCCCAGGGCCTTTCCCCGCACAAGCTCCCGGAACAACTGGAACTGGTCGAGGCGCTGCCCAGAAACGAAGCCCTCCGCAAAGTGCTCAAATACAAACTCCGCGAGCGCTACGCGTGAAAGCACGCCGCCGGCCTCCGAGACCGACAAGGGATCTCGGAGACCGGCGAAAGCGATTCCCTGGTGGGGGGACGAATCAGGTAACCGCCGCGCACCGTCTCGATTCGTAGCCGCTCTTTGCCGTTAGATGTTCTTGAGGTAGCCGCTCTTGAACCCGTAGGCGTTGGCGACGACCTGCTGGCGCTTGTCGATCTCGACGCCGAAGCCCTTGTAGATGATCGAGCCTTCCCAGACGACCTGGCCGATGGCGTTGCCGCTGGCCAGCTGGGCCTTCGGGACGCCGTGGCCGATGGAGACGGCGCCGTTGAAGTTGCGCTTGCCGCAGTCGGCGTGGTCGACGCGGTCGATCTTGGAGCCGTTGGTGTGGTAGTTCACCCACACGCTGAGCTTGGTGATGGTGATGCCGAAGATCTTCTGGCGGACGGTGTAGGTGGTGTCCCACCAGCCGGCGTGCAGCTTGCCCGCGGCCGAGATCCCGGAGGCGTCGCCCGCGTCGGGGGTGAAGGTGGCGTCGCTGTCGGCGGCGATCTGCACGTCACCGCCCTTGAGGTTCACGAGCGAGTGCGAGGGCGTGCCGTCCGTGGGGACGTCGGCGACCTCTTCCAGCAGGGCCTTGAGGTTCTCGGGGTCCTCGGCGTAGTTGAGGAACTTGACCTGCTTGTCGTGGGTCAGGGCGTCGAAGTCGCGCAGCGCGTCGGCGGCGCCTTCCTCGGTGCTGTTCTTGAGGCTGTTCTCGTAGGCGGCGATGCGCATGCCGTCCTGCGAGATGAGAGAGGCGCTGGCGTTCGCGGTACCCATCAGCGTGGTGGCGGCGACGACGGCGAGAACGGCTGCGGTACGGCGGGGGGTTATGACCTTGGACATGGCTGAGCGGAAGCCCTTCACGTTGGGGGGTGGCTTGCGAAACTCAGCTAACCAGCGGAACAAACCGTTCCCGCTCAACGGATCCTCAGATCTTCGATCTTCGTCGCCCCGGCACGCGAATGCGCCTCAAATGCCGCACTGAGTACGGCAGTTGCTCAAACCGGAGCACTGCCGCCCGGCCCCCCGCGAACGGAGGACGGCCCCCGCACGGTCATCGCCGCGACCCCGCTCCGGGGAGCGGGGTCGCGGCTGATGTTCCTCGTGAAACGACGCCCCGTCCGGGGTCAGGCATCCGGGGCGGCGACGCCGCAGTAGGCGGCGAAGGCCGTGAGGATCTCGTCCTCCGAGATGCGGCCGTCGCCGTCCGCGTCGAGGGCCGTGGCGATCTGGGACGCCGGCTCCGGCGGGGTGCCGAGGACGCGCAGCACGCGGGCCGCCGCCGCCGGGGTGGCGCCCGGGTCCGCGCCGTCCTCGGACGCCACCGCGATCACCGCGCGCAGGAACGGCCGGGCGATCTCCGCAAAGCGCTCCGGGTTGTCCCGCAGCCGCTTGACCGCACCCGTCACGAACTCCTCGCGCGACACCCGCTGGTCACCGTCGACGTCGGCGATCCCGGCCATGCCCTGCCAGAACGCCTCGGCGCCCGCGAAGACGGCCTGGCCCTTGTCCGACCGGGCGCGGACGCCGAATTCGGCCAGCACGGCCCGCGCGGCCACGCTGAAATCCTCGCGGTCGATGAATCCGGACCCGTCCTGGTCGAAGGTGGCGAATCGGGAGGCGATCTTGCGCTCGTACTCTGCGCTGTCCATATTCGGCGTTCCGCCTTCACATGTGCGTGTGGGTGCAGTTTGAGGTGCAGTTCAAGACAAGGCAGGAGCGTACGGCCTCGGTGGCCCGCGCGTTAAGCCGAGCCGTCCGGGAGATGGCCGCATCGAACCCGCGCACGGGAAGCGCGGCAGGGCGCGTACTGATGTGCCTATGCGGGTGTCATGTTCCGGCCCCGGGGCGGGTAGTGGCCGTACCACGACAGGCACGCTCCGGGGGTGGGCTTTCGGTGAAGACGGGCGCATCCCGCCATGTGCCGACTACATTCGACGGGTCGACACACGGCCGGGGCTGGGGGCACTATGCCGAAGGACGTACCACCGCGCTGGGACCGCCGCATGCAGCAGCGCCTCGCCCGCGGTGAGGCCGCCGCGCTCGGGGAGCTGTACGACCGCTTCGCCTCGCTCGTGCACAGCCTCGCGCACCGGGTGCTGGGCGACGAGACGGCCGCGGACCGGATCACCCGCGAGGTGTTCGGGTACATCTGGGAGAACCCGGACGCCTACGACCCCAAGCAGGGCTCCCTGCGTTCCTGGGTCGCCCGGATCACCCAGGGCCAGGCCGTGGCCCGGCTGCGCCAGGCAGAACTGGGCCGCGGTTCCCGCGAGGAGCTGGAGCAGAAGGTGCGCAGCGCCAACGCCGCCGCCCGGGCGGACTACATCGTCACCTCCATGCCCGCGCCGCTGCGCTCCGCGCTGGAACTCGCGTACTTCAAGCGGCGCGACTACCGGCAGGCCGCCGCCGACCTCCACATCAGCGAGGACGAGGCGCGGCGCCGGCTGCGCCTCGGGCTCCAGCTGCTGTCGACCGCCAACGCCCTCCCGCGGGAGGACACCGCCCCGCCCGGATACGGCCCGCCCGGATATGGAACGCCCCGATGACCGGCCCCGCCGAAGACGTGCCCGACGACGGTTACGAGCGGCCCGTGGGCGGTGCGGCCCGGATACCGGGCCCGCGCGGGGCCGCCGACGACCTCGACCCGCTGCCGGACCCCCGGCCCACGCCGCAGCCCGCGCCCGTGCCGCAACACGCCCCCGAGCCGCCGCCCACGCACGCCGTACTGAAATCCCTGCTCGGTGCGTGGGCGCTGGCCGCCTGCTCCGCCGAGGAGACCCAGGCGGTGGAGGACCACCTCACCGAGTGCGCGCCCTGCGCGGAGGAGGCGCTGCGTCTGCGGGACGCGGTCGGGCTGCTGCACCCGGAGGAGAGCCTCGACCTCAAACCGCTGCTGCGCTCGCGGGTGCTGGAGGACTGCCTGGGCAAGCGCCCGGCCCGCATCCCCGTCCCGGCGTGGGCGACCCCGTACGACACGGAGACCGCCCGGCTCGACGCCCTGCTGCGGGACTTCGGGGACGCCGAGTGGCACACGCCCGTACAGCTCAAGTGGTTCCAGGAGGAGCGGAGCCGGTCGCGGGACACCACCGTGGCCGGCGTCATCGGCCACCTCCTGACGGTGGACGGGCTCGTCGCGACGGCGCTCGGACTGGACGACCCGCTGGGCGCGCAGGCACCGCCCGGCGGTACGACGCGGCGCACTGAGTTCTTCTGGGACTCGGAGCGGCACCCGGCCACCCGGCAGGTCCGCGAGCCGTGGCGGGAGCAGGGCCACACCCTGGTCCGGACGGTGTCCTTCGCGGGCCACGGGGTGGCCGAGCTGGCGGTCGACTACGGCGGCTTCGCCCTGCCGCTGGGCGACGCGTTCCTGGAGCGTGCCTTCGAGTGCTGGGTGCACGCGTGGGACATCGCGGAGGCGGTGGACTACCCGTACGAGCCGCCGTCCGGACCGCACCTGCACCGCATGATCGACCTGGCGGCGCGCCTGCTGCCGGCGGCGCTGGCCGAACGGCGCCGCGCGGGTCTGGCGGGACCGGCGCGCGGACTGGTCGCGGCGGGCGCCCCGGGGCGGACCCTGCACCTGGAGATCGAGGGTGCGGGCGGCGGCGGTTGGGACATCGCGCTGGATTCCCCGGCGGCGAAGCCGTCGTCGGACCACACGGTGGCGGAGATCGCCCTGGACGGCCTGGAATTCTGCCAGCTGGCCGCCGGTCACATCTTCCCGGAGGAAGCGGCGGCGGGCCAGCACGGCGACCGCGAGGCCATCCGCGACGTCCTCTTCGCGGCGGCCTCCCTCAGCCGGCTGTAGGGGCCCCGCCCCGGCGGGCGGGGGCCCCACCAGCCGGTGGGGCCCCCGCGGCCGATGGGGCCCCCGCGGCGGGTCAGGCGAAGACGACCGTCCGCGTGCCGTTCAGCAGCACGCGGTGCTCGCTGTGCCACTTCACGGCGCGGGCCAGGGCCTGGCACTCCACGTCCCGGCCGATCGCCACCAGCTGTTCCGGGGTCACCTCGTGGCCCACCCGCTCGACCTCCTGCTCGATGATCGGCCCCTCGTCGAGGTCGGCCGTCACGTAGTGCGCGGTCGCGCCGATCAGCTTCACGCCCCGCGCGTGCGCCTGGTGGTACGGCTTCGCGCCCTTGAAGCTCGGCAGGAAGGAGTGGTGGATGTTGATGATCCGCCCGCTCAGCTCCCTGCACAGGGTGTCCGACAGCACCTGCATGTACCGCGCCAGCACCACCAGCTCGACGTTCTGCGCCCGCACCAGCTCCAGCAGTTCCGCCTCGGCGTCCGCCTTGGTGTCCTTGGTCACCGGGATGTGCACGAACGGGATGTCGTACGAGCCGACCAGCTCCGCGAAGTCGGTGTGGTTCGAGACCACCGCCGCGATCTCCACCGGCAGCGCCCCGATCCGCGACCGGAACAGCAGGTCGTTCAAGCAGTGCCCGAACTTCGACACCATCAGCACGATCCGCATCCGCTCGTCCGAGCGGTGGATCTGCCAGTCCATCTCGAAGGAGTCCCCGATCGCGGCGAAGCTGGCCCGCAGCTTCTCCACGGTGAGCGGCGCATCCGCCTCGAAGTGCACCCGCATGAAGAACAGGCCCGTGTCGCGGTCGCCGAACTGCCGGCTGTCCTCGATGTTGCATCCGGTCATGAAGAGGTAGCTGGACACGGCGTGCACAATGCCCTTTTTATCCGGGCAGGAGAGGGTCAGGACGTACTGCTGCGGCTGCGCCTGGCGCTGCGGGTCATCGTTCATGACGGCAAAGCCTTTCACACCGCGCGGGTGAGGATCCTCAGCACTTCGATCGAGCTGGGCGCGGCGTCCGGATCTTCCCCGTCCGCCGTCGCGAGCCGTACGTGCGCCTCGCGCGCTGCGCGCACCGCCTCCGGCCATGCGTGGTGCTCCAGGTACGCGGAGACGGGCGCGTCCGGGCCGACCTGGTGCAGGATGCGCAGCACGCGCAGGACCGCGAGGTCCACGAGGGCCGCCTCACCGGAGTCGCGGAAGATCGTGCCGACGTACTTCTCCGCCGACCAGCTGTCGAGCCAGGTGTCCTCGACGAGCCGGTACACGGCGTCGGTGACGTCCCCGTACCCTTCGACGCCGGCCTGCCAGACCTCCTCCTGGAACACCGGGTCGGAGAGCATGTGCAGCGCCGAGCGCACGTTGCTGCGCCAGCGCCACCACGGCATGTCGTTGAGGGGCATGCCGCCCATGGTGGAGGAGCGGCCGCCGCGGCGGGAAGAGTTCTTCGAACCTTGGGCGAATGTCACGCTTTCGATCGTACGTTCCCCCGTGGCGCGATCTTGAAGCACCTGTGCGCGACCCGGCCCCCGCAATTCACCTCCCCGTCACCGAATGTTGTGTACACCTCATGCTCGCGTTCCCCGGGGGGCGGAATGGTGCATGGACATGACCGACCGGCGACGCACGACCTCCTTCTCCCGCACCTTCCTGGCCACGGCGATGGGTGCGTGTCTCGTCGCCGGATGCGGGCTGGTCCCCGGGGGCTCGGGGGGCCCCGGGGACACCATCACCGTGATGACCTTCGCCCCCATCGGAACGCAGGCGACCAACATGCCCGGCATGCCCGGCATGGCGAAGGCGTACGAACGCTGGGTGAACGCCCGGGGCGGCATCAGGGGCCACAAGCTGCGCGTCCTGACCTGCAACGAGAAGAACACCCCCACCGGCGCCGCCGACTGCGCGCGCGAGGCGATCGCCCAGAAGGCCGTCGCGGTCGTCGGCTCGTACAGCCAGCACGGCCGCGCCTTCATGGCGCCCCTGGAGGCCGAGGGCATCCCCTTCATCGGCGGGTACGGGGTCTCCTCCGAGGAGTTCGAGAGCACCCTCTCCTACCCCGTCAACGGCGGCCAGCCCGTGCTCCTGGCCGGCGCCGGACACCAGCTGGCCAAGACGTGCAGCCAAGTCGCACTGGTCCGGCCCGACACGCTCGCGGGCGACGCCATGCCCGTACTGCTCAACGCGGGGCTGCGGGCCAACAAGGCGGCGGACGCCGCCGACATACGGGCGGCCGAGGACGGCGCCGACTACACGCCCGAGGCCCGGGAGGCGCTGACCGACGCCACCGGTCCCGCCGCCAAGGACCGCGGCTGCGTGACGGCGGTGCTCGGCGAGCGCACGGAGACCTTCCTCGACGCCTTCCGCCGGACCGACGAGAAGCACAAGAAGCCGCAGATCGCCTCCGTCCTCGGCAGCGTCAGCCAGGCGCTGGTCGACCGCACCGGCGGCCGGGAGAGCCCCTTCGAGGGCGCGTACCTCACCAGCTGGTACCCGGTGTCGGGCGACCCGCTGTGGGGGCCGATGCGCAAGGTGATCTCCGAACAGGCCTTCGGCGACGACACCGTGGACCCCGACGACAGCGGAACGCAGACCACCTGGATCGCGTACACCGTGCTGAGCGAGGTCGTCGGCCGCCTCAAGGCCGACGAGGACGTGACCGCGCGCAAGATCGCCAAGGCCCTCAATCAGACCGCGGGCGTCCAGACCGGCGGCCTCACCCCCGAACTCAGCTGGCGGGACCAGGACGTACGGGCCGTCGCCGGTTTCCCGCGCATCTCCAACGGGCGGGTCACGTTCCAGGTCGTCCAGCAGGGACGCCTCGTCGCGCAGCCGGGCGAGGAGTCCCAGGACATGACGCCGACCCTGGAGGCGGCGCCCCGCGCGGCGTAGGGCCCGGGCGCCGGGGGGTCACAGCTCGGTCTTGTCCCGGCGGGTGAGGCCGTACTTGGCCGCGATCGAGTTCCACATCGTCGCGGCGGACTCCTTGGCCCGCGTCGCCTCACCGCTGGACTTGTTGCCGTCGGCCGCGTGGTCGGTGGACTTGGCCTTGCCGTCCTTGCACCCGCCCTTGTCGTGCGCCACGTCGTCCGCCCAGCTCGCGTAGCCGCGGTCGGCGGCCGCCGAGGACTTCCAGGCCTTGGTCAGGGCGGCGGACAGCTTCACGTGGTCCGGGAGCTCGTCCATCTTCAATTCCTGGAGCCGGGTGACCAGTTCCTCGCGCTGGCGGGCGGCGTCCCGCAGCTCCAGGGCCGCCTGGTCGAGGTTGCGGCAGCTCTTGATGTCGTCGACGGCCTTGATCACCGCCGCCCGGCTGCCGTTGCTGTCCGCGAGCACCTTGTCGAGCTGGACGGCCTGCGGGCGGGCCGGGTCCACCTGGGCGTCGTCGGCCGCGGTCTCGGTGGAGCCGGTCGGGGCGGGGACCGCCGCGCCGGGGTCGCTGTTGGCGGCCTTGCCGCCGCCGTCGGCGAGCAGCGAGCCGACGCCGAGCCCGGCCACGGCGAGGCCGATGACCGCGGCGGCTATGACCCCGGCCGAGACCTTGCGCGGTGGCGCGGGAGGCGGCGGGGGCGGCGCGGGTGCGTACTGCTGCCGGGGCGGTACGGGTCCCGCGGGAGGTCCTGCGGGGCCCCGCGGGCGCGGGGCCCGGCGCAGCACGGGCTCCTGGACCGGCGGGAGCTGCTGGGTGTGGCCGACGGTGTCGTCGCTGCGGAACAGGCCGTCGAAGCCCTGCACGCCGGAGTCGGAGGGTGCCGCCGGCACCGGCGGGATGTACTGGGTGGCCGCCTCGTGAGGGCCCGGGACCGGCGCGATGTACTGGGTGGCGGCCTCGTGGTGGGCGGGCCCGTCCACGACCGGCGCGATGTACTGCGTCGCCGCCTCATGAGGGCCCGGCACCGGCGCGATGTACTGCGTCGCCGCCTCATGAGGACCCGGGACCGGCGCGATGTACTGGGTGGCGGCCTCGTGGTGGGCGGGCCCGTCCACGACCGGCGCGATGTACTGCGTCGCCGCCTCATGAGGACCCGGGACCGGCGCGATGTACTGGGTGGCGGCCTCGACCGGGCCCGGTGTGCCCGGTATGGGCGGGATGTACTGGGTCACCGCCTCGGGCAGCGGTGGGTACCCGTAGCCGTGCGGGTCCCCCGGACCCTCGAACCCCGGGCCGACCACGTGCCCCGCCGGTGGGTACCCGTACCCCGGCTGGGGCGCGTGCCCCGGCGGGGCCTGCGCCGGGTAGCCATAGGCCGGGCCGCCCGGCGTGCGGGGCTCCTGCGCCCCGTACCCGCCAGGGTGGTGCTCCGGCTGCTGCGCGCCGTCCCGCTGCGCCCCGTGACCGGGCGCGGGAGGGCCGTCCGGCTGCGACCGGGACCCGGGTTCCTGCGACCCGTACCCCGGGTCGCGGCCCCACGGCGCACCGGCCTGCGGGGCGGCCCCCTGGCCGCTCCCCTGTCCGCTCTCCGTCACCCGGGAACTCCTTCACCGACCTGCCCGCAACGTACGGAACCGTCGGCCCACGCTACCCGGTCACCGGCCGCCCCCGTCAGTCCCGCCCGGAGCTCCGCCCCCCGCCTCAGGCCGCCGCCACCTCCAGCCGGGCCACGAACTCCCGCACCGCCGCCTCCTCGCGGTACGGCTCCAGCCGGGTCCGGAAGTCCTCCAGGTACTCCGCCCCGCGCCGGGTCCGCAGGGAGTCCAGCAGGTCGGCGGCCTTCGACGCCGTCTGGCACGCCTGCTCCACCTCCCGCTGCTGGACCTGCGCCGCCGCCAGCAGCAGCAGACCGATCGCCCGGCGCCGCGCCTTGGTCCCGGGCAGGCCCCGCAGCGCCTCCTCGGCCCGCCTGGCCGCCGCGTCGGCCTGGCCGAGGTCCCGGTGGCAGTGGGCCAGTTCGTCCGCGAGGTAGGCCCGGTCGAAGTGGCGGATCCACACCGGGTCGTCGCCCGCCTCCGGCTCGGCCCGCTCCAGCGCGGTCACCGCCCGCCCCGACAGCACCGCCGTGGCCCGGGCGTCGCCCAGCAGCGCGTGCCCGCGCGCCTCGGCGGCGTAGAACATGGCCTCCACCCTCGGGGTGACCTGCCCGCGCGTGCCCTCCTGCGCGGCCCGAGCCAGCTGCGCGATCTCCCTGGGGTTGCCGAGTTCGGCGGCGAGGTGGCTCATGGACGCGGCCAGGACGTAGCCGCCGTACGCGCGGTCACCGGCCGCCTGGGCCAGCCGTAGCGCCTGGATGTAGTAGCGCTGGGCCAGGCCCGGCTGGCCCGTGTCCACCGCCATGTAGCCCGCCAGTTCCGTCAGCCGGGCCACGGCCGCGAACAGCGCCCGCCCGACCGGCTCCCGGTAGGAGCCCCCGATCAGCCCCGACACCACGGAGTTGAGGTAGTGCACCACCACCGGGCGCACGTGCCCGCTGCCGAAGCGGTGGTCGAGTTCCTTGAGGGCCTCGGTGGTGGCCCGTACCGCTTCGACGTCGGGCATCCCGACGCGCGAGCCGCTGTTGCGGGCCACCTGCGGGTCGGCGCCGGTGATCAGCCAGTCACGGCTGGGTTCGACGAGGGCGGAGGCGGCCACGCTGGAGCCGGAGAGGAAGTCGCGGCGGCCGACGTCGCTCCGCCACAGCTCGCTGACCTGCTCGATGGCGCCGATGACGGTCGGGGAGAACTGCAGGCCGACGCCGGAGGCGAGGTTCTTGCCGTTGGCCATGCCGATCTCGTCGATGGTGACGGTCCGGCCGAGTTTGCGGCCGATCGCCTCGGCGATGATGCCGGGCGCCCGGCCGCGCGGCTGCTGGCCGCGCAGCCAACGGGCCACGGACGTCTTGTCGTAGCGCAGATCGAGGCCGTGCTCGGCCCCGCACATGTTCACGCGCCGGGCGAGCCCGGCATTGGAGCACCCGGCTTCCTGGATGAGCGCCTGCAGCCGTTCGTTCGGCTGGCGGGCGAGGAGAGGCCTGGCTGCCATGAAAACCCCCTGAAGCCGCGGGAGAGCGATGGAATGATCACTTCCCGCCTGATGTGCGGAGAATCTTCGTCTCTGCGTGGTGTCGCTACCCACGGACCGCGCTCCGGGCTCCTACGCGCCCCCGCACGTGCTTCCGTGCGCCCCATTTGCAGGATCGATGCTCCGCCCACGGGCCGGTTTACGCCCGTAACCCCCGGTGGGTGCGGCAGTTGTGATGGGCGTGGAAGAGACCATCGGAGTCACGGAGACCGCAGCCATCCCCAAGCAGCGCGGCGAGCAGCTGCTGGACCATGCCGTGCGGTACGCGGAAGAACGGCACTGGGACGTCTTCGCGGGCACCTGGCTGGAGGCCGGCGACGGCCGCGAGGTGTGCTCCTGCGGGGACCTCGACTGTACGGCGCCCGGCGCGCACCCGGCGGTGGAGGACTGGGCGGCGCTGGCCACCGGCAGCGCGGTGCAGGTGCGCCGGATCTGGGCGAAGCAGCCGCGCGCCTCCATCCTGCTGCCGACCGGCCGGACCTTCGACGCCATCGACGTGCCGTCGGCCGCCGGGATCCACGCCGTGGCCCGACTGGAGCGGATGCAGCGCACCCTCGGCCCGGTCACCCTCACCCCGGACCACCGGATGCTGTTCTTCGTCCTGCCCGGAGCCGGGGCGAAGGTGCCGGACCTCGTACGGAAGCTGGGCTGGTCGGCGCCCGCGATCGACATGATCGCGCGGGGCGAGGGCGAGTACGTCGCCGCGCCGCCCACCCGCCTCGGCGGCCGCGGCCCGGTGCAGTGGGCGCGCAGGCCCACTCCGGCGAACCGGTGGCTGCCGGACACGGAGGAGCTGATCGACGCGCTCGCCTACACCTGCGGCAGCCAGGCGGCCGCGGCCCGCGCCGGGCAGAGCGCCTGAGCCCACGACCTCCGGGCCCGCGCCCTGCGAGAACCACGTCCTCCGGGAACCACGCCCTGCGAACTCACGCTGTCTTGAGTTCATGACATAAGTAACTGCTGCCGACTCGTTCCCTCCTCATATGGTGAGGAAAGTACGACCACGGGGATCAGAACGAGAGGCAGGCGCATGCCGGACCAGGGTGATGCGACGACGGGCATGACGGGCGGCTCAGCGGGTGGCGTGCGATCCGCGCCGCCCGCCGCCGTGCGGATAGAGGGGCTGTGGAAGCGGTTCGGCGAGCAAGTGGCCGTGGCCGGTATCGACCTGGAGATCCCGGCGGGCCGGTTCATCGGGCTCGTCGGACCGAACGGCGCGGGCAAGACGACCACGCTGTCGATGGTGACCGGACTGCTGCGCCCCGACATGGGACGGGTGTTCGTCGCAGGGCACGACGTCTGGGCCGACCCGGTCGAGGTGAAGTCGCGGATCGGCGTCCTGCCGGAGGGCCTGCGGCTCTTCGAGCGGCTCTCCGGCCGGGAACTGCTCGGCTACATGGGCCGGCTGCGCGGTCTGCCGGGCGAGGAGACGGACAAGCGGGCGACGCAGCTGCTGGACGTGCTGGACCTCGCCGGCTCGCAGCACAAGCTGGTCGTGGACTACTCGACCGGCATGCGCAAGAAGATCGGCCTGGCGGCCGCGTTGCTCCACAACCCGGAAGTCCTTTTCCTGGACGAGCCGTTCGAGGGTGTCGACCCGGTGTCCGCGCAGACGATCCGCGGAGTGCTGGAACGTTACACCGCCTCCGGTGCCACCGTCGTGTTCTCCTCCCACGTGATGGAGCTCGTCGAGTCGCTGTGCGACTGGGTGGCCGTCATGGCCGGCGGCCACATCCGCGCCGCGGGCCCGCTGGCGGACGTACGGGGTGACGCGCCCTCCCTCCAGAACGCGTTCCTGGAACTCGTCGGGGCGCAGGACCGCGCCGCGGGCGAGTCCCTGGACTGGCTGGGCGGCGGCCGATGAGCGCCCCGGTCACCGCGGCCGCCCCGACGGCACCCGTCACCGCCGCCCCGGCCCCCTCCCTGACGCGGCTCTTCGTCCGTCTCAAGCTGTCGCTGCTCAAGAACGGGCTGAAGGGCTCCTCGAAGCGCAAGGCGGCCTGGTTCGGCACCCTCGCGCTGGCGTTGGTGGTGGGCTTCTTCGTCACGCTGGGGCTGGCCCTGCTGCACGGCAACGCGCATGCGGGGACGGTCGTCGTGATCCTCGCGGCGATCCTGGCGCTGACCTGGAGCTTCATGCCGCTGTTCTTTCCGAGCGGTGACGAGACTCTCGACCCGAGCCGGCTGGTGATGCTGCCGCTGCGCCCGCGTCCGCTCGTCCGGGCCCTGCTGGCGTCCTCGCTGGTCGGCATCGGGCCCCTGTTCACGCTCTGCCTGGCCGTCGGCTCGGTGGTGGCGGTCGCGCGGGACGCGGCCGGGACGGTGTTCGCCGTCCTCGCCGTTCCGCTGCTGCTGCTGTTCTACGTGAGCCTGGCGCGGGCCGTGGCCACCGCCAACGTACGGTTGCTGTCCAGCCGCAAGGGCCGTGACCTCGCGCTGCTCAGCGGCCTGCTGATCGCGATCGGCGCCCAGGTGGCCAACTTCGCCAGTCAGCGCCTGTTCCAGCCGGGCGGACTGGCCCACCTGGAGCCGGCGGAGGCGGTGGTCCGCTGGCTGCCGCCCGCGACGGCGGTGGGCATGGTGGACTCAGCGAGCAAGGGCGACTACGCGGTCGCCGCTGCCCAGCTGGTGATCACGCTCACCGCCCTGGCCGGGCTCGTGTGGTTCTGGGAGCGCAGCCTGACCAAGCTGATGGTCACTCCGGACGGTTCGACCCTCGCGGCCGCCGCGCCGCGCAAGGACCGCGAGGCCGGCACGGGCTTCTGGGCCCTGCTGCCCGGCGGCCGCACGGGCGCCGCGATGCAGCGCACCCTGCGGTACGTGCTGCGCGACCCGAAGACGAAGTCGGCCTGGGTGACGGCGCTGGCCGTGGGCCTGATCGTGCCGGTGTTCAACGCCCTCCAGGGGACCGGCTCGCTCTACCTCGCCTGTTTCGGCTCGGGCATGCTCGGCATCCAGATGTACAACCAGTTCGGGCAGGACACCTCCGCGTTCTGGATGGTCGCGCAGACCCTGTCGAGCCCGCGCGACGTCTTCGTGGAGATGCGGGCCCGCGCCGGGGCGCTGGCCCTGGTCACCGTCCCGTACACGGTCCTGGTCACGGCGGTCACCGCCGGGCTGGTCGGCAACTGGTCCTACTTCCCCGCGGCCCTGGGCCTGGCGCTGGCCCTGCTGGGCGCGATGCTGTGCACGGGCGCGCTGGCCTCGGTCCGTTTCCCGTACTCGATCCCCACGGACGGCGCGTTCAAGAACGTGGCGCCGGGCCAGGCCGGGCTCGCCTGGCTGAGCATCTTCGGCGGCATGCTCGCTTCGGCGGTGATCTGCGCCCCGGTGATCACGGTGACGGTCTACTTCGCCACCACCCCGGAACAGCAGTCCCTCGCCTGGACGGTCCTGCCGCTGGGCATCGTATGGGCCGCCCTGGCGGCCTGGGCGGGCCTGCGCCTGGCGGCCCCCCTGGCGGCCCGCCGCATCCCCGAGATCCTGACGGCGGTCAGCAAGGGCTGACGGCCGGAGCCCGGCCCGCGCTCCCGAGGGAGTGCGGGCCGGGCTCTTGCGTGTCCCGGTCAGACCGTGGGGAACTTCGCCGTGAAGGCGCTCGGGACGCTGACCACGTCGTTGAAGCTGAGCTTGCCCTCGCCGAACTGGTCGGCGGTCATCGCCTTCTTCTTGCCGGCGGTGACCTGCCAGACGGTGTTGCTGTCGGGCGACAGCAGCATCGTGCCGTCGGCCGGGGCGGCCTTCGCGGCGGCGGACCGCAGCCACTCGCCCGGCGCACCCTCCAGCGGACGCTTGTCGTAGCCGAAGGCCGTGAAGTCCGCATAGGTCAGCGGGACCGCGACCCCGCCCGCCATCACGTAGACCGTCGAGTCGGCGCCCGAGGCGTCCTTCACGATCGTGCCGTTGGAGACCTGGGTGGCCACCGTCGAGGCCAGCCAGCCGCCGGGGACACCCATCAGGGAACGCTTGTCGTATCCGTTGGCGGTCCACTCGGCGGCCGAGATGTGCAGCGCCGCTCCGTTCAGCATCACGTAGCGGGACGGGTCGGTGCCCGACTGGTCCATCAGGACGGTGCCGGTCGAGGGGACCTTCTTCGCCGCGGCCTTCAGCCACTCGCCCGGAACGCCCATCAGCGTCTGCGTGTTGTACTCGTCGGCGGTCCACTCAGTGCCCGAGATGTAAAGGGCCGCGCCGTCGACCATCACGTAACGCTTCGGGTCCTTGCCGGTCTGGTCCATCACCACGATGCCGGTCGTCAGCTGCCGCTGCGCGGCGTTCTGCAGCCAGGCGGTGGGAACCCCCATGTCGGCACGGGTGTTGTAGCCGGCCGCGGTCCAGTCCTCGGCTCCGATCAGCAGCGCCGTGCCGTCGATGATCACGTAGCGGTTGGCGCCGCCGGCCAGGTCGTGGACCACGGTGCCGGAGGCGGGGGCGCTCGGCAGGGCCCGGAAGGCCGTGTCGTCCACCAGCACGATCTTGCTCAGGTCGTACTTGTCCGGGGTGACGTCGGATGCCGCGACCGGGATGCCCGCACCGTTGATGATGACCTTGACGTCCGGGCCGTTCGGCGACTTCACCAGCGTTCCGGCGGGCAGGGTGGCCGGGTTGGGGAGCGTGGGGGTGTTGCTGCCGGCCGGCGAGACGTAGCCGCTGATCCGCTGGCCCCAGGGAGCCGAGCCGACGCTGTAGGAGGAGGTGGAGTTGGTGCTGACGTGGCCGGGCCTGCCGCCCTGGTTGCCGCCGGTGATGGTGACCGAGCCGCCGGAGACCGCGGTGACGAGGGCCACGTGGTCGGCGTAGTCGCTGCCGTTGTAGTTGTAGACGACCGCGTCACCGACGTGCGGCGTGCTGGAGATCGTCCCGTACTTCTTGCCGTAGTCCATGAAGCTGGCCGCTCTGTCGTCCAGGGTGGACAGACCGGTGACCCCGTTGCGGGCCCAGACCCAGCCGGCGAAGTCCGCACACCAGGCGTGGGCCGTGGTGGTGCCGCCGTAGCAGCTGCTGGACTGGTTGGGGCCGCCGACGTACCCGCCGTGGGCGCAGGCCCCGTTGCCGTTCTCGGCGCGGGCCGTGGCCGAGATGCCGTCGGTCAGCGGCGAGGCGCTGGCGGGGGCGGCACCGACCGCGGTGAGCACGGTGACGGCCAGGGCGGAGGCGGAGGTGAGGCGGATGGCGGTGGCCTTGAGGGCGCGGGACATGGCGAAGCTCCTGACGGGGCGGTGAGAGAAGTGTGGGGGCGCTGCGGTGGCCGCAGGCGCGGGCCTGGTGAAGGCCGGAAGTCGGGGGGCGCTGCGGTGACCGCGGGCGGGGGCCTGGCGAAGGCCGGAAGTCGGGGGGGGCGTCGCGCCGTGATCACGCGGACGGCTGCCCTGCAGGAGCAGCTGTCAGGCGGGTGGCACGGGGCGCCGGGTGGAGCGGTGGGGCAAGCGGTGGCGCAAGCGGTCTGCCCGGAAGGGGTGTTACTCCCAGACGGTGGTGGACTTGCCGGCCGGGGCCGTCTCCCACACGGTGGTGGCGGTGGTGTGGGCGGTGTGGGCGGCGGTCAGCTGGGAGGCCGCTACCGGGGCGAGGGCGGCGAGGGCGAAGGTGGTGACCGCGGCGGCCTGGGCGAAGCGGGTGCGAAGCATGGCAGAGGTCCTTTTGCGAGAGCTGGGGCGAAGCGGTTTCGGTGTCCGGATTCGCGTCCCGCGGTGACGTCTCTTCCGGTCTCGCCTGCCGGGTCCGTGTGCTGTTCCCTGCTGGCGATCACTACTTTCGTCGCAGGTCAGGGGCTATGGAAGGGCTTTCAGGTGGACGGAAACGGCCCTGGACCAATCCGGCCAGCAAGGCCGGAAGCGGCCTCCAGGAGCCGCTCGTAGTACGCCGTCACCAAGGGCGCGCCGACCCGGCCGACCGACCATCCGCTCAGCTCGGGGACCGCCCTCGTCGCACGGCGGCACAGCGCCTCCGCGCGGTGTTCCGCCTCCTCCAGGCCGTCCGCGAGGAGGTAGACCCCGAGGACGGGGGACGGCTGCGCGTGCGGGTGGGCGGAGACGTGCTCCACCGGGATGTGGGCGGGCGCCTGGGCGCGCACGAGATCGGCTGCTTGTGGCGGAAGGGCAGCTTCCGCCGACGGGGCGCGCAGGCCCACGTGGATGAGGTACATGCGCGCCACTCTGCCGAACCCCGCGGAGCGGCCACAGGGCTCTGACCTGGACTGTTGGGGCCCTGGCCGGAACCGTCCACGCGCTTTGCCCATCGGTGACGACGTGCGACGATGCAGTCACCTTGTTCGAAAAAGGGCTCACACGGGGGGAACCGCTGTGCTCGCCACTCTCGGCCTCGACGCCACGTCAGAGGCCGTCTACCGCACCATGCTCGCTCACCCGGCGGAGGGCGTTGCCACCCTCGCCGACCGCCTCGGCGCACCCGAAGGGGACGTCCGGCGCAGCCTGGACCTCCTCAGCGAACTGGCGCTGGTCCGTCCGTCCTACGAGCGGCAGGGTCAGCTGCGCGCGGTGTCGCCCGAGGTCGGCATGGAGCTCCTCATGGCGCGCCAGCAGGCGGAACTCGCCGCCCAGCAGCTGCGGATCGAGGCCTCACGGGCCGCGGCCACGCAACTCATCGCCGAGTTCGCCGACCTGACGCCGGCCTCGTCCAGCCCGGGTGTGGAGCAGCTGCTGGGCCTGGACGCCATCCGTGACCGGATCGCGGGCCTGGCGCACGAGGCCCGCACCGACCTGATGACGTTCGCACCGGGCGGCGGGCACCGTGCGGAGAGTCTGGAAGCGTCGAAACCCAATGACCAGGCGCTGCTCGGCCGGGGTGTGCGGATGCGCTCGCTCTTCCTCGACAGCGTCCGCAACAGTCAGACGACGGTGGCCTACGCGACCTGGCTGGGGGAACTCGGCGGCGAGGTGCGGACCGCTCCGGAGCTGCCCACCCGGCTGATGATCTTCGATAAGTCGACCGCCGTCATCCCGGTCAGCAGCGAGGACAGCGCGGCGGGCGCGGTGGTGCTGACCGGGGAGGGCACGCTGATGGCGCTCTGCGCGCTCTTCGACAACGTCTGGGGTGCCGCGCGCCCGCTGGGGACGGCCGGGACGGCCCGTGACGAGGGCGGCCTCAGCCCGCAGGAGACCACCGTCATCCGGCTGCTGGCCCAAGGCCTGACGGACGAGGCGATCGCCAAGCGGCTGGCGGTCTCCTCGCGCACCGCCCGTCGGCTGGCCACGGACCTGATGGACCGGCTGAACGCCCGCAGCCGCTTCGAGTTCGGCGTACGGGCGGTCCAGCGCGGCTGGCTGCCCCACATGGCGGACTGAGCCCCCTGGGGCCTGAGCGCCTAGGACTCGGTCTCGATGCCGGCCAGGTCGAGCGAGGCGAGGCGGTCGGGGTCGCCGAGGGAGTCGATGCTGACGATCAGGCCGTCGGTGACGGTGAAGGCCATGACCGACAGTGGACGCCCGTTCTCGGAGACGACCACGCCCGCGGCGCCGTTGATCAGCGCCGGGCGGACGAACGGCGACAGGCCGCTGAACAGGAGCGCCTGCCCGGCCACGGTCCGGGCGCCGTTGACGACGACCATGCGGCCGGGGCGTGCCGCGCCGCCGTCGGAGCGCAGGACGATGTCGGGGTGCAGCACCGCGACGAGCGCCTCGAAGTCGCCTTCGCGGGCCGCGGCGAAGAACGCGTCGACCACCCGGCGCTGTGCGCCGAGGTCGGGGTCCGGGACGGCGGCCCGGCCCTGCACCCGGCGGCGCGCACGGCTCGCCAACTGCCGTACGGCCACGGGCGACTTCTCCAGCATCGGGGCGATCTCGTCGAAGGGCACGGCGAACATGTCGTGCAGCACGAACGAGAGCCGCTCGGCCGGCGAGAGCGACTCCAGCACCACCATCAGCGCCAGCCCCACCGAGTCGGCCAGCATCGCCTGCTGCTCGGGATCGGTCACCGCCTCACGGCTGACGACGGGATCCGGCATGAAGCTGCTCTCCAGCGGATCCTCGCGCCGGGCCGCACGTGAGCGCAGGGTGTCCAGGCACAGCCGCGACACCACGGTCGTCAGCCACCCGCCGAGGTTCTCCACCGCGCCGACGTCACTGCGGCCGAGCCGCAGCCAGGCCTCCTGCACGGCGTCCTCCGCCTCGCCGAGGGAGCCCAGCATCCGGTAGGCCACGGCTTTGAGGTGCGCGCGGTGCTCCTCGAACCGGTCGGCCAGCAGTTCATGTTCGTCCACGTCTCGCATCCCTCTCCACCACGCCCCGCCCGCGGGAGCCACCTCCCCGCATCCTCGGTGCCGGCGCGCGCGAACCGCTGGTGGTTTCTGCGAGTTTGTCAGGAAGCGGCCCTGACGCCGTCGAGGAAGGGCTCCAGGACCGCCCGCCAGGCGGCCGGCTGGTCGTAGTGCAGGTAGTGGCCGGCATCGGGGATCTCCGCGTACCGGCCGGCAGGCAGGACGCGGACCATCTCCTGGGCTTCGGCGCGGCCCAGTTCGCCGTCGAGCCCGCGCACGACCAGCGTGGGGCAGCGGACCTGGGCCAGCTCCTCCCAGTGCGCGTCGTGGACCCACGTCTCACGGGCCGTCAGCATCTGGCGGCGGGAGAAGAGGGGGCGCCAGCCGTCCTCGGCCTGGTGCATGACCTCGGCGAAGAACGCGCCGCGGCCGGGGTCGGGGCGGTCCACCCGGGGGTCGTCCTCGCCGAACCAGCGGCGGGCCGCGTCCTGGGTGGGGAAGGGCAGCGGCCAGCGGTGGAACCAGTCCTCCCACTCCCGCTGCGAGGCCTCGCCGAGCGCGGAGGCCCGCATGTCGCAGATGACCAGGGCCTCCACCAGCTCCGGGCGGCGGGCCGCGAGCTGCCAGGCGGTGAGGGCGCCCATGGAATGGCCGATCAGGGTGACGGGGGCGAGGCCGAGCTGTTCGACGGCGGCCTCGGCATCGGCGACGAAGGCTTCGCGCCCGAATGCGGCGGGAGACGGGGAGCCGGTCGGCGGACGGCCGCTCTGACCGTGCCCGCGCTGGTCCAGTGCCACGACCCGGCGGTCCTCGGCGAGCCAGCGGGCGGTTCCGGCCCAGTGCAGGGCGCGGCCCATCAGGCCGTGGAGTAACAGGACCGAGGGCCGCTCGGGTTCCTCGGGCGTACGGGGTTCGCCACGGGTCCCGCGGCCCGGTGCGAGGAACTCCCAGGCGGCCAGGCGTACGCCGTCGGCCCCTGTGACATCGATGCGCTGTACCACCGCAGATGCACCCCCTTCGATCCCCGTCAGGGTATCGAACCCGTATTCGAAAATGGCGCTCTCGCCGACAACACCGCTCTTTCGAGTGACCTTGCTCAAGGATTGGCCGCCGCTGCCGATGGAGATCCTTTCAGCAGGGAGGCGGGCCGCTCGGGGAAGACGGTCCGAAGGGGATGACCTTGAGAGCTCGGGGCTCCAGGTCAGTCAGGGGAGGATCGGTCCCGGCGCCGCAAGGCGCCGGGACCGCTTGCGTCACCCGCCGCGCCGTCAGCGCTTCGCGACGAACACGTGCGAGGCGATCTCCGCCCCCAGCTCCGCGGCCTCGCCGCCGCTGCCGACCAGCACCCCGCCCGGGGACTCCGTCACGCTGACCACCGACCCGGGCTGCACCCCGGCCCGCCGCAGCGTGTACATCAGCTGGGCGTCGGTCTGGATCGGCTCGCCGATCCGGCGCACCACCACGGTCTTGCCCTCGGCGCCCGGGTCCAGCTCCGAGAGGCTGACCATGCCGGCCTCCAGGAACGGGTCCGCCTCGGCCTTCTCGCCCAGCTCCTCCAGCCCCGGGATCGGGTTCCCGTACGGCGACTCCGTCGGGTGGCGCAGCAGCTCCAGCACCCGCCGCTCCACCGCCTCGCTCATCACGTGCTCCCAGCGGCAGGCCTCGGCGTGCACCTGCTCCCACTCCAGCCCGATGACGTCGACGAGCAGGCACTCGGCCAGCCGGTGCTTGCGCATCACGCGCGTCGCCAGCCGCCGCCCCTCCTCCGTCAGCTCCAGGTGCCGGTCGCTGGCGACGGCCACCAGGCCGTCGCGCTCCATCCGGGCGACCGTCTGGCTCACCGTCGGGCCGCTCTGATCGAGCCGCTCGGCGATCCGGGCTCGCATGGGGACCACGCCTTCCTCTTCCAGTTCGAGGATGGTGCGGAGGTACATCTCCGTCGTGTCGATCAGTCCGGACATTCGTGCCCCTCGGATTGCGTGCGCTGGCCCTGCCCCCAATTCTGACGCATCGGGCCGACAACCGTCCCGTGCCGAACGTCAAGGCCGGTACGGGACGTCCGCCCGGGCCCCTCCCACGCCCACGGGCTCCGCGCCCCCCGGATTGACGTTCGTATTGACACGCCCTTGGTCCAGACCGCACGGTGAGCGGCGGACACCGCGGCGGACACCGGCGCAACCCACCCGCACCCCACCCCTGGAAGGGCCTTCGGCGTATGAGCGAGAGCAAGCTGGCCGGGCAGTTCTTCGACGCCGCCATCGGCCTGCTGGAGCGGGTGCGGGACGAGGAAGCCGGGCCGATCGGCGCGGCGGGGGCGGCCATCGCCGACGCCGTCGCCGGCGGCAAGCGGCTCTTCGCCTTCGGCGCCGGGCACTCCTCGCTGCCCGCCCAGGACGTGGTCTACCGGGCCGGCGGGCTGGCCCTGATGAACTTCCTCGCCGTGCCCGGCACCGCGGGCATCGACGTCATGCCGGCCACCCTCGGAAGCGCCCTGGAGCGCGTCGACGGCCTCGCCGCGGCCGTTCTGGACAGCAGCCCGGCCGCCGAGGGCGACGTCCTCGTGATCATTTCCCTTTCGGGGCGCAACGCCCTGCCGGTCGAGATGGCCGTGAACGCCCGCGCCATCGGCCTCACGGTGATCGGCGTGACCTCCGTGGCGTACGCGACCGGGACCCGGTCGCGGCACGCGTCGGGCACCTTCCTCAAGGACCACTGCGACATCGTCCTCGACAGCAAGATCGCGGTCGGCGACGCCGAGCTGAGCCTCGACGGCATCGACGCGCCCTTCGCACCCGCCTCCACCGTCGTGACCTGCGCGATCATGCAGGCCGTGATGGCGGCGGCGGCCGGCGAACTGGCCACGCGCGGGCTGCAGCCGCCGCTGCTGCGCTCGGGCAACGTCGACGGCGGCCACGAGTGGAACGGCCGCGTCATGCAGGAGTACGGCGACCGGATCTTCTTCCGCCACTGAGGGCTGTCCGTGCGGCGCGGGCCGCCGAGGTCCGCGGGGGACGGCCCGGCCGGACGGGCGAAGGCCCCGGCCGGCGCCGCCCCCGGCTCAGAGGTCCGCCGGGCGGCCCGTCGTGTGGCGGGCCAGGTCCAGGTCCGCCGCGACCCGGGCCGCCACCTCCTCCGCGTACAGGGCGTCCGCGCGCTCGAACGCCGGGCGCGAGGCGCCCCGCAGGAACGTCAGCGCGCCCAGGGTCCGGCCCCGGCTGCGCAGCACCGTGCACAGGGCGTGCGCCGCGTCCGGGGGCCAGTGCCGGGCCCGCGCCCACGCCTCGGGCGGCTCCCCCGCCGGGACGCTGGCCCGCACCGGGCCGATCCGGTCCAGGGCCTGCAAGGCCGGGTGCATGCCCGCGTACCGGACCGGGATCGCGCCCGGCTCCGGCAGCAGCAGGGTCTGCCCCGACGGCGACACCGCCGAGCGGACGAGCCGTCTGCGGCGTCCGGGCACGGCCGGGTCGGTGCGCGGGTCCGCCGGGCCGTCGAGGACGTCGGGAACGTCCAGGACGTCCACCAGCGCGTGCTCCGCGAAACCGGCCAGGGCGAAGTCCAGCCGTACGGCGGCTGCCTCCGCCGGGTCCTCGCACTCGGCGGCGGCCCGCCCCGCCCGGTAGAGCTGGTTGGACCGGAACCGCAGCTGCCCGGTGTCCAGCTCGGCCTGCCTGGCCTCGGTGACGTCCTGGAACAGCCAGCCGACCCCGAGCGGCACCGGCAGCTCCGCCAGCGGCGAGGCCAGCCGCAGGAACCCCGAGCGCCAGCACCGCCTCCGCACCCCTTCCGGCGTACGGACCGAGACCCACAGCTCCAGCGGCGCGGGCGGGACCCCCTCCGCCAGCACGTGCTGGAGCGCGCCCTCCAGTTCCTCCACGCCCTGCGCCAGCAGCTCCCCGAGCGGTCGCCCCAGCAGGGCGGTGCGCCCGGACCCGAAGGCGCGGGCGGCGTGCAGGTTCACCACGGCCGGGCGTAAGTCGACGTCGACCAGGACGACCCCCCAGGAGGCGTCCTCCAGCAGCGCCTCGCTCAGGGCGATGGACCGCTCCAGGTCGATCTGCGCGTGCACCTCGCTGAACGCGCAGTAGACGCCGGCGGGCTTGCCGTCCGCGCCAGGCACCCCGGCGGACTGGGTCCGTACGAGGACCCGGCCGCCGTCCTTGGTCAGCAGCGCGAACTCGTGCACGTGCCGGCCGGGCGAGTCCTGGGCGGACATCAGCCGGTCCTCCACGTCGTGCGCGTCGGCCGCGCGCACCGCCCAGCCGGCGAACCCGCGCCGGCCGACGGCCTCGGCGGCGGTCCAGCCGAGGATCCGCTCGGCTTCGCGGTTCCAGTGGGTGATCACGCCGTCGGCGTCGAACGCGCACAGGGCGGCGTCCATCCCGTCCAGCAGCGCTGCGAGCAGATCGTCGGCGGTCTCGTTACGTCCGGAAACACTCACCTGGCACCCCCTGCAGGTGTTCGCGTATGCGGCACGTCAGATCATTGAACTGGAACGTGACGCAGCCCACACCCCCTTCCCCGAATCGTCCCGTTTTTTCCCCTCCGGCCGCCCGGGCGAAGTCGGGGCCGTAAATGCCTTGAGCGACTCGGGACGGGCTCGTAGGCTCTGCCGTACACGAGAAGGGAGGTGGTTCCCGAAATGTACGGAAACCGGACGCGTGAGGTGGCTGCGGGCTAAAGCGCCCGTCGTCGCACGCACCCAGTGCGGTGCCCGGCGGGAACGCCAGGCGCCAATCCCAAGCAGTCACCCGACCCGCGGGCTCGCCGGTACGTCCGGCCGGCTCCTCTCACTGCAGGAGAGGATCCCGAGCCCGCGGGTCGTCTGCATTTCCGGGGCTCCCCGCGCGCCCTGCGCTCTCCGGGCCTCCCGGACTCCCCGGATGTCCGGCCTCCCGGCCGTCCCTCCTGCGGGACCGCTACGGGCAGAGCCGCTCGACCCGCCACTGCCCGCCCTCGCGGACGTAGCGCAGCCGGTCGTGCAGCCGGTTCTCGTGGCCCTGCCAGAACTCCACCGCCTCGGGCACCACCCGCAGGCCTCCCCACTCCGGCGGCACCGGCACCTGCTCGCCCTCCGGGTAGCGCTCCGCCAGCTCCGCGTAGCGCCGGTCCAGCTCCGCCCGGGAGCCGATCACCTGGGACTGCGCACTCGCCCAGGCCCCC
This sequence comes from Streptomyces sp. NBC_00539, assembly GCF_036346105.1. GTDB lineage: Bacteria > Actinomycetota > Actinomycetes > Streptomycetales > Streptomycetaceae > Streptomyces. Next base: position 3,168,927 of record NZ_CP107811.1, read on the forward strand.
AGCTGCGAGCCGTGCGGGCGCGAACGGAAGTACGCGGCGGTCTCGTCGCGGCCGATCCGGGCGGCCGTACCCGTCACGATGACCTGGCGGGCGATCGGGTGCCAGGGGAACAGCAGCGACACGTACGGGTTCTCGGCGATCTCGACCCCCTTGCGGGAGGCGTAGTTGGTGAAGAAGACGAAGCCCCGCTCGTCGAACTGCTTGAGCAGCACCGTGCGGGAGCTGGGCCGCCCGTCGGCGGTCGCGGTCGAGACGACCATCGCGTTGGGTTCGAAGAGGTGCGACGCGGCGGTCTGCCGGAACCACAGCGCGAACTGCTGCATCGGGTCCCCGGCGAGGCTCTCCTCGTCGACGATCTCGGAGCGATAGTGCTTGCGCATGGTGGCGGGATCAAGGTCCTGGTGGGTCACGCGGGCCATCCTGCCGCAGTGCGACCGCCAGGGGTGTGCCGTATGTCACGCTTCCGCAGGCCATGCGGAACGGACAAAATCTTGGGGCCGGTCCGAGGGTCCCCGCACGGATGACCATCGGCCGTGCCGGGCATCAACGGGGATGACCGCGCCGGACCGCGAATCACGCCGGGAGCCGCGCGTGTTCGCACTATCTGAGGAGCCGCCTGATGTCCGACTTCGTACCCGGGCTCGAAGGGGTCGTCGCGTTCGAGACGGAGATCGCCGAGCCCGACAAGGAGGGCGGGTCCCTCCGCTACCGGGGGGTGGACATCGAAGACCTGGTCGGCCACGTCTCCTTCGGGAACGTGTGGGGCCTGCTGGTCGACGGTGCCTTCAACCCCGGTCTGCCGGCCGCCGAGCCCTTCCCGATCCCGGTGCACTCCGGTGACATCCGGGTCGACGTGCAGTCCGCGCTGGCGATGCTGGCCCCCGTGTGGGGTCTGAAACCGCTCCTCGACATCGACGAGCGGACGGCGCGGGACGACCTGGCGCGGGCGGCCGTGATGGCGCTGTCCTACGTCGCCCAGTCGGCCCGCGGCCAGGGACTGCCGATGGTGCCGCAGAAGGAGATCGACAAGGCCGAGTCCGTCGTCGAGCGGTTCATGATCCGCTGGCGGGGCGAGCCGGACCCCCGGCACGTCAAGGCCGTCGACGCGTACTGGACCTCCGCCGCCGAGCACGGCATGAACGCCTCCACCTTCACCGCTCGGGTGATCGCCTCCACCGGCGCCGACGTGGCGGCGGCGCTCTCGGGCGCCGTCGGGGCGATGTCCGGGCCGCTGCACGGCGGGGCGCCGTCCCGGGTCCTCGGCATGATCGAGGAGATCGAGCGCACCGGCGACGCCGTGGCCTACGTGAAGAAGGCCCTGGACAAGGGCGAGCGGCTGATGGGCTTCGGACACCGGGTCTACCGGGCCGAGGACCCGCGTGCCCGCGTGCTGCGGCGCACCGCCAAGGAGTTGGACGCGCCGCGCTACGAGGTCGCCGCCGCGCTGGAGAAGGCGGCGCTGGAGGAACTGCACGCGCGCCGTCCCGACCGGGTGCTCGCGACGAACGTGGAGTTCTGGGCGGCGATCATGCTGGACTTCGCGGAGGTCCCGGCGCACATGTTCACCTCGATGTTCACCTGCGCCCGCACGGCGGGCTGGTCGGCGCACATCCTGGAGCAGAAGCGCACGGGCCGCCTGGTCCGCCCGTCGGCCCGCTACATCGGCCCGAGCCGGCGGGACCCGCGCGACATCCAGGGGTACGCGGACATCGCCGAGACGGCCTGATCCGCCGCCCGCTGCGCCGGGGCGCCGCACCCCGGACGGGGGGCGGCGCCCGCGGTGTGCGCAGGGTGCCCGGGGTCGTCCGGGTGCTCAGGCTCCGAGCGCGGCGTCCAGGATGCGGGCCCATTGGGTGACGACGCGGGCCCGGCGGGCCGTGTCGTCGGACAGGACGTTGGCCAGGCCCAGGCCGCGGGCCATGTCGAGGAGGCCCTGCACGGTCTCCCGCACGCCCGGCACCGACTCGTCCGCGCCGAGCAGTTCGACGGCGATGCGGTGGGTCTCGCGGCCCACACGGGCTTCGAGCCCACTGACGTGCGGGCGCAGCTGCTCCTCGTTGGAGGCGGCGACCCACAGCTGGAGGGCGGCCCGGAAGAGGGTTCCGGTGTACAGGTCGACCAGGGCCTCGACCACGGCCGCGCGCGGGGCCGGGCCCGCGTGGAACAGCTCGCGCAGGGCGGTGGAGCGTTCCTCGGCGACGTGCTCCACGGCGGCCGTGAACAGCTTCTCGCGGGTCGGGAAGTGGTGCTGGGCCGCGCCGCGCGAGACCCCGGCCCGTTCGGCGACGACGGCGACGGTGGAACCGGCCCAGCCGTGTTCGGCCAGGCAGGAGACGGCGGCCTCCAGGAGGTGGCGGCGGGTCACGCGGCTGCGGGCCTGCTTGGGTCCGGCGGTCGTCGTCCCGGCGCCGGTCACCGTGCCCATGACGGGTCCCGGCGCTCGAAGCGGGCGGTGATGCCCTCGCGGGCCTCTTCGGAGGCGAAGTGGCGGGCCGACAGCTCGGTCAGGGCGGCGCCGTCCCCGGCGAGCGCGGCCCGGACCGGCGCGGTCAGCAGCCGTTTCGTCGCGGCGAGGGCCTGGGGGCCGGCTTTGCGCAGGCCCGCGAGGACGGGGGCGAGCACCTCGTCGACGTCCTCGCCGTGCAGGGTGAGCAGGCCGATCCGGGCTGCCTCCGCGGCGCCGAAGGCCTCGGCGGTCAGGAAGTACCGGGCCGCCGCGCGGGGGTCCAGGCGGGGCAGCAGCGGTGCGGAGATGACGGCCGGTACGACGCCCAGGTGGGTCTCGGTGAAGGCGTACGTGGACTGCGGCCCGGCGGCGGCGATGTCGCAGGCGCCGAGCAGCCCGAGGCCGCCGGCCCGTACGTGTCCGGTGACGCGGGCCACGACGGGCGTGGGGAGCTCCGCGATCTCCCGCAGCAGGGCCAGGAAGTCGGCCGGGGCGCAGGGGGACTTGAGATCGGCGCCGGAGCAGAAGGTGGTGCCGGTGTGGGTGAGCACGACGGCCCGGGCCGCCGGATCCGCACCGGCCCCGGCGAGGGCCGCGCGCAGCTCGCCGACGAGGGCTGCGGAGAGTGCGTTGCGGTTGGCCGGGGAGTCGAGGGTCAGCGTGGTGATGCCGGCCGCCTGGGCGGCGTGCACGAGTGGGGCCATGTCTCCTCCGGAGCTCTGCGCAGGTCGGGGAACCTCCCCGGTGGGGAGGGTATGCGCCCCGGGTCCGCCCGGCCGAAGCCCCCCTGCGGGGCGGCACCCCCGGCGGGTGGTCGGGCGCGGCCTCGGCGGGCGGGTCGGCCTGCCCGGCCGAGGCCCCGCCCGGGCCCCGTCCGGGGCGAGGCCCGGTCCGGCCCTGTCCGGGGCGAGGCCCTGTCCGGGGTCAGGCCCGGTCCGGACGGGCGCTAGTAGGACTTGGGGAGGCCCAGGGTCTGGTGGGAGACGAAGTTGAGGATCATCTCCCGGCTGACCGGGGCGATGCGGGCCACGCGGGACGCGGTGATGAGGGAGGCCAGGCCGTACTCGCGGGTGAGGCCGTTGCCGCCGAGGGTGTGGACCGACTGGTCCACCGCCCGGACGCAGGCCTCGGCGGCGGCGTACTTGGCCATGTTGGCGGCCTCGCCCGCGCCCATGTCGTCGCCCGCGTCGTACAGCAGCGCGGCCTTGCGCATCATCAGGCGGGCCAGTTCCAGTTCGATGTGGGACTGGGCCAGCGGGTGGGCGATGGCCTGGTGGGCGCCGACGGGCTCCTTCCACACCTGGCGGGTCTTCGCGTAGTCCACGGCCTTGGCCAGCGCGTACCGGCCCATGCCGAGGGCGAAGGCGGCGGTCATGATCCGCTCGGGGTTGAGCCCGGCGAACAGCTGGAGCAGCCCGGCGTCCTCCTCGCCGACCAGCGCGTCGGCGGGCAGCCGGACCTCGTCCAGAACCAGCTCGAACTGCTTCTCCGCTGCCTGGAGTTCCATGTCGATGACCGAGCGGGAGAACCCGGGCGCATCACGCGGCACGATGAACAGGCAGGGCTTGAGCCGCCCCGACGCGGCGTCCTCGGTGCGGCCGACGATCAAGGTGGCGTCCGCGATGTCCACGCCCGAGATGAACACCTTCCGCCCGCTCAGCACCCATGAGTCACCGTCCCGCCGGGCGGTGGTGGTGATGCGGTGCGAGTTGGACCCGGCGTCGGGTTCGGTGATGCCGAAGGCCATCGTGCGACTGCCGTCGGCCAGGCCGGGCAGCCACGCCCGCTTCTGCGCCTCGGTGCCGAAGCGGGAGATCACGGTGCCGCAGATGGCGGGCGAGACGACCATCATCAGCAGCGGACATCCGGCGGCGCCCAGCTCTTCGAGGACGATCGAGAGTTCGGTGATGCCACCGCCCCCGCCGCCGTACTCCTCGGGCAGGTTGACGCCGAGGTAGCCGAGCTTCGCGGCATCGGCCCACAGCTCCTCGGGGTGACGGCCTTCGCGGGCCGTGCGGGCGAGGTACTCGCGGCCGTAGCGCTGCCCGAGGGCGGCGACGGCCGCGCGCAGTACCTGGTGCTCTTCGGATTCCACAACGGAGTTGCTCATGCGGGCGTTTCCTCCTGGACTACGGCGAGCAGGGCGCCGAATTCGACCTGGTGGCCGGTTGCGGCGTGGAGCGCGGTGAGCGTGCCGGAGGCGGGCGCGACGATGCGGTGTTCCATCTTCATCGCCTCCAGCCAGAGCAGGGGCTGTCCGGCGGTGACGGCGCAGCCGGGGGCGAGGCCCTCGGCGACGCGCACGACGGTGCCGGGCATCGGAGCGAGCAGGGAGCCGGGTTCGGTGCGGTCCTCGGGGTCCGCGAACCGGGGCAGCCGGGTCAGGGTGTGGGCACCCGGCGCGCAGTCCACGTAGACCTCCGCCGGGCCGACACCCCCCTTGTTCGATTTGTGTTTCACGTGGAACACCCGCCGGACGCCGTCCACTTCGAGGGTGACCAGTCCCGGCTCAGCGGCCAGGACCCGGACACCGGGGTGGTCGACGGGCTGCGGGGGCCCGCTGCGCGCCGGGTGGTAGGCAACCTCGTATTCGGCGCCGGCCACGGCGTAGCGCCGTACCTGCGGCTGCGAGCGCAGGTTGCGCCAGCCGCCCAGCCGGGTCGCGAGCCCGGCCTCCGGTCCCGGCGCGGCGTCGGAGAGGGCCGCGGCGAGCGCGGCCAGGGACGCGGCCCGCTCCGCGTCCGGGGCGGGTTCGGTGAGCGCGGCGAGGTGGCGCTCGTAGAACCCGGTGTCGAGCTGCCCGGCGGTGAACTCCGGGTGCCGCAGGGACCGTACGAGGAGGTCCCGGTTGGTCGTCACGCCGTGGATCCGCGCTCCGGCGAGGGCATGGGCGAGACGGCGGACGGCCTCGGCCCGGGTCGGGGCGTGGGCGACGACCTTGGCCAGCATCGGGTCGTAGTGCACGCCGACGCCGTCCCCGTCCGCGAAGCCGGTGTCCACGCGCACCGCGCCGGGCACGGCGAGGGTGTGGAGCACCCCGGTCTGCGGGCGCCAGTCCCGGGCGGGATCCTCCGCGTACAGGCGGGCCACGACCGCGTGCCCGGCGGGCTCGGGGGGCGCCGGCGGCAGCGCCGCACCCTCGGCGATCCGCAGCTGGAGGGCGACGAGGTCGAGGCCGAAGACGGCTTCGGTGACGGGGTGTTCCACCTGGAGGCGGGTGTTCATCTCCAGGAAGTACGGGCGGCCGTCGGCGGTCACGAGGAACTCGACGGTACCGGCGCCCTCGTAGGAGACGGCCCGGGCGGCGGCCACGGCGGCCTGGTGGAGGCGCTCGCGCAACGGTCCCGGCAGGCCGGGTGCGGGGGCCTCCTCGATCACCTTCTGGTGGCGCCGCTGGAGCGAGCAGTCGCGGGTGCCGAGCGCCCAGACGGTGCCGTGGGCGTCGGCCAGTACCTGCACCTCCACGTGGCGGCCCCGTTCGACGTACGGCTCGGCGAACACCTCGTCGTCGCCGAAGGCGGAGCGGGCCTCCGCCCGGGCGGCCTCCAGCTCCTCCTTGAGGCGGTCGAGGTCCCGTACGACGCGCATCCCGCGGCCGCCGCCGCCCGCCGCGGCCTTGAGCAGCAGGGGCAGGTCGGCGGCGGTGACCCCGGCCGGGTCGACGGGGTCCAGGAGCGGCACGCCGGCCGCGCGCACGAGCTCCTTGGCCCGGGTCTTGGAGGCCATGGCCTCGATGGCCTCGGGCGGCGGGCCGATCCAGGTCAGCCCGGCCTCGCGCACGGCACGCGCGAAGCCGGCGTTCTCGGAGAGGAACCCGTAGCCGGGGTGCACGGCGTCGGCTCCCGCCGCGAGGGCGGCCCCCACGAGCAGGTCGGCGCGCAGGTAGGTGTCGGCGGGCGCGGTGCCGGGCAGCCGTACGGCCGCGTCGGCGCGGCGCACGTGCAGGGCGTCGGCGTCGGCATCGGAGTGCACGGCGACGGTGGCCAGGCCCAGGTCACGGGCGGTCCGGAAGATCCGTACGGCGATCTCGCCGCGGTTGGCGACGAGCAGCGAGGTGATGGTCATCTGCGGGCTCACATCCGGAAGACGCCGAAGCCGCCACGGGCGCCCTCGACGGGGGCGTTGTGGACGGCCGACAGGCACAGGCCGAGGACGGTACGGGTGTCGCGCGGGTCGATGACCCCGTCGTCGTACAGCCGCCCGGACAGGAACATCGGCAGGGACTCCGACTCGATCTGCGCCTCCACGTAGGCGCGCATCCCGGCGTCGGCCTCCTCGTCGTAGGGCCGGCCCTTCGCGGCGGCGGACTGCCGGGCGACGATCGACAGCACACCGGCCAGCTGCGCGGGCCCCATGACGGCGGACTTGGCGCTGGGCCAGGCGAAGAGGAACCGCGGCTCGTAGGCCCGGCCGCACATGCCGTAGTGGCCGGCGCCGTAGCTGGCTCCGATGAGGACGGACAGGTGCGGGACGCGGGAGTTGGAGACGGCGTTGATCATCATCGAGCCGTGCTTGACGATGCCGCCCTGTTCGTACTCCTTGCCGACCATGTAGCCGGTGGTGTTGTGGAGGAACAGCAGCGGGATGTCACGCTGGTTGGCGAGCTGGATGAACTGGGCGGCCTTCTGCGACTCGGCGCTGAACAGCACGCCTTGGGCGTTGGCGAGGATGCCGACGGGATGGCCGTGCAGGCCGGCCCAGCCGGTGACCAGGCTGGTGCCGTAGAGGGGCTTGAACTCGTCGAAGTCGGAGGCGTCGACGATCCTGGCGATGACCTCGCGCGGGTCGAAGGGCGTCCTCAGGTCCTCGGGGACGATGCCGAGGAGTTCCTCGGGGTCGTACAGCGGCTCGGGTGCGGCCGGCGGATCCTGGTACGGCTTGCGGTGGTTGAGCCGGGCGACGATCCGGCGGGCCTGGCGGATGGCGTCGTACTCGTCGAGGGCGTAGTGGTCGGCGAGACCGGAGGTCCGCGCGTGCATGTCGGCCCCGCCGAGGGACTCGTCGTCGCTCTCCTCGCCGGTCGCCATCTTGACCAGGGGCGGACCGCCGAGGAACACCTTCGAACGGTCCTTGATCATGACGGTGTGGTCGGACATCCCGGGGATGTACGCGCCTCCGGCGGTGGAGTTGCCGAAGACGACGGCGACCGTGGGGATGCCGTCGGCCGACAGCCGGGTGATGTCCCGGAAGACGGCGCCGCCCGGGATGAAGATCTCCTTCTGCGAGGGCAGGTCCGCGCCGCCGGACTCCACGAGGCTGACGCAGGGCAGCCGGTTCTGCCGGGCGATCTCGTGGGCCCGCAGGGCCTTCTTGAGGGTCCAGGGGTTGCTGGCGCCGCCGCGGACGGTGGGGTCGTTGGCGGTGATCAGGCACTCGACGCCCTCGACGGTGCCGATGCCGGTGATCATCGAGGCTCCCACCGGGTAGTCGCTGCCCCACGCGGCGAGCGGGGACAGTTCGAGGAACGGCGTGTCGGGGTCCAGCAGCAGCTCGACGCGTTGGCGGGCCAGGAGCTTGCCGCGGCCGAGGTGGCGGGCGGTGTACTTCTCGCCGCCCCCGCGCAAGGCGCCCTCGTGCTGCGCGTCCAGTTCGGCGAGGCGCTCCAGGGCGGCGGCGCGGGCCGCGGTGTGCTCGGGCGCGTTCGGGTCGACGGTCGTGGTCAGGCGGGTCATGAGCCGGTCCCCTCCGGGGCGGACAACAGGTGGTCCGGGATGTCGAGGTGGCGGGCGCGCAGCCATTCGCCGAGCGCCTTGCCCTGGGGGTCGAAGCGGTGGGCGGAGGCGACGCCGTCGCCGAGGATGCCGGTGACGGTGAAGTTGAGGGCGCGCAGGTGGGGCAGGACGTGCCGGGTGACGGGCAGGGCCGCGGTCTCCGGCAGCAGCTCCCGCAGCAGCTCGGTGGTCAGCGTGCGCCGCAGCCACGCCCAGGCGTCGTCGCTCTCGACCCAGACGCCGATGTTGGCGTCCCCGCCCTTGTCGCCGCTCCGCGCCCCGGCCAGCCGCCCGAGCGGCGCCCTGGTGACCCCCGCGTCCCCGGCCCCGGGCGCAGGCCCGGGCGGTTGCGACGGCGGCTCCGACGGCGGCTCCGGTGGCGGCTCCGGTGGGGTCTGCGGTGCGGCGCTCACCGGCGCGGCCGGGATGCGGAGGCGGGTGCCGTCCGGGAGGACCGCCGTGTGCGGGACCTCGGCGGCCGGGACGGACTCCGCGGTGAAGACCCCGTACGGCTGCGCCGGGCCCGGCGGGGCCGTGACGTGGAAGCCCGGGTAACTCGCCAGCGCCAGCTCGATCGCCGCCGAGGTCAGCGACCGTCCCACCCGGTCCGGGGACGGGTCCCGCACCACCAGGCGCAGCAGTGCGCTCGCCGTCTCCTGCGTCGGCGCGTCCTCGTGGTCCGTGCGGGACAGCGTCCAGTCCACGACGGCCACCTCCCGCAGCGCGTCCGCGAGTTGCTCCCGGACCAGCCCGGCCTTCTCCTCGATGTCCAGGCCGGTCAGCACGAACACCACCTCGTTGCGCCAGCCCCCCACCCGGGTCACCCCCACCTTGAGGGTGTCCGGCGGCGGTTCCCCCACGACCCCCGAGATCCGCACCCGGTCCGGCCCGGCCGGCGCCAGCCGGACCGTGTCCAGGCGGGCCGTCACGTCGGGGCCGGGGTACCGCGCGCCGTGGGTCTCGTAGAGGAGCTGCGCGGTGACCGTGCCGGGAGTGACGGCCCCGCCGGTCCCCGGGTGCTTCGTGATCACCGACGAGCCGTCCTCGCAGACCTCCGCGAGCGGGAACCCGGGGCGGCCCACGTCGTGCCGCGTGAAGAAGGCGTAGTTGCCACCGGTGGCCTGCGTCCCGCACTCCAGGACGTGTCCCGCCACCACCGCCCCCGCCAGCCGGTCGAAGTCGTCCGGCGCCCAGTCGAACCACCAGGCGGCAGGCCCGCTGACCAGCGCGGCGTCCGTGACCCGGCCGGTGACGACCACGTCCGCGCCCGCCCGCAGGCAGGCCGCGATCCCCGCGCCGCCGAGGTAGGCGTTGGCCGTGAGCGCATCACCGCGCGCGGACGCGTACGGCGTCAGGTCGTCACCCTCCACGTGCGCCACCGCCACGGGGACGCCCGTCTTCGCGGCCAGCTCGCGGATCGCGGCCGCGAGTCCGGCCGGGTTGAGGCCGCCCGCGTTGGTGACGATCCGTACGCCCCGCTCGTGCGCGAGGCCCAGGCTCTCCTCCAGCTGGCGCAGGAAGGTCTTCGCGTAGCCGAGTTCCCGGTCCTTCAAGCGGTCGCGGCCGAGGATCAGCATGGTCAGCTCGGCCAGGTAGTCCCCGGTCAGGACGTCCAGCGGGCCGCCCGTCAGCATGTCGCGCACCGCGTCGAAACGGTCCCCGTAGAAGCCGGAGGCGTTGCCGATGCGCAGCGGCCGCCGCCCGGTCACCGGTCGTCCCGCCCGCCGGCCGAAGGAGCACGCCCGCCCGCCGAGGGTGCGCGGCCGGGGCCGGCCGGGCCGGCGAAGGCCTGGGCGATGTCCAGCCAGCGCGCGGCGTCGGGGCCGGTCGCCGTCAGGGCCAGGTCGGCGCGGTGGGCGCGCTGGGTGACCAGCAGGCAGAAGTCCAGCGCCGGCCCCGCGACCCGCTGCCCGGCGTCTTCGGGCCCGAACGCCCAGATGCCGGAGCCGTCCGGGGCGAGCAGTTCCACCCGGAACTCCTCGCCGGGCGCCGGAAGGCCCCGTACCGCGTACGCGTAGTCCCGCGCCCGCACCCCGATCCGTGCGACGTGCCGCAGCCTGGCCGTCGGGACCCGCCGGACGCCCAGCGCGTCGGCGACGTCCTGCCCGTGCGCCCAGGTCTCCATCAGCCGGGCGCTCGCCATCGAGGCGGCTTTCATCGGCGGCCCGTACCAGGGGAAACGGGCCCCCGGATCGGCGGCGGCGAGCGCCGCGTCGAGGGCGGCCCGCCCCTGGCGCCACCGGACCAGCAGCTCGGCGGCGCCCAGCAGGGCCCCCTCGGCGGCGCCCTCGTCCACGAAGGTGTCGGGGGCCTTCGCCGCCTCCTCGGCCATGACCGCGAAGCTCTCGGCGTCGGTGAGTGCGAGCAGCGAGGCCCGGTCGGTCCAGTGCAGGTGGGCGATCTGGTGGGCGACGGTCCACCCGGCGGCGGGTGTGGGCTCCGCCCAGCCGGCCTCGGGCAACTGGCCCACCAGCGAGTCGAGTTCGTCTCCCTCCGCGCGGAGATCGGCGAAGACGGCGACAGCGGACGGATCGGGCACGGTGCGCTCCCCTTCTCGGCGTGGGGGGAAGCCTGGCAGGGGTCGGTAAAACAATCAAGCGTGCTTGCATGATTTTGGCGATACGCCGGACGGACCCGGTCGCGTTCCCGCCACCCACGGCAACTCCCCCTGGCCGAGACCGAATCGAGGCGGTCCGGTGTCCGGCATGGGCGGCTGCAGTGGACGGCAGCCGTGGGCCGCCGGTCGGCACGGGGGCGCTTTCGGCCGTACGCCGGAAACTCGCGGAACGTCTGCGATGTCGCGCCGATACTGAATTCCCCGCCGCCCGCCGCACGGCAACCGCACCCGCACGGCCGCCCCCACCGCCCCCGCACCGCCGCACGGCATCCGCACCCGCACGGCCGCACGCCCGCCGCACCGCATCCGCTCCCGCACCCGCACGGCCGCCCGCGACACGCCCGGGGCAGGGCCCCCGCGGCGCAGCGCGGACACCCGTTCCTGTCATGGCACGTGAGGCACTCGACGCGAAGAGGACGAACCGACGTGACGTACGCGAACCCAGCCGACTCCTCCCTCTACCCCGAACTCGACGCCGCCGCCCTGGCCGCCTTCGTCGCCGCTCTGGAAACCGGCGACGTCACGGGGCTCTCCCCCGCCCGGGCCTCCGAGGTCGCCGAGGTGCGCTCGCTCGCCGTGTTCGGCCGGGGCAAGGTGGCCGGCGCCGGCGGCGCCCTGCTCGACGCCGCACTGTGGCGGCACACCGGACCACAGCCCCGCCCGGTGATCGTGATGCCCTCGCCGTGGACGGACGCCGGCTGGCTCCCGTACGCCGTCCAGGCGAGCCTGTTCGCAGCCCGCGGCTACGACGTCCTGGCCTACACCGCGCGCGGGTTCGGCGCCTCCGAGGGGCAGGTCGAGGTCGCCGGCCCGCTCGACATCGCCGACGGCAGCCGCGCCCTGGACCACCTCATCGAGCGCACCTCCGGGCCCGTCACGAAGATCGGCTTCCTCGGGGACTCGTACGGCTCCGGCATCAGCCAGCTCGTCGCCGCGCACGACACCCGCGTCGACGCGGTGGTGGCCCTGAGCACCTGGGGCGACCTGGGCGAGGCCTTCCTGGAGAACTCCACCCGCCACGTCGCCGCCGTGCAGGCCCTGCTGAACGCGGCGGCGCGGGCCCGGCTCAGCCCGCAGACGGAGGGCGTCTTCGAGAACGTGCTGACCAACCGGGACGTGGAGGGCACCCTGCGCTGGGCGGAGCCCCGCTCGCCCTTCACCCACATCAAGGAACTCAACCGGCGCCGGGTCCCCGTCCTGTTCGCGCAGGCCTGGCACGAGACGCTCTTCCCGGGCAACCAGACCCTCAAGATGTTCAACGCACTCACCGGACCCAAGCGCCTCGACTTCTCCATCGGCGACCACTCGGGCCCCGAGATGCCCGGCCTGCTCGGGCTGCCGAACCGCATATGGACCGACGCCCACCGCTGGTTCGACCACCACCTCAAGGGCATCGAGACCGGCATCGCCGCCGAGGGGCAGGTGGTCGCCGAGGTGATGTGGAGCAAGACCCTCGAAGCCAGTCCCACCTGGGACGCCCTCACCGGACGCGTCCGCCGGGTGCACCTCGCGGACGGCGGGGAACTGGCCGAGAAGCCCGAGGCGGGGTGGACCTCGACCGTCGTCTGCGGGATCGACACCCCGGCGACCGTCGCCGACCGGATCGTCCGCTCCGGGTACGCGGAGATCGCGGGACGGCCGAAGGCCTACCCGACCGGCGACATCGACCGCACCGTGGCCGCCGTCTGGGCCGCGGCGCCCGAGGAGGCCGTCCTGCGGCTGCGCGGCACGCCCCGGCTGCGGGTGACGTACCGGGCCGCGAACCCGGGCTCCGGCTTCGTCGCGTACCTCCTGGACACCGCGCCCGACGGAACGGCCCACATCATCACGCACGCCCCGTACAGCGACCTCGGCTCGGCGCCGGACAGCCTGATCAGCGCGGACATCGACCTCCAGGCAACGGCCTACGACGTCCCGCGAGGGCACCGCGTCCTGCTGGTGGTCGACGCCCGCGACCCGTTCTACTCGGACCCCAACCTGCCGCGCGCGACGCTCTCCTTCACCTCACCGGAACAGACGCCCTCGTACCTGGACCTGCCCCTGGGGTGACCGGTGACCTCACCGGGAGAGGGGCGGCCCAAGAGGGACTCCTCAGGAGGAGGCGGACGCCTCGAACGGAGGGGGGTTCCTCAGGAAGAGGGGGATTCCTCAGGAAGAGGGGCGGGCGACCTGCGACCGCACCGCGCCCATGCTCGCCGCGATCACCAGCGCGACCGCGACGGCGTCCCCGACCGACATGGCCTGGTGCAGCACCAGGAAGCCGGCGCTCGCCGCGATGGCCGGCTCCAGGCTCATCAGGATCGCGAAGGTCGGGGCGGGCAGTCGGCGCAGGGCCAGCAGCTCCAGCGTGTACGGCAGCACGGAGGACAGGACGGCCACGCCCAGGCCCAGTGCCAGGGTGCTCGGGACGATCAGGTCGGAGCCGGCCTCGACCACCCCGAGCGGCAGCGAGATGACCGCGGCGACGGCCATCGCCAGCGCCAGGCCGTCCGCCTGCGGGAAGCGCCGGCCCGTACGGGCGCTGAACACGATGTACGCCGCCCACATCCCGCCCGCCGCGACCGCGAAGGCCGCGCCCAGCGGGTCGAGACCGCCGAACCCGCCCCCGCCGTGGCCGGCGAGCAGGGCCACTCCGGCCAGGGCCAGGGCGGCCCACAGCACGTTCACCAGGCGCCTGGAGACGACCACCGACAGGGCGAGCGGGCCGAGCACCTCCAGGGTGACGGCGGGGCCGAGCGGGATGCGGTCGATGGCCTGGTAGAAGAGGCCGTTCATGCCCGCCATGGTGACGCCGAACCAGAACACGGTGACCCAGTCCGCCCGGGCGTAGCCGCGCACCTTGGGCCGGCACACCAGCAGCAGCACGAGCGCGGCCGCCGCGAGCCGCAGGGTGACCACGCCCGCGGCGCCCGTCCGCGGCATCACCATGACGGCGAGGGCGGCGCCGAACTGCACCGAGATCCCCGCCGAGACCACCAGCGCGACCGGCCCGAAGCGCGCACGGGCACGGTCGGGGCCACCGGTGGCGGACGGCGAGCGCACACCGGCGGCGGAGGACGGGGCCGAGGAGGGAGCCGAGGGGGCAGCCGAAGAGGACGGGGTCATTCCACCAGGCTAAGGGGTACGTAACGGGTGCCATGCCCCGTTCCGCCTTACCTTGCGCACACCCCTGTAACCCCCGCTAAAGCCCCTCCGCGAGGACCTCCGCGAGGTGGCGGGCCCGGCGCCCGCCGCCCAGTTCGGCGATCTGGGTCCGGCAGGAGAAGCCGTCCGCCAGGTACAGGGCCCCCGCCGGCGCGGCCCGCAGCGCGGGCAGGAGCTGTTCCTCCGCGCAGGCCACCGACACCTCGTAGTGGCCCGGTGCGAAGCCGAAGTCGCCCGCCAGGCCGCAGCAGCCGCCGCTGAGCCCGCCCGTCAGACCGGCCCGCTCGCGCAGCCGGCGGTCGGCCGCGTCGCCCAGCACGGCGTGCTGGTGGCAGTGGGTCTGGCCCGCGACCGGCCGGTCCAGGCGCGGCGGCCGCCACTGCGGGGCGTACTCCTCCAGGGTCTCGGCGAAGGTACGGACGGCCGCCGCCAGGCGCGGGGCGCGCGGGTCGTCGGGCAGCAGGGCCGGCAGGTCGGCGCGCAGGGCCGCCGCGCAGCTGGGTTCGAGGACCACCACCGGGCCCCGGACCTCCCCGAGGGTGTCGAGCGTGCGGGTGAGCACCTTGCGGGCGCGCTCCCTGCGGCCGGTGGAGAGGTACGTCAGACCGCAGCAGACCCGCCCGGGCGGGAGGGACACCCCGAGCCCGGCCGCCTCCAGTACCCGTACGGCGGCCCGTCCCGTCCCCGGCGACAGGTGCTCCGTGAAGGTGTCGGGCCACAGCACGACGGCGGCCGGGCCGCGCGACTGCGCCCCGGCGCGGCGCCACCACCTCGTGAACGGCTCCCGGGCCGGCGGCGGCAGCGCACGGCGTCGGTCCAGGCCCGGCACGGGCAGCCGCCGGGCCAGGGCGCCGGCCGGCCCCGCCGCCCGCAGCGCCGCGATCAGCCGCAGCCACTGCGGCAGCCCGCCCAGCGCGTAGTGGGACAGCGGCCGGATCCGCCCCGCCCAGTGGCGCTCCAGGAACTGGGACTTGTACGTGGCCATGTCCACGCCGACCGGGCAGTCGCTGCGGCACCCCTTGCAGGCCAGGCACAGGTCCAGGGCCTGCGCGACCTCCTCGGAGCGCCAGCCGTCGGTCACGATCTCCCCGGCCAGCATCTCGTGCAGCAGCCGCGCCCGCCCGCGCGTGGAGTGCCGCTCCTCCCCCGTGACCCGGTACGAGGGACACATCACCTCCGCCCCGGCCGGCTCCGTACCGCGGCACTTCGCGACGCCGACACAGCGCGCCACCTCCCCCGCGAAGGGTGTCGCCGGCAGCACCGCGAAGCGCAGGTCCTCGTCCAGGCGGGCCGGGCGCACCAGCATCCCCGGGTTCATGCCGCCCGCCGGATCCCACACGTCCTTGTAGGCGCGGAACAGTTCCATCACCTGCGGCCCGTACATCCTCGGCAGCAGTTCGGCCCGCGCCTGCCCGTCCCCGTGCTCCCCCGACAGGGAACCGCCGTGGGAGACGACGAGGTCGGCGAGGGCCGAGGAGAAGTCCCGGAACCGGGCCACCCCCGCCGCCGTCACCAGGTCGAAGTCGATCCGTACGTGGACGCAGCCCTCCCCGAAGTGCCCGTACGGGGACCCGCGCAGCCCGTGCTCCGCCAGCAGCGCCCGGAACTCCCTCAGGTACGCGCCGAGGCGCGCCGGCGGCACCGCGCAGTCCTCCCAGCCCGGCCAGGCCATCTCCCCGGTCGGCAGCCTCGTCGCCGTGCCCGCCGCGTCCTCGCGGATCCGCCACAGCGCGCGCTGCCCCGCCGGGTCGGTGACCAGCGCCGACTCCACGGCGTCGGCGGCCCGCACCAGCGCCCGGGCGGCGCCCTCGTCCCACATCTCGGCGAACAGCCACGCCCCGCCCCGCGGCAGGTCGTGCGCCGCCGCGCCGGCCAGGTCCCGGGCCATGCCCTCCACCGTCAGCGGCCGGTGCGGGAGCAGGCCGGCCGCGGCTTCGGCCGCCGCGCTCTCGTCGGCGTACCCGAGCACCGCGAGCACCGGCGCGCGCGGCGCTTCCACCAGGCGCACCACCGCCTCCGTCACCACCCCGAGCGTGCCCTCGCTCCCGCAGAACGCGCGGGCCAGCCCCACCCCGCGTTCGGGGAGCAGTGCGTCGAGGCCGCCGTAGCCGGAGATGCGGCGGGAGAAGCCGCCGGCCATGCCCGTGCGCAGGACCGCCAGGTTCTGTGACACCAGCTCGCGCAGGCCCCGCGGCGCGCCCGCCCAGCCGGCGGCGATCCGGTGGGAGGTGCCCCCGTAAGCGGTCACCGCCAGCTCCGTCACGTTGTCGGCGGTGGTGCCCCAGGCCACCGAGTGGGCCCCGCAGGCGTTGTTGCCGATCATCCCGCCCAGGGTGCACCGGGAGTGGGTGGAGGGGTCGGGCCCGAAGGTCAGCCCGTGCGGGCGCGCCGCGTCCCGCAGCCGGTCCAGGACCAGGCCCGGTTGGACCACGGCCGTCCGGGCGGCCGGGTCCAGCGCCACCAGGGAGTTCATGTGGCGGGTGAGGTCGAGCACCACCCCGGTGCCGGTCGCCTGGCCCGCGAGGGAGGTGCCGCCGCCGCGCGGCACGACCGGGACCCCGGCCCCGGCGCACACCCGCAGCGCCACCGCCACGTCCTCGGCGTCGCGCGGGGCGACGACGGCGACCGGGACGCGCCGGTAGTTGGAGGCGTCCATGGTCACGAGCGCCCGCGCGGCGGCGCCGAAGTCCACGTCCCCGCGCAGCTCGGCCCGCAATGTCCGTTCGAGTTCACCGGGTGCCGTCACACCCTCCACCCTGCCACCGCCGCGACGCGTCTCACCGGGTGGACGCGCTTCCGGGGCGGCGTCCGGGACCCGATACGCTCCGCTCGTGGCTGAGATCCAGATTCCCGCTGACATCAAGCCCGCCGACGGACGCTTCGGCGCGGGCCCCTCCAAGGTGCGGACCGAGGCGCTCGACGCCCTGGCCGCCACCGGTACCTCCCTGCTCGGAACCTCACACCGCCAGGCCCCGGTCAAGAACCTGGTCGGCTCGGTGCGCCAGGGACTCCGGGACCTCTTCTCCCTGCCCGAGGGCTACGAGGTGATCCTGGGCAACGGCGGCTCCACCGCCTTCTGGGACATCGCGACGGCCGGTCTCATCGAGAAGAAGTCGCAGCACCTCACCTTCGGTGAGTTCTCCTCCAAGTTCGCCACCGCCGCGAAGCTCGCGCCGTGGCTGGACGCACCCTCGGTCATCTCCTCCGAGCCGGGCACCCACCCCGAGCCGGTCGCCGAGGCGGGCGTGGACGTCTACGCGTACACCCACAACGAGACCTCCACGGGTGTCGCGGCGCCGATCAAGCGCGTCGCGGGCGCCGACGCCGGGTCCCTCGTCCTGGTGGACGCGACCTCGGGCGCCGGCGGTCTGCCGGTGGACATCACCGAGACCGACGTCTACTACTTCGCCCCGCAGAAGTCCTTCGCCTCCGACGGCGGCCTGTGGCTCGCGGCGTTCTCCCCGGCGGCCCTGGAGCGCGCTGCCCGCGTCCACGCCTCGGGCAGCCGGCACATCCCCGAGTTCTTCTCGCTGCCCACCGCGATCGACAACTCGCTCAAGAACCAGACGTACAACACCCCCGCGCTCGCCACCCTCTTCCTGCTGGACCAGCAGCTGGAGTGGATGAACGGCCGGGGCGGCCTGGAGTTCACCACCGGCCGCACCGCGGAAAGCGCGCGCCACCTGTACGGCTGGGCGGAGGCGTCGAAGTACGCGACCCCGTTCGTCGCCGACCCGGCCAAGCGCTCCTCCGTCATCGGCACGATCGACTTCTCCGACGACATCGACGCGGCCGCCGTCGCCAAGGTGCTGCGCGCCAACGGCATCGTGGACACCGAGCCCTACCGCAAGCTCGGCCGCAACCAGCTCCGCGTCGCGATGTTCCCGGCGATCGACCCGGCGGACGTCCAGGCCCTCACGGCCTGCGTCGACTACGTGATCGAGAAGCTCTGACCTCCCCCGAGTAGTCACCGCTCCCCGAAGGCCCGGGCCACCGCCCGGGCCTTCTGCCGTCCCCCGCCCGGATCGTGGCCGGCCGTGCCCGTAGCGCGGCGGGGTGGTGTTCGCGCACCTCAGCGGCCGGAAGGGGATCCGTACGCGGTACCGTCAGGTCGGGGACCCGGGGCCCTGGGTGCGAGTGCGGTGATACTTGGAGGCAGCGGCGTGAGCGTGCGAGTGACGGCGGCCCAGAGCGGCGTGGACCCCTTCGGTACGGCCCGGTTGCGGCGCGGGGTGCTCGACGCGTGGGGCGCGGGGCCGGCCCGGTTCCGCGAGGACGCCAACGCCGAGGAGGACCTGGCCCTGGGCGGTTACCGCGACCGGCTCGTGGTGGAACTGGCCCAGAACGCCGCCGACGCGGCCGCCCGCGCCGGGGTGGCGGGCCGGCTGCGGCTCACCCTGCACCCCGGTGACGCGGAATACGGCCACGCGGTGCTCGCCGTCGCCAACACCGGCTCCCCGCTGGACGCGGCCGGCGTGGAGTCGCTGTCGACCCTACGGGCCTCGGCGAAGCGGGAACCCGCCGCCGCGGCGGGCTCCGCGCAGACCGTGGGCCGCTTCGGCGTCGGCTTCGCGGCCGTCCTCGCCGTCACCGACGAGCCGGCCGTGCTCGGCCGGCACGGCGGGGTCCGCTGGTCCCTCGCCGAAGCCCGCGAACTGGCCCGGGACGCCGCGGGCGGCAGCCCCGGCCTCGGCGACGAATTGCGCCGCCGCGACGGCCACGTCCCGCTGCTGCGCCTGCCGTTGCCCGCCGAGGGCACCGCGCCGCAGGGCTACGACACCGTCGTGGTCCTCCCGCTGCGCGACGCCGCCGCCGAGGAACTGGTCGAGCGGCTGCTGGCCGGCATCGACGACGCGCTGCTCCTGACGCTGCCCGGGCTGCGCGAGGTCGTCGTGGAGACCCCCGCCGCCGGGCACCGGGTGCTGTACCGGCGCACCGAGGGCCCGTACACCGTCATCGAAGACTCCGCCTCCGGCACGCACCGCTGGCGCACCGTCCGCCACAGCGGCCCCATCGAGGCGGCGCTGCTCGCCGACCGGCCCGTGGAGGAGCGGCTGCGCCCGTTCTGGACCGTCACCTGGGCCGTGCCCGCCGACATCGAGGGCACACCCCTCTACCCGCGCACCGCCCCCGTCGTCCACGCGCCGACCCCGACCGACGAGCCGCTGGGCATCCCCGCCCTGCTCATCGCGTCGCTGCCGCTGGACACCAGCCGCCGCCACCCCGCGCCCGGACCGCTGACCGACTTCCTCGTGGAGCGCGCAGCCGACGCCTACGCCGAACTCCTCGGCGACTGGGACCCGGTGAGCACCGGCCTCATCGACCTGGTGCCCGGCCCGCTCGGCAAGAGCGAACTCGACGGTGCCCTGCGCGCCGCCGTCCTCCAGCGGCTGCCCCGCACCGCGTTCCTCGCGCCCGCCGCGCCCTCCGAGGAGCTGAAAGCGCTGCGCCCCTTCGAGGCCGAGGTGGTGGAGGGCGCGGGCGCCGACACCGTACGGGTCCTCGCGGAGGTGCTGCCGACCCTGCTGCCCGCCGGGCTGGAGCGCCGCCCCGAGCTGCGCCACCTGGGCGTCGGCCGGCTTCCGCTGGGAGACGCCATCGAGCGGATCGCGGGCATCGAGCGCACCCCGCAGTGGTGGTACCGGCTCTACGACAGCCTCGCCGGCGTCGACCCGGACCGGCTCTCCGGCCTGCCCGTGCCGCTGGCCGACGGCAGGACCGCGATCGGGCCGCGCCACATCCTGCTGCCCGGCGCGGACACCCCCGCGAGCCTGGCCCGCCTCGGGCTCAAGGTCGCCCACCCCGACGCCGCGCACCCGCTGCTGGAGAAGCTCGGCGCGCTCCCGGCCACCCCCCGCGCGGTGCTGACGACCCCGCAGGTGCGGGCGGCGGTGGCGGCCTCCCTGGACGCGGGCGAGATCTGGGACGAGGACGCGCTGGACGCCGACGAGCTGGCCGAGGTGGTCCTCGCCCTGGTCCGCGACGCCGCCCTGGAGCCGGGTGACGAACCCTGGCTGGGCGCGCTGGCCCTGCCCGACGAGGACGGCGAACCGACCCCGGCCGGCGAACTGCTGCTGCCCGGGTCCCCGCTGGCGTCGGTGGTCCGCGAGGACGAGATCCCGTACCTGGACGCCGGCTTCGCCGAGCGGTGGGACGCCCGAACCCTGACCGCCGTCGGGGTACTGGGCACCTTCCAGCTCGTCCGCGCCACCGACGTGGTCCTGGACCCCGACGAACTGGAGCCCCGCGAGGGCGACTTCGCCGAGCCCGACGACGCGGGCCTGCTCGACGCCGTCGACGTGTGGTGCGAGGACCTCCTCGACCAGCTCCCCGACACCCCCCTGCCCCCGGTGGCCACCGAACTGATCGGGGTACGCGACCTGGACCTCGTCGACGACGACCGCTGGCCCCAGGCCCTGGCCATGCTCGCCCAGCCCCCGCTGCGCGACGCGCTGACCCAGCCCGTGCGGGTCCTGCTCCCCGACGGCACCACCCGCTCCGTGCGCCCCTACACGGCCTGGTGGCTGCGCGACCACCCCGTGCTCGACGGCCGGCGTCCGGCCGGTCTGCGCGCGGCGGGCGGCGACCCGCTGCTGGCCGGGCTGTACACCCCCGCCGACGCCACCGGCTTCGAGGACGAGCAGGTGCTGCGGGCGCTGGGCGTACGGACCTCCGTGCACGCCCTGCTGGAGGAGCCCGGCGGCGCGGCCGAGCTCCTGGGCCGGCTCGCCGACCCCGACCGGGAGGTGTCCGACCGGCAGTTGCACGCCCTCTACGGGGCGCTGGCCGAGCTGGACCCCGAGCAGGTCACCCTCCCGGACGACCTGCGGGCGGTGGTGGACGGCGAGGTGCGGGTCGTGGACGCGGCCGACGCGGTGATCGCCGACGCCCCCGACCTGCTGCCGCTGACCGCCGGCCTGCCCCTGCTGCCGGTCGCGCCCGCGCTGGCCGCCGACCTCGCGGAACTGCTCCAGGTGCGCCGCCTGTCGGAGACCGTCCCGGCGGAGGTCACCACTCCGGGCGAGGAGCACGAGGTCCCGGAGGCCGTACGGATCCTGCTGGGCCCCGCCACACCGCACACGTACGTCGAGCACGAGGAACTCGTCGCGGGCGGCGTCGAACTGGACTGGCGGCTCACGCCGGACGGCACCCTGCACGCCGCCACCCTGGAGGGCGTCGCGGCAGGTCTCGCCTGGTCGGCGGGCCAGTGGCCGCGCCGCTTCGAGGTCGCGGCCCTGCTGGAGGACCCCTCGCGCACGGCGGAACTGGCCCGCGACCGCTGGTTCGACTGAACGGCGGCGGCCGCGGTCCGGGAGCCGGCTAAGCCGCGAAGCGGCGGTCGACCCAGCGGAACGTGAACTCGATCAGCACGGCGGCGGCCGCGGCGACCGCGACCGCCGTCCACGGCAAGGCCGCGCCCACCAGCCTCAGCTGGAAGAAGTCCTGGAGCCACGGCACGACCAGCACGAGGAGGAACGCCCCGCCCATCGCCGCGACCAGGGCGATCCGCCACCACGTGTACGGGCGGGCGATGATCGCCAGCACCCACATCGAGGCCAGGAACAGGGTCAGCGTCGCGGCGCTGGTCTCGGCCTCGAGGCTGTCCGCACCGGTGTAGTGGTGGCGGGCGAGCAGGTAGGTCACGAAGGTGGCGACCGCCGCGATCACCCCGCCCGGGATCGCGTACCGCATCACCCGTTTCACGAAGTGCGGTCTCGCCCGCTCCTTGTTGGGGGCGAGCGCGAGGAAGAACGCGGGGACGCCGATGGTGAGCGTCGACAGCAGCGTCAGGTGGCGCGGCAGGAACGGGTACTCCACCTGCCAGCAGACCACGAGGACGGCCAGCAGCACCGAGTAGACGGTCTTCACGAGGAAGAGGGTCGCCACCCGGGTGATGTTGCCGATCACCCGGCGGCCCTCGGCGACCACCGAGGGCAAGGTGGCGAAGCTGTTGTTCAGCAGCACGATCTGCGCGACCGCGCGGGTGGCCTCCGAACCGGAGCCCATGCTCACCCCGATGTCGGCGTCCTTGAGGGCGAGGACGTCGTTGACCCCGTCGCCCGTCATCGCGACGGTGTGCCCCTTGGACTGGAGCGCGGCGACCATGTCCCGCTTCTGCCGCGGGGAGACCCGGCCGAAGACCGCGTGGCCGTCCAGGACCTCGGCCATGTCGGCCCTCTCCTCGGGCAGTTCGCGCGCGTCGACCGTGTTCTGGGCGCCGGGCAGCCCGAGTTTGCCGGCCACCGCGCCGACGGAGACGGCGTTGTCACCGGAGATGACCTTGGCCTTGACCTCCTGGTCCTCGAAGTAGCGCAGCGTGTCGGCGGCGTCGGGCCGCAGCCGCTGCTCCAGGACGACGAGGGCGGTGGGCCGGGCCCCGTCGGCGACGGCCGGGTCGTCCAGCTCCCGGGCCGAGCGGGCCAGGAGGAGGACCCGTAGGCCCCGCTCGTTGAGGGCGCCGATCTCCTCCAGCGCCGGGTCCGCGGCGGGCAGCAGCACGTCCGGGGCGCCGAGCAGCCAGGTGGTGTTCTCCCCGTCGCCCTCGCTGAAACTGGCGCCGCTGTACTTGCGGGCGGAGGAGAACGGCAGCGACTCGGTGCAGCGCCACTCCGCTGTGTCGGGGTAGGCGTCGATGATCGCCTGGAGGCTGGCGTTGGGGCGCGGGTCGGACTCGCCGAGCGCGCCGAGCACCTTCTCCACGTACGCGCCGTCCTCGCCGCCGAGCGGGCGCAGCTCGGTGACGTCCATACCGCCTTCGGTGAGGGTGCCGGTCTTGTCCAGGCAGACGACGTCGACGCGGGCGAGGCCCTCGATGGCGGGCAGTTCCTGGACGAGGCACTGCTTGCGGCCCAGCCGGATGACGCCTACGGCGAAGGCGACCGAGGTCAGCAGGACGAGCCCTTCCGGGATCATCGGCACGATGCCGCCGACGGTCCGGGCGATGGAGTCCTTGAGGTCGGACTTCTTGACGACGAGCTGGCTGATGATGAGGCCGATCGAGGTCGGGACCATCATCCAGGTGACGTACTTGAGGATGGTGGAGATGCCGGTGCGCAGCTCGGAGTGGACGAGCGTGAAACGGGACGCCTCTTCGGCGAGCTGGGCGGCGTAGGCCTCGCGGCCGACTTTGGTGGCCGTGAACGCGCCTCCGCCGGCGACCACGAAGGACCCCGACATCATGCGGTCGCCGGGCTTCTTGAGCACCGGGTCGGCCTCGCCGGTCAGCAGGGACTCGTCGATCTCCAGGCCTTCGGCCTCGCCGAGGACCCCGTCGACGACGACCTTGTCGCCGGGTCCGAGTTCGATGACGTCGCCGAGGACGATCTCCGAGGTGGAGATCTCGGCGGTCCGGCCGTCGCGGCGGACGCCGGGTTTGGCCTCGCCGATGACCGCGAGCCCGTCGAGGGTCTTCTTGGCGCGCATTTCCTGGACGATGCCGATGCCGGTGTTCGCGATGATCACGAAGCCGAAGAGGCCGTCCTGGATCGGCGCGACGAAGAGCATGATCAGCCACAGCACGCCGATGATGGCGTTGAAGCGGGTGAAGACGTTCGCCCGGACGATCTCGGACGTGGAGCGCGAGGAGCGCACGGGTACGTCGTTGACGTCGCCGCGGGCCACGCGTTCGGCGACCTCCGCAGTGCTGAGGCCGCCCCGCTTGAACCGGGGCGCCGGTGGGCGCACGGGGTGGACCGGGTCCAGCTCGGCCCCCGCGTCGATGGCGGTGCCGTAGGCCGCCGCTCCACCGCCGCCCGTACCGCCGCCGCTGCCGCCCGGCTCCGGTCCGTTCGTGTCGGTCTTCGCCCGCTGCGTCATGCTTTCGACGGTAAAGGGCGTTCGAACGCTCCACCCGCCGAGCGGACGGAAGATCCGACTTCGGGATGACCCGAACAGTCCCCTGGTAGGGGCCGGCGGGCGGCAGGCGGGCCCGGCGGCTCCCGTCAGGCCTCGGGGTGGGGCTCCCCGGCTTCCGCGGCCCGTGCCGCCTGGTCCCTGTGCCGGCTGATGGCCGCCTCGCGGCCGCGGGCGTACCAGATGCCGAACAGGCCGAGGGCCGCGCCGGCCGCCGGGGTCCAGACCCACCACAGCATGCCCCGGTCCGCGAACCACCCGTAGAAGGGGAGCTGAACGAGGAAGAGGACGAACCAGATGATCGTGCCACCGACGACGGTCGCGACGACGGGGCCCTCCAGGGGCTCGGGGGCCTCGTGCTGTGCGGTCCATTTCGCCATGCGGCCAGTCTAGGCGGGCGGGTGACGGCGGCCGCAGAGAGGCCGCCTGCGGCCGTCCGGGGCGGACCGCACCACGCCCGCGTGTGTCTACGCGCGGAGATGGACGGGGGTTCCCTCATCTGTTCATACTGAAACGGTTTGCCTGCGACCGGTTTTATTCGTATGAATAACCAAATGACCCTTTGAGGACCGCATGAGCACCTCGGCACCCGCCGCGGCCCCCACCAACGCCACGGACCGCTTCTTCAAGATCTCCGAGCGCGGTTCGACCATGGCCCGCGAGGTCCGCGGCGGTTTCGCGACCTTCTTCGCGATGGCCTACATCATCGTGCTGAACCCGATCATCCTCAGCAGCGCGAAGGACATGTACGGCCACCAGCTCGACGGCGGCCAGCTGGTCACCGCCACCGTCCTGACGGCCGCGTTCTCCACCCTCCTCATGGGCGTCATCGGCAACGTCCCGATCGCGCTCGCGGCCGGCCTCGGCGTCAACACCGTCGTCGCCCTCCAGCTCGCCCCCCGGATGAGCTGGCCCGACGCCATGGGCATGGTCGTCCTGGCCGGCTTCGTGGTGATGCTGCTGGTCGCCACCGGCCTGCGCGAGCGGGTCATGAACGCCGTCCCGCTGGGCCTGCGCAAGGGCATCGCGATCGGCATCGGCCTGTTCATCATGCTGATCGGCCTCGTCGACTCGGGCTTCGTCTCGCGCATCCCCGACCTCGCGCACACCACGGTGCCCCTCCAGCTCGGCGCCGGGGGCCACCTGCACGGCTGGCCCGTGCTGATCTTCGCGCTCGGGGTGCTGCTCACCCTGACCCTGCTGATCCGCAAGACGCCCGGCGCCATCCTGATCTCCATCGTGGCCATGACCGTGCTCGCGGTCGTCGTCCAGCTGGTCACCGACCTCCCGGCCTCGGCCTGGGGCCTGACCGTGCCGCAGTGGCCGGGCAACCCCGTGGCCGCACCCGACTTCGGGCTCGTCGGCCAGGTCAGCCTGTTCGGCGGCTTCGGCAAGGTCGGCTTCCTCACCGGCACCCTGTTCGTCTTCACCGTGCTGCTGTCCTGCTTCTTCGACGCGATGGGCACGATCCTCGGCGTCGGCGACGAGGCCAAGCTGACGAAGCCGGACGGCACCTTCCCCGGGATCAACCGGGTCCTGCTCGTCGACGGTCTGGCCGTCGCCTCGGGCGGCGCCACGTCGTCCTCGGCCACCACCTGCTTCGTGGAGTCCACGGCCGGCGTCGGCGAGGGAGCGCGCACGGGCATGGCCAACGTGGTGACCGGCGCCCTGTTCGCCGTCTCCCTCTTCCTCACCCCGCTGGCGACGATGGTCCCCTCCCAGGCGGCGACGCCCGCCCTGGTGGCGGTGGGCTTCCTGATCCTGGCCGGCTCCGTCAGGGACATCGACTGGAGCGACTTCACCATCGCCGTCCCCGCCTTCCTGGCGATGGTGATGATGCCCTTCACCTACTCGATCACCAACGGCATCGGCATCGGCTTCATCAGCTTCTGCACCCTGCGCCTGACGACCGGCCGGGCCCGCGGCGTCCCGGTTGCCATGTGGGTGGTGGCCGCCGTGTTCGTCTTCTACTACGCGATGCCGGCCCTCGGCCTGACGTAGGCACCGGGCTCAGGTGAGCCCGTAGAACTTCTCCGTCTCGTCGACGGCCGCCTTGAAGCGCTCGTCGAAGTCATCGCGAATGAGCGTCCGGACGACATAGTCCTGGACGCTCATTCCGCGTTTGGCGGCGTGATCGCGGAGGCGGTCGAGCAGCTCCCCGTCTATGCGCATGCTCAGCACATGAGTCCCCATGCCGCAAAGAGTCGGGGCACCGCCCGGGGACGCGTGTCACTTTCCGCACGCAGCTCACCCGGACGAGTGACGGAGCCCGTGCGGTGTCCGGTGGTGTGACGCGCGGCGCCCGGCGGTGTGACGCGTGGTGTCCGGTGGTGTGACGCGCGACGCCCGGAAACCGGTGTTCTTTAGCGAGAGTAATGAGTTATTCTAAAGAACATGCACGACCTTTCCCATGGCGACGACGCCGCCGCCGTGAACGACCTCCGCTCCGCCGTCATGCGGCTGGGCCGCCGGCTCAAGCACCAGCGCGTCGACGAGTCACTGAGCCCGACCGAGATGTCGGTGCTCGGCACGCTCGCCCGCTGCGGCCAGGCCACCCCCGGCGAGCTGGCGCGGCGCGAGCACGTGCAGCCGCCGTCGATGACGCGCATCGTCGCGCTGCTGGAGGCCAAGGGACTGGTACGGCTGGAGCCGCACCCCGACGACCGCCGCCAGAAGGTGGTCAGCCAGACGGAGGAAGCCGAAGCGATGCTCGAAGAGAGCCGTCGCAAGCGCAACGCCTTCCTGGCCGGGCTCGCGGCCGAGCTCACCGAGGACGAATGGGCCAAGCTGCGTGCCGCGGCGCCCGTCCTGGAGAAGCTCGCGCACTTGTAACCGTCCGACGCCAGGAGGCGAACGCTTTTGAGTACGGGAACCGGAGCAGACTCCGCACCCGGCCACACATCCACCACTACGCGACCCGCGAGCCGGAACTCCATGTTCAGCTCGCTGAGGATCCGGAACTACCGGCTCTTCGCCACGGGACAGGTCGTCTCCAACACCGGTACCTGGATGCAGCGCATCGCCCAGGACTGGCTGGTCCTGTCCCTCACCGGCTCGGCCTCCGCGGTGGGCATCACCATCGCGCTGCAGTTCCTGCCGATGCTGGTGTTCGGCCTCTACGGAGGCGTACTCGCCGACCGGCTGCCGAAGCGGCCGCTGCTGCTGGCCACCCAGGGCGCCATGGGCCTGACGGGCGTCGCGCTCGCCGCGCTCACCCTCGCCGGACACGTGCAGGTCTGGCACGTGTACCTCGCCGCCTTCGCGCTCGGCCTGGTCACGGTCCTGGACAACCCGGCGCGCCAGACGTTCGTCCCGGAGATGGTCGGCAAGGACCAGCTCGCGAACGCGGTCAGCCTGAACTCCGCCAACTTCCAGTCCGCGCGGCTGGTCGGCCCGGCGATCGCCGGTGTGCTGATCACCGCCGTCGGCTCCGGCTGGGCCTTCCTGCTGAACGGACTGTCCTTCGCCGCGCCGATCGCCGCGCTGCTGATGATGCGGACGCGTGAACTCCACCCGGTGGAGCGGCAGCCGCGGGGGAAGGGGCAGCTGCGGGAGGGCCTGCGGTACGTCGCCGGGCGGCCCGAGCTGGTCTGGCCGATCGTGCTGGTCGGGTTCATCGGGACGTTCGGGTTCAACTTCCCGATCTGGCTGTCGGCGTTCGTGGGCAACGTCTTCCACGGGGACGCCGGAACCTACGGCCTGTTCAACACCCTCATCGCGGCGGGTTCCCTGGCGGGCGCCCTGCTGGCGGCCCGGCGCGGCCACTCGCGGCTGCGGGTGCTGGTCGCGGCGGCCGTGCTGTTCGGCGGGCTGCTGGTCGTGACGGCCTTCGCCCCGGCGTACTGGCTGTTCGCGGCGCTGCTGGTGCCGATCGGGATGTTCGGCCTGACGGTCAACGTCACCGCGAATTCGAGCGTGCAGATGGCGACCGACCCGGAGATGCGGGGCCGGGTGATGGCCCTGTTCATGATGGTCTTCACGGGCGGCACCCCGCTCGGGGCCCCGCTGGTGGGCTGGATCACCGACACGTACGGCGCCCGCATCGGCATGGCGGCGGGCGGCGCGGTCTCCCTGACCGCCGCGCTCGCCATCGCCGTGGTCCTCTCGCGCGTCGGCAACCTCCGCGTCAGCCTCTCCCGCCACGGCGTGACCTTCGTCCCGACGGCGGGCCGCCAGCTGGTCAAGGCGGCGTGACCCTGCGGGGGGGCCGGGGGGTCCGGGGGCGGGGGTCCGAGGGCCGGGGTACCTCCCGGCGTGGGACGCCGGTCGGCAACTTCCGGCCTCGCCGGCGATTGAGGCGCGGGGTCTGGGGCGGAGTCTGGGGCGGAGCCCCAGAAAGCCCCGAGCGGAGCGAGGGGGCCCACCCACCCGCGCGCCGGATCGCCCGTCAGGGGCTGCGCACGGCCTGCCGGCGACCGCTACGCGGCTGACGTGCTCCGGCGCCGGACAGGACGCCGTTACCGGCCCGGTGAGGCGCCGACCCGCGCATCCAGCCTCGTGGGGGCGCCTCCCCGCGGCAGCCGGGGGAGTCCGGGGGCCGCGGGTGGGGGCGGAGCCGCCCCGGGGCGGCGCGCAGCGCAGTGGCGGCGCGGGTGAAGACCCGGGCGTCGCCCCGCAGGGCTAAGGTCACCCCCATGAGGCTGTTCGCCGCCGTTATGCCCCCGGCCGCCGCCGTCGCGGAACTCCGCGAGGCCGTCCGGGCCCTCACCCGGGACCCCGCGCTCCGGTGGACCGCGGAAGCGTCCTGGCACTTCACGCTCGCCTTCATGGGCGAGGTACGGGCCGAGCTGCTCCCCGAGCTGCACGCCCGCCTCGCCCGGGCAGCAGCCCGCACGGAGGCGTTCCCCCTGCGCATCCACGGCTGCGGCCATTTCGGCGACACCGCCCTGTGGGCCGGCGCCGCGGGGGACCTCGACCGGATGCGGCTCCTCGCCGAGCGCGCCGACGCCGCCGCCCGCCGGGCCGGGATCCCGATGGAGCAGCACCGCCGCTACACCCCGCACCTCACGCTCGCGCGCGGCTCCCGCGGTGCCTCGCTCCGCCCCCACCTCGACGCCCTCGCCCCCTTCGAGGGCACGCCCTGGCAGGTCGACACCCTCAGCCTGGTGCGCAGCAACCTGCCCACCCACGGGATCCCCGGCGAGCAGCCCCGCTACGAAGTGGTCGGCGCCTGGCCCCTGTCCGCCGCCGCGTAGGGGCAGACGGCGGCGTGTGAGCGGTGTCGCAGCGGCCCCGCACCGGCGGGCGCCGGGTGTCGCGTTAGGCTCGACGGGTGGATCCGAAGACCAGAAACCGTGTCATGGCCGGTGTGCTCGTGCTGATGTTCGTCGTCGTCGCCGTGGCGGCCGCCGTCGGGCAGTAGTCCCGACGCCCCGACGCCCCCGGCGCTCTTGCTTCGAGTCGACTCCAAGCAGTTGGCTTGGGTCCCATGAAGTACACGCAGCTCGGACGCACCGGACTCAAAGTCAGCCGACTCGTCCTCGGCACGATGAACTTCGGTCCGCAGACAGACGAACCGACCAGCCACGGCATCCTGGACGCCGCCCTCGACGCGGGCCTGAACTTCGTGGACACCGCCAACGTCTACGGCTGGGGCGAGAACAAGGGCCGCACCGAGGCGATCATCGGCACCTGGTTCGCCCAGGGCGGTGGCCGCCGGGACAAGACGGTCCTGGCCACCAAGGTCTACGGGGACATGACCGCCGACGGCGGCGGCCCCTGGCCCAACCACGACCGCCTGTCGGCCCTCAACATCCGCAGGGCCGTCGACGCCAGCCTCAAGCGGCTGCAGACCGACTACATCGACGTCTACCAGTTCCACCACGTCGACCGCCGGACGCCCTTCGAGGAGATCTGGCAGGCCATCGACGTCCTGGTCCGGCAGGGCAAGATCCTCTACGCGGGCTCCTCCAACTTCCCCGGCTACAAGATCGCCCAGGCCAACGAGACCGCCGCCCGGCGCGGGTCGTTCGGGCTGGTCAGCGAGCAGTGCCTGTACAACCTCGCCGAACGGCGCGCCGAGATGGAGGTCATCCCGGCCGCCCAGGAGTACGGCCTCGGCGTCATCCCCTGGTCCCCGCTGCACGGCGGGCTGCTCGGCGGTGTCATCAAGAAGGAGGCGCAGGGCGGGCGCCGCGCCTCGGGCCGCTCGGCGGACGCGCTGGCCAACAGCACCGTGCGGGCGCAGGTGCAGGCGTACGAGGACCTCCTCGACAAGCACGGCCTGGAGCCCGGCGAGACGGCTCTGGCCTGGCTGCTGAGCCGGCCCGGGGTCACCGGACCGATCGTCGGCCCCCGTACGTCCGAGCAGCTCGACAGCGCCCTGCGCGCGCTGGAACTGGAGCTGGACGACGAACTGCTGACGGCGCTGGACGAGATCTTCCCCGGCCCCGGTCCGTCCCCGGAGGCCTTCGCCTGGTGAGCGCCCGGCCCCTGCCGGGCGGCGGACGTCAGACGGCGGCCGGCCGGTAGGGGCCGCCGACGGACCACGCCTGGTGGAGTGCCGACGCGAACTCGGCCGCCAGGCGGTGTTCACCGGAGGCGTTGGGGTGCGTGCCGTCGTACGTGTCCTGACCCAGCTCGTAGCCCTGCGGGCGCGCGGCCAGCAGGATCGGCGAGGCGGGGGTGGAGAGGTCCGCCACCGCCTTGGCGAGCAGCTCGTTGAAGCGGGCCACCTGGGCGGCGAAGGGCGCGTCGTAGTCGGCCCGGACGTTCGGTATGACGGGGAGCAGGACCATCCGGATGCCGGGGCGGGCGGCGCGGGCCCGCGCGATGAACCCGCGGACGTTGACGGCGGTCTGCGGCGCGTCCGTGTAGAAGCCGAGGTCTATCAGCCCGAGCGACACGAGCAGCACGTCCGGCCCGGCGGCGGCGACCGCCGGGCCGATCAGCGGGGCCATGTGCTGCCAGCCCTCGCCCCACCCGGCCAGGTGGCGGCGGGCGTCCTGCGGGAACGCGGGGTCGGCGTACGCGTGGCTGACGGGCGCGTCGGCCGCCGCGTCGTACAGCGCGCTGCGCGGGCCGACGATGCGGAAGGAGTCGCCCAGGGTGGCGCACAGGTGCTGCCACATCCGGTAGCGCCAGGTGTAGTCGCCGGCGCGTCCGATGGTCATGGAATCGCCGACGAACATGAAACGCATCCGGTCATCATCGCGGATCACCGGTCACCGGCAGCTGTGATGCCCGCCACGCCGGGCGGCCTGGCAGGCTTGGGGAATGCGCCTGCTGCCGATCTTGACCGCCTTCGCCGCCGCCGTCGTCCTCACCGGTTCCCCGGCGGCGGCAGCCGCCGCCCCCGGTGCCTCGGACTTCACCATCCAGGACCCGCGCATCAAGGAGTCCAGCGGACTCGCGGCCAGCCGCGTCCACCCGGGCGTCTACTGGACCCACAACGACAGCGACGACGGCCCGTACGTGTACGCCGTCGACTCCGCGACCGGCCGGACGGTGGCGCGGGTGACGCTGACGGGCATCGGGCGGCCGCGCGACGTCGAGGCGATCTCGCTGGGCCCGGACGGGCAGCTGTACGTCGCCGACATCGGGGACAACAGGGACGGCACCTGGGACCACGTCTGGATCTACCGCTTCCCGGAACCAAGGGAGTTGGGGGACGCGACGGTCAAGGCGGAGCAGTTCACGGTGCGGTACGCGGACGGCCCGCGCAACGCGGAGGCGCTGATGGTGCATCCGGTGACGGGCAGGGTCTACATCGCGAGCAAGAACGAGCGGACCGGCGGGCTCTACGAGGGACCCGAGCGGCTGTCGGCCGACGGCACCAACGTGTTCCGGCGGATCGCGGACGTGCCGTGGGTGACGGACGGGGCGTTCTCGCCGGACGGCGGCCGGCTGACGCTGCGCGGGTACTTCTTCGCGAGGACGTACCCGTGGAAGGACGGGCGGCCGCAGGGCGCCGGCGAGCCGGTGTCCGCGCCCTGGCAGGGGCAGGCGGAGTCGGTGACGTACTCGGCGGACGGCTCGGCGCTGATGTTCGGCTCGGAGGGGGTGAACAGCCGGGTCGTCGCGGTCCCGGTGCGCCCGGCGCAGACCGCCCCGCCCACCTCGGCCGCCCCCGTCCCGGGCACCCCGTCCGCTCCCGCGCAGCAGGAGCCGCGACCGGGCACCTTCACCAAGGGCGCCCTGACCCTCGTCGTGGCCACGGCCCTGGTCCTGGCCGGCCGTCGTCTCGTCCGCCGCCGCAAGCGCTGATCCGGCGCCGCCCGCCGGATCCGGCGCTGCGGCGCCGCAGGGGCCCGTCCGCGGCCGGACCCGTCAGGAGTGGCCCAGGTCCGCCGGGGGAAGGTCCGCCACCGGCACCGACCCGGTGTCCTCGGCCGGCCGCAGGACGAACTCGTCCGAGCCCATCGAGTCGAGCACCGGCGGCGCCGGCCGCAAGGGCTTCGGCATGACCGCGGCCTCCGAATGCCCGCCGCACCCGTAGGACAGCGACACCAGCCGCCCGTCCGCCGGACTGAACTCGTTCGCGCACACCCCGAAGGCCTGCCCCAGCGAGCCGCCGACCTTGACGAGGAACCCGCACGACACGCACGACGCCGGCGCCGCCTGCGCCATCGGGGTCTTCGCCCCGAACGCCTCGTCCCAGCGGTCCGCCGCACTGTGCAGCCCGTACCGCGACAGCACCCGCGCCCGGCGCATGCCGAGCTCCTCGGCGACCGAGGTGATGGAGCCCCGTACCGGCACCACGACCCGGTCGGTGACGTCCGCGTCCTCCGCCTCGACCAGCTCGGCCATCTCCTCGGAGACCACCGAGTTCGGCGGCGGCGCGTCCTCGCCCGTCCAGCCCGGCTCCAGCCGCAGGTCATCGGCCTCGGTGGGCAGCAGGTCGCCGGGGCCGAGGTCACCGGGCCGCAGCCGCTCGCTCCACGGCACCCATTCGGGGGCGAGCAGCGCGTCGTCGCCCGGGAGGAGCACCGTTTCGTCGAGGGTGACGAGCTTGGCGCGGGAGGCGCGCGTGACGGTGACGGCCCACCGCCAGCCCCGGTAGGCGGGGTCCTTGCACTCGAAGAAGTGGGTGACGACCCGGTCGCCCTCGGAGACGACGGAGAGGTGCCCGCCCACCACTCCGGGGGCGGCGGCCTCCTCGGCCGCCGCACGGGCGAGGTCTACCGCCTCGGCACACAGGCGGTCGGGGGTACGGCTTCGCGTCGTCGCAGCACTCACAGGTCTCGTTCTCTCCTACGCCGTCTCACGAGTGCGCCGTCCGTACTGTCGTCCACAACGACCCGTCGGTCTTGTCCGTACGTAGCGCGGGCGGAGCGGACCAGAGGGCCGCGTCGACGTCCGCACCCGATCGGCCTCGGGCGCACCTACCTGCAATCCATTCTGCGGGATCGCGAAGAGGCGCGCGGCCAAGAGCAACCGCCGGTGGCGCGCTACGCACGCTACCTCCTCCGACGGCTTCGGCCCACATGCAAGGTCCGATTCGCGGACAACCCGGCACCGGCCAGGTGCCCGAAACGCGCCGGGAGGGGTCCGGGAGGGGTCCGTGAGGGCCCGGTGGGGCACTATGGCCAGGTGACACCCGTACGGTCGTCCGCCGACGGCCCGGGACCGGCCAGGCGGGCCGGCCGGGCCGTCGGTCGTGCCCTGCACCTCCCGATCACCGGGACGGCCCGCGGGATCCGGCGGGCCACGCACGCGCACGGGGCGGGTGAATCGGGGCTCGGCAAGCTCATCGAGCTGCACGCCATCAACGGCGCCGGCGATGTGATGATCACGGTGGCCCTGGCGTCGACGGTGTTCTTCTCCGTCCCCACGGACGAGGCACGCGGCCGTGTGGCCCTGTACCTCGCCATCACCATGGCCCCCTTCACCCTGCTGGCCCCGGTGATCGGTCCGCTGCTGGACCGGCTGCCGCACGGGCGGCGGGCCGCGATGGCGAGCGCGATGCTCGCGCGGGCGCTGCTGGCGGTGATGATGTCGGGCGCGGTGGCCACGGGCGGGCTGGAGCTGTATCCGGCGGCGCTGGGCGTCCTGGTCGCGTCGAAGGCGTACGGGGTCGTGCGCAGCGCCGTGGTACCCAGACTGCTCCCGCCGAAGTTCTCACTCGTCAAGGCGAACTCCCGGGTCACGCTGGCCGGGCTGCTGGCCACGGGCGCGGCGGCGCCGGTCGGGGCCGGGCTCCAGACGATCGGCCCGCCGTGGCCGCTGTACGGGGCCTGCGCGATCTTCATCTGGGGGACCTTCGCGGCGTTCACGCTGCCGCACAAGGTGGACGAGGCGAAGGGGGAGCGGCGGGCGCGGCTGTCCACGCACGAGGCCCACTCGCGCAGGCCGGGGCTGCGGACGATCAGCCGGCCGGTGCTGTGCGGACTGCTCGCGAACGCCTCGATGCGGGTGCTGTCCGGGTTCCTGATCTTCTTCCTGGCGTTCCTGCTGCGCGAACACCCCCTGGCGGGGCAGAGCGCGGCGGTGTCGCTGGGCATCGTCGGCGTGGCGGCGGGCGTCGGCAACGCGGGCGGTACGGCGGTGGGCGCCTGGCTGCGGGCGCGGGCCCCGGAGACCATCATCGCGGCGGTGCTGACGGCCACCCTCGGGGTCGCGGTGCTGGCGGCGGTGTTCTTCAGCGGGCTGATGGTGGCGGTGCTGGGCGCCACGGCCGGTTTCTGCCAGGCCCTCGCGAAGCTCTCCCTGGACGCGATGATCCAGCGCGACGTCCCGGAGGCGGTGCGCACGTCGGCCTTCGCCCGCTCGGAGACGCTGCTCCAGATGGCGTGGGTCCTGGGCGGCGGGATAGGCATCGTGCTGCCGCTGAACGGCGTACTGGGCATGTCGGTGGCGGCCGCCGTCGTGGCCACCGGCACCACCCTCGCCCTCCGCGGCCGCCTCATCACCTCCCACCAGCCGGGCTCCTCCCGGCCCAGGGTGGCCTAGGCCGTCTCGCCGGGTCCCGCGGGCGTTGCGGGGCGCGGGGTCCGCGGCGCAGCCCCCGGCAGGCCCGGCGCCACCGGGGCCGCACGGCGCAGCGGCGCCGCACCCGCCCCAGACGCAGCCACGCCTGAACACCCCCGTGCGGCGGCGCGGCCGACCGGCCAGATAGCCTTCGGCTCATGACCGCACCGCTTATCCCGGGTAGGGCCCGCCGCAGCGTCGCGGCCCTCGGAGCCGTGTCCGCCGGCCTCCTCCTCATCTCGGCCTGCGACAACGCCAAGCCGACCCCCCTCGCGACCGTGACCGTCGGCAGCTCGACGGTGTCCGCGCAGGCCGCCTGCCGCCCCGCCAAGGGCGAGGAACTCTCCATCGAGAAGGTCCAGGCCTGCCTCGCCAACGTCAAGGACGCCAAGACCATCGAGTACGGCCGCGGCGACACGCTGCGCCTGGGCGTCGAGCCCGCCGTCGTCGAGGACGACAAGAAGTGGCAGGCGGTCCTCGACGGACAGCCGATCACCGAGCCCTCCGCGAACACCTACCGCAGCTTCGCGGGCGCCGACGTCTTCGCCACCGGCGGCCAGGGCGAGGCCCCCGCCTCGAAGATGCTGGGCTTCGTCCAGGTCGGCCCGGACGGCAAGCCGCTCGCCGTCTGGTCCTTCAAGGTCAAGCTCAAGTAGCCGCACCGTGCGCGTGCTCATCGTGACCGCCGTGGCCGCGGAGGCAGACTCCGTGACCGCCGGTCTGACCCCTCATCCGGATCCGGTCACCCCGGAGCCGCGCACGCTGCCCGGCCGGTATCCGATCCACCGCCGGGACCTGCCCGGTCTCGCCGCCGACGTGCTCGTCGGCGGCGTCGGGCCGGCCGCCGTCGCGGCCGCCACGGCCACCGCGCTGGCGCTGGCCGACTACTCGCTCGTCGTCTCCGCCGGCATCGGCGGCGGGTTCCTGCCCGCCGCCCCGCCCGGCTCCCTCGTCGTCGCCGACGCGATCGTCGCCGCCGACCTCGGGGCCGAGACACCCGACGGGTTCCTGCCGGTGGACGCGCTCGGCTTCGGCCACAGCGTGCACCTGCCGCCCGCCGAGCTCGCCGCCCGGGCCGCCGAGGCCACCGGCGCGCTGCTCGCGCCCGTCCTCACCGTCTCCACCGTCACCGGTACCGCCGCGCGGGCCGCCGGGCTCGCCGCCCGGCACCCCCTCGCCGGCGCCGAGGCCATGGAGGGCTTCGGCGTGGCGGAGGCGGCCGCCGCGCACGGGCTCCCCGTCCTGGAGGTCCGGGCGGTGTCCAATCCCGTCGGGCCCCGCGACCGGGACGCCTGGCGGATCGGGGACGCCCTGACCGCGCTCGCCGAGGGCTTCCACGCGCTGGGACCCGTACTCGTCCACTGGGGAGAACACCATGAGCGGCACCCCTGACACCGGCGTCGACGCCACCGGCGCGACGGCGGTCCGCATCGCCTATTCGCCGTGTCCCAACGACACCTTCGTCTTCGACGCCTGGGCGCACGGCCGGGTCCCCGGCGCGCCCGTCCTCGACGTCACCTTCGCGGACATCGACGTCACCAACGGCATGGCCGAGCGCGGCGAGCTCGACGTGCTCAAGGTGTCCTACGCGGTGCTGCCCTGGGTGCTGGAGGAGTACGCGCTGCTGCCCTGCGGCGGGGCGCTGGGGCGCGGCTGCGGCCCCCTCGTGCTCACCCGTGAGCCCGGCACCGACCTCGTGGGCAAGACGGTCGCCGTGCCGAGCGAGCGTTCAACCGCGTACCTGTTGTTCCGGCTGTGGGCGGCCGACGTGCTGCCCGCGCCGGTCGGCAAGGTGGTGGTGCTGCCGTTCCACGAGATCATGCCGGCGGTGCGCGACGGCCGGGTGGACGCCGGGCTGGTCATCCACGAGGCCCGGTTCACCTATCAGGACTACGGGTTGCACTGTCTGGCCGACATGGGCGAGCACTGGGAGACCACCACCGGCCTGCCCATCCCGCTCGGCGCGATCATCGCCAAGCGCTCGCTGGGCACGGACGCGCTGCGCGCGCTGGCCGAGTCGGCCCGTGCGTCGGTGCGGATGGCCTGGGACGACCCCGAGGCGTCCCGTCCCTACGTGCGCGCGCACGCGCAGGAGCTGGACCCGGCCGTCGCCGACCAGCACATCGGGCTGTACGTCAACGAGTTCACCGCGGACCTCGGTGACGACGGCTACGCGGCCGTCCGCGGGCTGCTGACCCGGGCGGCCGCGGAGGGTCTGGTTCCCGCCATCGCGCTCGACGCACTGCGCTTCCCGTAGCCGCGAACGCCGGTGCCCCGCCCCCCTGCAGGGGGGCGGGGCACCGGCGTTCGCCGTCTCAGACGTCGAGCTGGTCGGCGACCGCCCGCAGCAGCCCGGCGATCTTCGTGCCGTGCGTCTTGTCGGGGTAGCGGCCGCGCTCCAGCATCGGCGTGATGTTCTCCAGCAGGGTCGTCAGGTCCTGCACGATGGAGGCGAGCTCGTCCGGCTTGCGGCGCTGGGCGGCCGCGACGGACGGTGCCGGATCCAGCACCGTCACCGAAAGCGCCTGGTCACCGCGCTGTCCGGCGACCACGCCGAACTCCACGCGCTGGCCGGGCTTGAGGGCGTCCACCCCGGCGGGGAGCACCGACGAGTGGACGAAGACGTCCCCGCCGTCGTCGCGGGAGAGAAAGCCGAAGCCCTTCTCACTGTTGAACCACTTGACCTTGCCGGTAGGCACGTCCGTCCTCTGTTCTTGTGCGTGTCGGGTCCGAAGGGCCGTGTGACGGCTCCGGACAGCAGTGCAGCGGGTCCCCTGACCCGCCACCTCCAGGCTAATGCTCAGGAAACGGGTGACAAGTCGTTACCCGGTCCTTCCCGCACCGCTGCTTCGGCCAGGGAACTACCCTGGTGGGGTGACTGTTACTCCTCATCCCGATCACGACGACGCGCCCCGGCCGGGCGACGGACTGATCCGGGCCGGCGGCGTCGTGTTCATCGTCGGTGCCGTCGCCACGCTCGTGACGATGGCGCCGTTGTTCCTCGGCACCGACCCGTTCCCGTCGTACGCGTGGGCCGTGTGCATGCTGATGGGCGTGGGGTTCGCCGTCTCGGCGGCGGGCGTGGTCCGCTCCGCCGCCGCGCAGCGCAGGGCGGCCCGGGAGTCCGGGGCCGCCGCGGGCTGAGGTCCGCAGGTCAGACCTCGCGGGTACGGACGTACTCCGCGAGCCACTCGGGCAGCGCGGTCAGGTCCTTGAGTACGACGTCGGCACCGGCCGCGCGCAGCTCGGGCTCGGGGCACGGGCCGGTCGGCACGGAAACCGACACCGCCCCGGCGGCGCGCGCCCCGCGCACGTCGCCGACGTGGTCGCCGACGTAAACCTGCGCCCCGTACTCGCGCAGGGCCTCCGCCTTGGCCTCGGCCCACAGCCAGCCGATGACGGCGTCGGGCTCGATGCCGAGGTGCTCCAGGTGCATGCGGGCGTTGGGCTCGTTCTTGGCGGTCACGACGATCGCCCGCCCGCCCATCCCCTGCACGGCCTTGATCGCCTCACGGGCACCGGGCATCGCGGGGGTGGAGTGGATGGCGTGCGTGGCGTAGATCTCCCGGTACCGGTCGACCATCGCCGGGATCTGCTCTTCGGGGAACCACCGGGCGATCTCCTCCTCCAGCGGCGGTCCGAGCCGGGTGACGGCCTCGTCGGCGTCGATGAAGGTCCCGGTCTCCGCGGAAAGCGCCTGGTAGTTGGCTCTGATGCCGGGGCGGGAGTCGATGAGAGTCATGTCGAGGTCGAATCCGACCGTCAACTGCGGGACGGGGGGTGCGGTGGGGGGCGTCTCGGAACTCATGGGTGCCATTGTGCCGAGACCGGTCGGACCGGAGGGAACAGGTGCGCGGCCCCGGGTGGCCGGGGGATGAAATGTGCGGACTTGTCAGCCCAGAACCCCCCTCCTGCTATAGGCCCCCTCAAGCAATCCATGACGCCGTGTCGAAGCAACCGGAAACCCCACCACCGCTTACCGGCCGGTAAGTCCGAAATCCACCCTCGTGCGGTGCGCCCTTTTCAGCCCAGTCCCCCCTAAATCCGGCCACCCGAGCCGCTCCGACCGGGCACCACCTCGGCAACCCAGCCCCGCCGGCGCCCCGCCAAATCCAGCCCCGCCGACGCCCCGGCAAACCCAGCCCCGCCGGCGTTTGAGGCGCGGGGTGCGGGGCGGAGCCCCGGAAAGCCCGGCGCAGCCGGGGCCGCTTCGCGCCGCTGCACCGCAGACGAACCCGCCCGCAGCGCAGCGGCCCCGCACGCGCACCTCAGGCCCGGCGCGAGCGCCACGCCACGTACGCCGCCGCCACCAGGCCGGACACCCGCGCCAGCACCGGCCACATGTCCTGGAAGACCGCCCCCAGCTCCTGGTCCCCCAGCGCCTCCCCCCAGCGCCCGGCGTGCCGCCCCCACAGCCACACCACGGCCCCCGCGAACACCACCCCCGGCACCCCGAACACCACCGCCTTGCGCTCCGTCGGCCCCAGCACCCGGGACCCGTACGGCAGCAGGAAGCCGACCGCCAGGACCAGCCAGTACCCCGACACCGCCCCCGCGACCAGCACCACCGCCGCCAGCAGCAGGAACATGTTCGGCTTCGGCCGGGCAGCCACCACCGGAACCACCGCCGCCGCCGGCGCAGCCGCGGCCGGGACCCCCTTCCGCCGCTCCCGCAGGGCCCGTACGACCACCCGCACCCGGGACGGCGTACCCGGCGCCGCCCCGGCGACAGGGGCCGCCCCCTTCTCGGCGCCCTCGGCACCCTCGGCGTCCTCGTCCTCCCCGAACCGGTCCGGGATCTCGATCCCCCCGGCGAACCCCTCCACCTGCGGCCCCGCCCCGTAGCCGCTCGGCCCGAGCCGCCACCAGTCCGGCTCGCCGTCGTCGCCGTCGCCCAGCTCGTCCAGACCGGCCAGGTGCGGCGGCACGTTCTCCGCCGGCCGCGGCTCCGGCGTCTGCTTGCGCCGCACGCCCCCGCGCCCACCGCCCCGCTGCTCCGGCACCGAAGACACGGACGGCACCGAAGGCGCCGACAGCACCTCCGGCGAGGCCGCCGCCCCCGGCACCCCGGCCAGCACCTCCTCCGGCGTACCGATCCGCTCCAGGATCCGCCGGACCGCCGCCGGCGTCTCCGGCTCGTACTTGGCGCGCCGCCGGTCGATCTCGTCCCGCAGCCCCGCCACCAGCCGCATCCGGTCCCCCGACGACAGCTGCCTGCGCTGCGCCAAGTCCCCGACCCTGCTCAGGTATTCG
Source organism: Streptomyces sp. NBC_00539 (assembly GCF_036346105.1). Classification (GTDB taxonomy): domain Bacteria; phylum Actinomycetota; class Actinomycetes; order Streptomycetales; family Streptomycetaceae; genus Streptomyces. Next base: position 3,208,858 of record NZ_CP107811.1, read on the forward strand.
TAGACCAGCTGGTCACTCTCGATCCCCACGCCCCGCCTCCTCCCGTCCCGCCTGACCCGAAGGTAGCGCGTACGCCGTGGGGCCGCTGGCGGCGCAACGGAGACCGCAGCGGATACCGTTGACCGGATGGGGACCGGCCGACGGACCGGCCGACGCGACCAGGAGGCGACCGTGCCCGACCCAAGCACCGCGGAGCCAAGCACCGCCCAGGCCCGCACCGCGGAGGCCACCGCCGCCGCGGCCACCGCCCCGCGCTCCCTCGCCGAGGCGCTCCGCGCCCGCGACGACGTGGCCCTCGCCGCGCTGCTGCACGCCCGCCCGGACCTGCTGACCCCGGTGCCCGGCGACGTCACCCAGCTCGCCACCCGCGCCGGGACCCGCGCCTCCGTGGTCCGCGCGCTGGACCGCCTCGACCGGTTCGCCCTCCAGACGGCCGAGGCCCTGGCGGTCGCCCCGGACCCCTGCCCGTACCCGGTGCTGGAGTCGCTGCTGGCCGGCGACACCGGCAGCTCCGGCGAGGACAACGGTGCCCGCGCCGCCCTCCCCCGGGCCCTCGGCACCCTGCGCGACCAGGCACTGGTGTGGGGGGACGACGACCGGCTCCGCCTGGTCCGCACCGCCCGCGAGCTGCTCGCCCCGTCCCCGGCCCGCCCCTCCCCCACCGGCCTGGGCCCCACCGTCGCCGAGGCCACCTCCGGGATGTCCCCGAACCGGATCCAGGAGATCGTGGCGACCGCCGGGCTGCCCGCCACCCACGACCCCGTCTCCGCCGTGTCCGCGCTGACCGCCCTGTTCACCGACCCCGAGCGGATGTCGGCGCTGCTGGACCAGGCCCCGGCGGAGGCCCACCAGGTGCTGGGCCGGCTCGTGTGGGGGCCGCCGTACGGGGAGGTGACCCCCGATCCGACTCCGCCGGTGCGCTGGCTGCGCGACCGGGGTCTGCTGCTGCCCGCCTCGGCGCGCACCGTCGTACTGCCCCGCGAGGTGGCGCTGTACCTGCGCGGCGGGCTCGCCCACCGGGTGACGGAGCCGGTCGCGCCCCCCGTACGGCTGCACCGCGAGCACCGTCCACAGCTTGTGGACGCGAACGCGGCGGGGCAGGCGCTGGCGGCGCTGTCGACCGTGGAGGAGCTCGTCAAGTCCTGGGAGCACGCCGGTCCCCCGGTGCTGCGGGCCGGCGGCCTGTCCGTACGGGACCTCAAGCGGACCGCGGCCGCCCTGGACACCACCGAGCAGTCGGCGGCGTTCTGGGCCGAACTCGCCTACGCCTCCGGACTGGTGGCCGGTGACGCCGAGGCGGACGAGCGGTACGCGCCCACCCCCGCCTTCGACGGGTGGCTCGAACTCCCGCCCGCCGAGCGCTGGTCGGCGCTGGTACGGGCGTGGCTGCCGGCGACCCGCACGGCCGGGCTGGTCGGCGAACAGGACAGCAAGGGGCGCACGTTGTCGGCGCTCGGCCCCGACCTGGACCGCTCGGCCGCCGCCGAGGTCCGCCACCGCGTCCTCGTGCTCCTCGCCGAGCTGCCGGAGGGCGGCTCGCCCGAGCCGGACGCGCTGCTGGCCCGGCTCGCGTGGGAGCGCCCGCCGCGCGGCACCAGCGACCTGCGGGCCCGCCTCGCGCACTGGACGCTGACCGAGGCGGAGGTCCTCGGCGTCACCGGCCGGGGCGCGCTCAGCGCGTTCGGCCGCGCCCTGCTGGAGGGCCGCGACCCGGCGCCGGTGCTCGCCCCGCAGCTGCCGGAACCGGTGGACCACGTCCTGCTGCAGGCCGACCTGACGGCCGTGGCCCCGGGCCCGCTGCGGCGGCCGCTCGGCGACACCCTGGCGGTGCTCGCGGAGGTGGAGTCCAAGGGCGGCGCGACGGTGTACCGCTTCACGCCGGGCTCGGTGCGCCGGGCCCTGGACGCCGGGCACACCGCCGTCGACCTGCACGCCTTCCTCGCCGAGCACAGCCGTACCCCGGTCCCGCAGCCGCTGTCGTACCTCATCGACGACGTGGCCCGGCGTCACGGGCACCTGCGGGTCGGCGCCGCCTCCTCGTACCTGCGCTGCGACGACGACGGCATGCTGAACGAGATCCTGGCCGACAAGCGCTCCGCCGGGCTGGGGCTGCGGCGGCTCGCGCCGACGGTGCTGGCCGCGCAGGCCGAACCGGGGGCCCTGCTCGACGGGCTGCGCGCGATGGGCTACGCGCCGGCCGCGGAGTCCCGTTCGGGCGACGTGGTGGTGGCCCGGGCGGACGCGCACCGCACTCCGGCGCGGTCGGCGCCCGCGCCGGTGCCGGACGGCCCGCCGGTGCCCGACGCGACCCTGCTCGGGGCGGCCGTACGGGCGATCCGCGCGGGCGACCTGGCGGCGACGGCGGTGCGCAAGGACCCGGCCGGCCCTGCCCCGGGCGGCAGCCGCCCCGGCGACCTCCCGCGCACGAGCGCGGCGGAGACCCTCGCGACGGTGCAGGCGGCCGCGCTGACCGGCTCGGCGGTGTGGATCGGGTACGTGAACGCGGAGGGCGCGGCGAGCCAGCGGGTCATCGCCCCGGTCCGGGTCGAGGGCGGCTTCGTCACCGGCTACGACCACACGGCGGACGAGGTCCGCACCTTCGCCCTCCACCGCATCACGGGCGTGGCGGAACTCGCGGAGGACCAGGTGTAGGGCGGAACGCGCACAGGACCAGGTCCAGGCCGTCTCTCCCGGATCGTGCCTGACCGCGCCGCCGGCGAAAACCGCTGGCCCGGCGGCGGCTGCGCCCGCACCCTGGGGGCATGTCCGCACAGCCCGCCCGCGCGATCCGCGCCGCCCACACCGCCTCCACCGTCACCGTCTACCAGGCGTACGCGCCCGCCCTGGGGCTCCCGGCGGCCCGTGACGGGCGGTTCCCGGCGGCCTGGAAGCGCGAGCGGATGACCTGGATCAAGCCCTCGTTCCTGTGGATGATGTACCGCTGCGGCTGGGCCACCAAGACCGACCAGGAGACGGTGCTGGCCGTCGAGATCACCCGCGAGGGCTTCGACCGGGCCCTGGCCGGGGCCTGCCTGTCCCACTTCGAACCCGGCACCCATACCGACCGCGCCGCCTGGCGCGAGGCGCTGTCCCGCTCGGCGGCCCGCGTGCAGTGGGACCCCGAACGCGACCTGCACCTGAATCCGTTGCCGTACCGCTCGCTCCAGCTGGGCCTGTCGGGCCCGGCCTCCCGCGCCTACGCCGACACCTGGACGGTCTCCATCCGCGACGTCACCCCGCTCGCGCGGGAGGTCCACGCCCTGCTCCGCTCCGGCCGCGCGGACGCCGCCCGTGCCCTGCTGCCCGCCGAACCCCCGTACCCCACCGCCCCCCTCCCCCACCTGGGCGCGTAGTCCTCCTCACTCGGCGGCCCGCGAACCGCCCCGACCACGCGGCGATGCGGCAGACTGGAGGTTTGGCCGTCCGCGCCCGGGCGGCCCACCCCACGCCGGAAAGGGACGCGTGTGAACGGGCCTCTCATCGTCCAGAGTGACAAAACCCTTCTTCTCGAGGTCGACCACGAGCTGGCCGGGGCCGCGCGGCGGGCCATCGCGCCCTTCGCCGAGCTGGAGCGGGCGCCCGAGCACATCCACACCTACCGGATCACCCCGCTCGGGCTGTGGAACGCCCGGGCCGCCGGGCACGACGCGGAGCAGGTGGTGGACGCGCTCGTCGAGTTCTCCCGCTACCCCGTGCCGCACGCGCTGCTCGTCGACGTCGCCGAGACCATGGCCCGCTACGGGCGGCTGACCCTGTCCAAGCACCCCGTCCACGGGCTGGTGCTGACCAGCACCGACCGGCCCGTGCTGGAGGAGATCCTGCGGTCCAAGCGGATCACCCCCCTGGTCGGGGCCCGGCTCGACCCGGACACCGTGGCCGTGCACCCCTCCGAGCGCGGTCAGATCAAGCAGACCCTGCTCAAGCTGGGCTGGCCGGCCGAGGACCTCGCCGGGTACGTCGACGGCGAGGCGCACGCCATCGACCTGGTCGAGGACGGCTGGGCGCTGCGGCCGTACCAGCAGCAGGCCGTCGAAGGGTTCTGGCACGGCGGCTCCGGCGTCGTCGTGCTGCCCTGCGGCGCCGGCAAGACGCTCGTCGGCGCGGGCGCCATGGCGATGGCCAAGGCGACCACGCTGATCCTCGTCACCAACACCGTCTCGGCCCGGCAGTGGAAGCACGAGCTGGTCAAGCGGACCTCGCTGACGGAGGAGGAGATCGGCGAGTACTCCGGCACCCGCAAGGAGATCCGGCCCGTCACCATCGCCACCTACCAGGTGCTGACGACGAAGCGGAAGGGCGTCTACCCGCACCTGGAGCTGTTCGACTCCCGGGACTGGGGCCTGATCCTCTATGACGAGGTGCACCTGCTGCCCGCGCCGGTCTTCAAGTTCACGGCCGACCTCCAGGCCCGGCGGCGGCTCGGCCTGACCGCGACCCTGGTCCGGGAGGACGGCCGCGAGTCGGACGTGTTCTCCCTGATCGGCCCCAAGCGGTTCGACGCGCCGTGGAAGGAGATCGAGGCGCAGGGCTACATCGCGCCGGCGGACTGCGTCGAGGTGCGGGTGAACCTCACCGACTCGGAGCGGCTCGCGTACGCGACCGCCGAGACGGAGGAGAAGTACCGCTACTGCGCGACGACCGCGACGAAGCGGAAGGTCACCGAGGCGCTGGTGCGCAAGCACCGGGGCGAGCAGACCCTGGTCATCGGGCAGTACATCGACCAGCTCGACGAACTCGGCGAGCACCTCGACGCGCCCGTCATCAAGGGCGAGACCTCCAACGCGCAGCGCGAGAAGCTCTTCAACGCCTTCCGCGAGGGCGAGATCAACGTGCTGGTCGTCTCGAAGGTCGCGAACTTCTCCATCGACCTGCCGGAGGCGACCGTCGCGATCCAGGTGTCCGGCACCTTCGGCTCGCGCCAGGAGGAGGCGCAGCGCCTCGGCCGTGTCCTGCGCCCGAAGGCGGACGGGCACGAGGCGCGGTTCTACTCGGTCGTCGCGCGCGACACGATCGACCAGGACTTCGCCGCGCACCGCCAGCGCTTCCTGGCGGAGCAGGGCTACGCCTACCGGATCATGGATGCCGACGAGCTGCTGGCGAGCGACTGACCCCGGCCGCACCGGCTTCGGGCGGGCGGCCCCCGGCCCGCCGGGGCGCGCCCGCCCGCGAGACGGATGACCTCGGCGGGGGCACCCTCGCGGCCGGGTCCCGGCGGCGGCCTGCGGCGCGCGTCAGGAACGCCAGCAGCGGAACGCACCAGACCCACAGGTGCGGCAGCTCCGGCAGCAGGGCCCGGCCCCCCACGGCGAGGTGGCGGGTCCAGAAGTCGGCGGAGGCCTGCGGCAGGACGAGCAGGCCCAGCAGGCCGGTGCCGGCGAAGGCGGCCAGTGCGGTCAGGCCGGTCCGGATCCGCCCGGTCAGCAGCAGGTACGGGATGAGGACCGCCGGGGTCAGCGTGATCCCGGCGGCGGTGCCCAGCGCGAAGCCCTTGCCCAGTGCCGCGCGCGGCCGGCCGAGGTCCCAGACGGCGACGCAGGCCAGCGCCAGGTTGATCTGGCCGGGCAGCGGGCTCTGGAACAGCGGCTCCACCCACAGCCCCGCGACGGTTGCGGCCAGGACGTGCCCCGGCCGGGCCCGCAGTCCCGCGAGGCGGCAGGACCACAAGGTCAGCAGGGCGAGCAGGCCCGCGCTCCCCAGGACGAGCACGGCCTTGAGGACACCGGCCGGCAGCCAGGCGGCGGGCGTGAACAGGATCGCGGCGAACGGCGGATAGGCGGTGGGCGGGCGCCACTCGGCGGCGGAGAAGCCGTGGACGAGGGCGTTGGCCACCGGGACGCGCGGGGCGAGGCACAGCACCCCCAGCGCGAGCAGCGAGCCGGTGATCAGCAGGCGGTAAAGGGGCGACGGCGAGCGGGCGGGCTCGGGGCTCGGGGTCACGCGCGTGACCCTAGTGGATCAGTGGTCCCGGCAGTGGACGACAGTGGCCCGGCAGCGGATCACTGGCCGGACGCCGTCGGGATCAGGCTGGTTCGCGGCAGGCGCCGACCGCCGTGGACCGGCACCGCTGCGCCCGGGTCACCCCGCGGTCAGCGGCGTATGAGGCCCGTCTCCTCGGAGTACTCACCGAGGACGACGACGCTCACGGCGGTCGCGGCGAAGACCTTCGCGGCGCGCAGGACGTTGCCGACGCGGTGGCGGGGACGGTGGTCGGAGGTGGCGGTGGCGCCGCGAGGGCGGCCGCCCCGGATCGGGGTGAAGGTTGCGCTGCTCATGTATCCATGGTGCGTTTCCTCCCCCGATGTCGCATCGCCCTGAGGAAGGAACCGCCAGGCCCTCCGCCTCCTCCTCCGGGCGCATGGCCGCCCCTAAGGCCCTCCCTCAGGTCTGACACCCCGACGTATGACACCCACACGGAGTACCGGTCACACGACCCTGCTCACGGGACCCTGCGCCGGTCACCGGCCCTGCCGCCGGTCACCGGCCCTGCCCTGGCCGTGGCTCCCCGGCCGTGGCTCCCCGGCCGTGGCCGCCGGCCGGGCCCGGCCCGTAATCCATTCGCGTACCGGCCGCCCGATGGCTACACTCGCCGCTCTTGCCGCCTCCCTCCGCCCCATCGGGAGAGCGCCCGCCGGCCGGTACCGGCGGGCACGTGTCCGTACCGCACCGCTCCTGTGGAGCGAGCTCCCGCACACCAGCCGTTGGAGGCAGTCCGTGCCCGCGCACGCCCCCGAACCCGCCGCCCCCGCCCGGGCGGAGGAGGAAACCGACGCCGCCCACCCCCTCGCCCGCGAGCAGGCGCACCTCACCGCCTCCCGCGCCGCGCTCCGCGCGATGCGCGAGGACGTGGAGTCCCTCGACATCCGCGACGTCACCGCTAACTGGGTCAACGCGGCGGTCCTCCAGGGCCAGATCGACGACCGCATCAAAGCCCTCGCCGACCTCGCCCACACCCCCCTCTTCTTCGGCCGCCTCGACTACCTCCACGCACCCGGCGCCGACCTCGCGGAGGGCGCCGCAGGCGAGCAGTTCTACATCGGCCGCCGCCACGTCCACGACGCCGACGGCGACCCCATGGTCATCGACTGGCGCGCCCCCGTCTCCCAGCCCTTCTACCGCGCCTCCAAGGCCGACCCCCAAGACGTCGGCCTGCGCCGCCGGTTCGGCTACACCGGCGGCGAACTCACCGCGTACGAGGACGAGCACCTCAGCGACCCCACCGAGAGCGCCGCCGTCAGCAAGCTCCTCCAGCAGGAGATCGAGCGCCCGCGCGTCGGCCCCATGCGGGACATCGTCGCGACGATCCAGCCGGAGCAGGACCGGCTCGTCCGCTCCGGCCTGTCCGGCTCCGTCTGCGTCCAGGGCGGCCCCGGCACCGGAAAGACGGCGGTCGGCCTGCACCGGGTCGCGTACCTGCTGTACGCGCACCGCGAGCGGCTGGCCCGCACCGGCACGCTCGTCGTCGGGCCGAACCGTTCCTTCCTCCACTACATCGAGCAGGTCCTGCCGGCCCTGGGCGAGCTGGAGGTCAAGCAGGCCACCGTCGACGACCTCGTCGCCCGCGAGGGCCTGGAGGTACGCGCCGCGGACGCCGCCGCGACTGCCGTGGTCAAGGGCGACGCCCGGATGGCGGAGGTGCTGCGCCGCGCCGTCCGCTCGCACGTCGCCGCGCCGGTCGAGCCGCTGATGGTGGTGCGCGGGTCGCGCCGCTGGCGGGTGCCCGCGTACGAGCTGGAGGAGATCGTCCGCGAGCTCCTCGACCGGGACGTCCGCTACGGCGCCGCCCGCGAGGCGCTGCCGCAGCGGATCGCGCACACCGTCCTCGTCCGCATGGAGCAGGCGGGCGAGGCCCCCGACGACCGGGTCCAGGACGCCGTCGCCCGCAACGCGGCGGTCAAGGCGGCGGTACGGGAGATCTGGCCGCCCGTGGAGCCGGCGAAGCTGGTGCTGCGGCTGCTGTCGGACGCGGAGTTCCTCGCCGCCCACGCGGACGGCGTCCTGACGGACGACGAGCAGAAGCTGCTGCTGTGGCCGAAGCCGTTCCGCAGCGTGAAGTCGGCGAAGTGGACGGCCGCGGACCTGGTCCTGATCGACGAGGCGGCGGACCTGGTGGAGCGCACGCACTCGCTGGGCCACGTCGTGCTCGACGAGGCCCAGGACCTCTCGCCGATGCAGTACCGGGCGGTGGGGCGGCGCTGCACGACGGGCTCGGCGACCGTACTGGGCGACCTCGCACAGGGCACCACCCCGTGGGCGACGCGCAGTTGGGACGAGGCGCTGGCGCACCTGGGCAAGCCGGAGGCGGTGCTGGAGGAGCTGACGGCCGGGTTCCGCGTACCGCGCGAGGTGATCGCGTACGCGTCACGGCTGCTGCCGGTGATCTCGCCGGGGCTGGCGGCGGTGTCCTCGGTCCGTGGGACGCCGGGCTCGCTGGTCGTCTCGGCGGTGGCGGCGACGGACACGGGTACGGAGCTGACCGCGGCCGTGGTCGCGGCGTGCCGGGACTCCCTGCGGCACGAGGGCTCGATCGGCCTGATCGCGGCGGACGCCCGCGTCCCGGAGCTGGCGCGGGCCCTGGAGGCGGCGGGGCTGCCGTACCTGGCGCCGGGCGAGGAGACGACGCAGCGGGCCCGGTTGACGCTGGTGCCGGCGTCGCTGGCGAAGGGCCTGGAGTACGACCACGTCGTGCTGGACGAGCCGGCGGCGGTCGTCTCGGGCGAACCGGACGAACGCACCGGCCTGCGCCGGCTCTACGTCTGCCTCACCCGAGCCGTCTCCGGCCTCCACCTCCTCCACGCGGCCCCGCTCCCCGAAGCCCTGGCCTGACGCTCCCGGCGGCCCTCGCACCGGAGCGGGCAGCGGACCGGATGTCTGCTCACCTGTAACTCCGGTGGACAGGGGGCGGGGACGGCCGGACGATGGAAGCACCTCGTGAAGGTGCCCCGGGCCGCCCCTGCGGGCGGGGTCCACGAGGTGCGGGGCCCGTGAGGGGCCACCGCCCCGGGAGGCCCGTGGGCCCCCGTTCCCGCCGGGCCGGCCCGCGCCGCACGCTGGTTGCCGCGTGGTGCCCGCTCAGCCGTCGCGTGGTCCCCGCTCGGCCGTCTTGTCTCCGAGAGAAGGACGAACAATGAACCGACGTGTACGACTGGCCGTTCTGACGCCGCTGGCGGTGTCCTCGCTGGCCTTCGGGTCGGTGTCGCTCCTGGCGGGTTCCGCGCAGGCGGCGGCGCCCTCGCTCACCTGCAGCGTGAAGCAGACCCCGACCAGTCCGGGCCGCTACGACGTCAACGTCACGGGCGCCCAGCCCGGAGTGGAGGTGTCCGTCCAGGGCGGCACCGCCACCCACAGGTTCACCGCCAGCGGCTCCGCCGACGACGACGGTGTGTTCAACTCCAGCGGCTTCATCCCGGCCGGCAAGGTGACCGCCTCTTCGGGCGACGACAAGGCCACGTGCGGCACGGTCAAGGAAGCCGAGCAGAAGGGCGCTCAGGACCAGTACGCCAAGGGCTACGCGAAGGGCTTCAGCGACACGAAGGCCAACTGCAAGATGATCGCGCAGAACAACCTCACCCAGCTCGACCCGAACTACGAGAAGGGCTACAACGCCGGCGCGAAGGCCGCGCTGGAGAGCAAGTTCTGCTGACGCTGCCCAGCCGCCGGGCATCGCGGCGCCCGCGCACCGGGGTTGACTCGTCGTCAACCCCGTTGCGTGACGGCCCTGCGACACCCGGCACCCCGGCACCCGGCGCGCAGCCGCTCGGCGCGCAGCCGCTCGGATGAGGCCGCGCGCCGGCTCCGCGTCGGAGCGCCGCTCAGCCGAGGGCCGTGCGCCACTCGGCCACCGCGGCGGCCGAGACCGGGCCCGACCAGCCCGACGGCCTGGCCGCGCCGCCGATGTGGAAGGCGTCGATGCCCGCCGCCCGCAGGGCCGGGAGGTGGGCCAGCGCCAGGCCGCCGCCGACGAGGATCCGTGCCTTGTACCCGGGCTCACCCCGGCGCGCCGCCTCCGCCGCCAGCACCGGGAGCCCCGCGTCCACCCCCGCCGCCGACCCGGCCGTCAGGAACGTGTCCAGCCCCGGCAGGTCCGCGAGGGCCTTGCGGGCCTGGTCCCGGTCGGCCGCCCGGTCGATGGCCCGGTGGAAGGTCCAGCGGCAGCCGTCCAGTTCCGCCACCACCGCTTCGACGGCGGCGAGGTCGGGCCCGCCCTCCGGGCCCAGGAAGCCGAGGACGAACTCCCGCGCACCCTCCGCCCGCAGCTCCCGCGCCTGCGCGGCGAGGAGGTCGATCCGGCCGGCGGCGAACCCGTCCGTCCGGCGGAGCATCACGCGCAGCGGGATGTCGACCGCCGCCCGGATCGCCGCGAAGGTCTCGCGCGAGGGGGTGAGCCCGTCGGCGGCCATGTCGGTGACGAGTTCGAGACGGTCCGCCCCACCGGCCTGGGCCGCGACCGCGTCCTCCACGTCGAGGGCGATCACCTCCAGGAGCGCACGGTTGCTCATTCGATCGATCCCATCCTCGGAAAAATAGGTCTAGTCCAATCTCAGAATACGGGCCCACGCCCATCCACCACCAGCACCGGCGCGCCACCCCCAGAATGTGCCCATGACCGCAGACCTCCGCGACCGCTGGCGGGCGACCGCCGCCGCCGCCGGCGCCGCCCCCGGGCTCGACGCCACGCCCTACGCCGACCGCCTCCTCGCCGCCTGGGCGGAGCCGCAGCGCCGGTACCACACCACCGCGCACCTGGCCGACGTCCTCGCGCGCATCGACGTGCTCGCGCCGCACGCGCAGGACCAGGCCGCCGTCGAGCTCGCGGCCTGGTTCCACGACGCCGTCTACCGGCCCGACCGGTCCGAGAACGAGGAGCGCAGCGCCGCCCTCGCCGAGCGCGCCCTGCCGGAACTGGGCATCGACGCCGCCCGCACCGCCGAGGTCGCCCGGCTGGTCCGCCTCACCGTCACCCACGACCCCGCGCCCGGCGACACCAACGGCGAGGTGCTCTGCGACGCAGACCTCGCCGTCCTCGCCGGGCCCCCGGACGCCTACGCCGCCTACGTCGCCGCCGTCCGCGCCGAGTACGGCTTCGTCCCCGACGACGCCTTCCGTGACGGCCGCGCCGCCGTACTGCGCCAGCTGCTGGGCCTGCCCCGGCTCTTCCGCACCCCCTACGGCACCGCGCACTGGGAGGCCACGGCCCGCCGCAACCTGGCCGCCGAGCTGGCCACCCTGACGGACGCCGGCTGACGGACGCGCCGGGGGCGGAACCTGACGGACGTACCGGCGGTCGGGAATGCGCCACCGTTCCGGCTGGTTCATGCACTACATGCCCGCAGCCCCCGCACGCTCCCGCATGCCCGTCGCCGTGTACGTCCTCGGCCTGTCCGTCTTCGCCCTCGGCACCAGCGAATTCATGCTCTCCGGGCTCCTGCCGCCCATCGCCGAGGACATGGGCGTCACCATCCCGCAGGCCGGCCTGCTGATATCGGCCTTCGCCATCGGCATGGTCGTGGGGGCCCCGCTGCTGGCCGTCGCCACCCTGCGCCTGCCGCGCCGTACGACCCTGGTGAGCCTGATCTCCCTCTTCGGCCTCGGGCAGGTCGCGGGCGCGCTGGCCCCCTCGTACGAGCTGCTCTTCGCCTGCCGCGTGGTCTCCGCGCTCGCCTGCGCCGGGTTCTGGGCGGTCGGCGCGGCCGTCGCCATCGCCATGGTCGACAAGGACCAGCGCGCGCGGGCGATGTCCGTCATGATCGGCGGGCTGTCGATCGCCAACGTCCTCGGCGTGCCCGCCGGGGCCTTCCTCGGCGAGCAGCTCGGCTGGCGCTCGGCGTTCTGGGCGGTCGGCGCGGCCTCCGCGATCGCCCTGGCCGGAATCCTGGCGCTGATCCCGCGCATCCCGCTGCCCGCCGAGAAGCCGCGGCTGCGCAGGGAGCTGCGGATCTACCGGGACCGCCAGGTGTGGCTGTCGGTCGGCGTCACCTCGCTCGCCGCGGGCGGTGTCTTCTGCGCGTTCAGCTACCTGTCCCCGCTGCTCACGGACGTGGCCGGGCTGGACTCCGGCTGGGTGCCGTGGACCCTCGGCCTGTTCGGGGTGGGCGCGCTCGTCGGTACGACCATCGGCGGGCGGGTCGCGGACGCCCACCTGTTCGGGGTGCTGCTGTGGGGCATCGCCGCCTCGACGGTGTTCCTCGTCGCGCTGGCCCTGCTCGCGTCCTTCGCGGTGGCGGCGGTCGCGCTGTCGTTCCTGATCGGCTTCTCGGCCTTCTTCACCGCCCCGGCGCTGAACGCCCGGCTGTTCAACGTCGCCGGGGCCGCCCCCACCCTCGCGGGCGCCACGACCACCGCCGCGTTCAACCTGGGCAACACCGGCGGCCCCTGGCTCGGCGGCACCGTCATCGACGCCGGTCTCGGCTTCGCCTCCACCGCCTGGGCGGGCGCCGCGATGACGGTCACCGCCCTCGCCCTGACCGCCCTCGCCCTGCGGCTCGACCGCCCCACGCGCTCCCGCGTCCTGGCCTCCTCCACGCCCCGCCCGGCCCACTCCGACGCCCTGAGCGGGGCGCAGGACCGCTGAGGGGGCGGGACCGCCGACCCGGGCGCTGGACCGCCGACCCGGGCGCTGGACCGCTGAGCGGGCCGGACGGCCCCGCTCAGAGCCTGCGGGGGCCGGACGGCCCGCTCAGAGCGTGCGCCCCTTCGGGCGGCGCAGGCCCGCCTCCGTGATGCGGCGGACCAGCTCCTTGCTGCCCACCTCCACCGCACCCGCCGCCACCGCGTCCGCGTACCGGTACGACGGCACGTCGTAGTGGTCCCGCTCGAAGGCCCGCGGCGGGCAGCCGATCGACGCCGCGAAGGCGTGCAGCTCTTCGTAGGAGACGTCGCTGACCAGGTGCGACCACATCCGGCCGTGCCCCGGCCAGGTGGGCGGGTCTATGTACACCGTCACCCGCCGCTCACCGCCGGCCGAAGACGGGGCCGAGTCCGCCCACCGCCGCCACCCGCACGCCCGCCTCCGAGCACACCCAGTGCGGATCCGGCCCGAGCTCCGGCTCGACGTCCAGGGAGTGCGGATCACCGTGCGCGCACACCGGGCACAGCGGCCACCGCCCGTACTTCTCCAGCAGCGCGTCCTGCACGTCCTGCGCGACGAGTCCGGCGAGGTAGTCGACCCCCTCCGGCCACTGCTCCACCCACCAGCGGCGGTGCGTGACCGAGTCCTCCACGAGGGACACGACATCGGCCTCGGCGACCTCGCCCGCGACGAGATCGGCGAGTACAAGGGCACGGGCGGCATGCAGCGCCTGCTCAAGGGGGGTCGCGTGGTCCATGGGCCCATTGTGAACCCGTACGGGCGAGTACGGGGAAAGCCGGTGCCCCTTGCCCCGCGGCCCCGCCCCGGGCATGGCGCCTTGACCCCCACCCCGGACGAAAATACGGTGCCGACCTCAGCCCCGAAGCGAGACGCCCCCAGCGCGAGGACCCGCCCATGACCGCCCACGCGGAACTGCGTGCCCAGCTCGACGCCCTCACCACCGAGGCCTTCCGGCCCGACCTCGCCGAGATCGACCGGCTGCCCACCCTCGACATCGTCCGCCTCATGAACGCCGAGGACGCCACCGTCCCGGCCGCCGTCGCCGACCGGCTCCCGCAGATCGCCGCGGCCGTCGACGCGATCGCCGCCCGCATGGCCCGCGGCGGCCGGCTCCTCTACGCGGGCGCCGGCACCGCCGGCCGCATGGGCATCCTCGACGCCAGCGAGTGCCCGCCGACCTTCAACACCGACCCCCGCCAGGTCGTCGGCCTGATCGCGGGCGGCCCCACCGCCATGGTCCGGGCAGTCGAGGGCGCCGAGGACTCCACCGCCCTCGCCGCCGAGGACCTCACCGCACTCGACCTCACCGCCACCGACACCGTCATCGGCATCTCCGCCTCCGGCCGCACCCCGTACGCGGTCGGCGCCGTCGAGTTCGCCCGTACGCGCGGCGCGCTCACCGTCGGGCTGTCCTGCAACGCCGGCTCCGCGCTCGCCGCGGCCGCCGAGCACGGCATCGAAGTCGTCGTCGGCCCCGAATTCCTCACCGGATCCACCCGGTTGAAGGCCGGGACCGCCCAGAAGCTCGTACTGAACCTCATCTCGACCGTCACCATGATCCGCCTCGGCAAGACGTACGGGAACCTGATGGTCGACGTCCGCGCCACCAACGACAAGCTGCGTGCCCGCTCCCGGCGCATCGTCGCCCTCGCCACCGGCGCCCCGGACGACGAGATCGAGGCCGCGCTCGCCGCGACCGGCGGTGAGGTCAAGGACGCGGTCCTCGTCATCCTCGGCGGGGTCGACGGCCCCACCGCCGCCACCCTCCTCGCGGACGCGGACGGCCACCTGCGCGCGGCCCTCGCCCGGACCCGCTGACCCCCACCGACCAGCAGCCGCCCACCGACCAGCAGCGAGGCGATCCCCACCCATGTCCCCCGACACGCACCGCGCCACGGCCGCCGCGATCCTCCCCCTGGTCGGCGGCCCGGACAACGTCACCTCCATCGCGCACTGCATGACCCGGCTGCGCCTCGGCCTGCGCGACCGCGCCCTCGTCCAGGACGAGGCCCTCAAGGCCGTCCCGGCCGTCCTCGGCGTCGTGGACGACGACACCTACCAGATCGTGCTCGGCCCGGGCGCCGTCGCCCGGGTGACGCCCGAGTTCGAGGCGCTGGTGCGGCAGGCACCCCCCGGACGGGCCGCACCCTGCACGCCCCCCGCCACCGCCGAGGCCCTCCGGGCGCGCGGGACGGCGCTGAAAGAGGCCCGCACGGCGCGCAACTCCACCCCCGTCAAACTGCTGCTGCGCCGCATCGCGAACATCTTCGTCCCGCTGATCCCGGCCCTCATCGGCTGCGGCATCATCGCCGGGCTGAACGGCCTGCTCACCAACTCCGGCCTGCTGCCCGCCGTCGTCCCCGCCCTCGCCGCGATCGCGTCCGGCTTCATGTCCCTGATCGCCGTGTTCGTCGGCTACCACACCGCCAAGGAGTTCGGCGGCACGCCCGTACTCGGCGGCGCCGTCGCCGCGATCATCGTCTTCCCGGGCGTGGCGAAGATCGAGGCGTTCGGCCAGCACCTCGCGCCGGGGCAGGGCGGTGTGCTCGGCGCGCTGGGCGCCGCACTGCTCGCCGTGTACGTGGAGAAGTGGTGCCGGACCTGGGTCCCGCAGGCCGTGGACAACCTGGTCACGCCCACCCTCACCGTCCTCCTCCCGGGCCTGGTCACCCTCTTCGGCCTGATGTACCTCGCCGGTGAAGTCGCCGAGGGCATCGGCTGGTTCGCCGACCGGCTCCTCGCGACCGGCGGGGCGTTCGCCGGGCTGGTGCTGGGCGGCCTCTTCCTGCCCCTGGTCATGCTGGGCCTGCACCAGGCCCTGATCCCGATCCACACCACCCTCATCGAGCACTCCGGCTACACCGTGCTGCTGCCGATCCTCGCGATGGCGGGCGCGGGCCAGGTCGGCGCGGCCCTCGCCGTGTACTGCCGCCTCCCGCGCAACCGGTCGCTGCGCACCACCATCAAGTCGGCGCTCCCGGCCGGTTTCCTGGGCGTCGGGGAACCGCTGATCTACGGGGTCTCCCTGCCGCTGGGCCGCCCGTTCGTCACCGCCTGCGTCGGCGGGGCGGCGGGCGGCGCGTTCGTCGGCCTCTTCAACCAGCTGGGCGCCGGCTTCGGCTCGACGGCCATCGGCCCCTCGGGCTGGGCCCTGTTCCCGCTCCTGGACGGCCCGACGGGCCTCGGCACGGCCGTCGCCGTCTACGCGGGCGGCCTGTCGGTCGGCTACACGGCCGGCTTCGCCGCGACCTACTTCTTCGGTTTCACCCCCCGCATGCTCGCGGAACTCGACACGGACCCCGACCCGTCCCCGGCCACGGCACCCCCTTCCCCCGAACCGGCTCCGGCTTGACCGGTTCTCCGGCCCGCGCGGGGACGGCGTGCATAAGGTGATCGGATGATCGACATTCGCCGCGCCATGCCGTCCGACGGGGACGCGCTCGGGGAGATCCACGCCGCCTCGTGGGAAGCGGCGTACGCCCCCTTCTTCGAGGCGGAGTTCGCCTCCCGGGAAGTACGCGCCCGGCTCACCCGCTGGCACGCCCGGGTCGCCGACGACACCGCCACGATCCTCCTCGCCCGGCTCGACGGCCGCCCGCTCGCCATGTCCTCCTCCGGCCCGTCCGCGGACCGGCCCGCCCTTGCGGAGATCCACACCTTCTACGCCCACCCCGACGCCTGGGGCACCGGCATCGCCGACGCCCTCATGACCGCGACGCTCCGGCGCCTGCACGACGACGGGTACGGCGGCGCACACCTGTGGACGCTGCGCGACACGCCCCGCTCCCGCCGCTTCTACGTGAAATCCGGCTTCGCCGAATCCGGCGCCGTGCGCACCCACGACTTCGGCGACGGCACACCCCTCGCCCAGGTCGAGTACGTCCGCGGCCGCTGATCAGGCCCCCCGCGCCCCGGCGGCGGTGCGGAGGTAGGCCACCAGGTCCTCCACGTCGTAGCCCAGCTTCGGGCCGCGTTCGGCGGCCATCAGCAGCAGCTGCCCGACGATCTCCGCGCCCCAGCCGTCCGGGCCGTCCTGCGACCACTCCCACAGCTTCTCGATCCCGAGCCCGGTCATCAGCAACCCGTATCCGGCGCGGATCTCCCCGCACAGCGGCGCCACGGCGTCGAGCAGCCGCGCCCCCGGCCGCTCGCAGCGCAGCCCGAAGCACCCGCCGAAGTCCTCGACCACGCAACCGGTCGGCGGGCACGCCTTGATCGCGTCGTAGCGTCTGTCGTCGAACCCCGGGAACTCGCCGGCCGGGCTGTGCACCAGCGAGAACCGCTGCCAGCCCGGCGGCGGGGGCGGCTGCGGGCGCCACGCCTTGAGACCGAACGCCTCCTGCACCAACGCCGTCGCCTCGTCCGCCGTATCGGCCGTCTCGCTCACCCTCCGCTTCCCGTCATCGCCGACAGCGGTCCACAACCCGCTGCGCCCGTCCTGCGACACGCGCACCGAAAGGCCCATGCCCGCACGCTTCCACCCGGCTCTCTCCAGCCCCTTCTCCAGCCAGCACAACTTCCACGCCAGCTCGAACTCCCACCCGCGCGCGGCCTCCGCCAACCCCTTCAAGACCGCCTCGCACCGCGCCCGTTCGTCTCCCGTCACGGATGCGCCCGCTCGTGCAGCACGGCGGCCAGCCGCAGCGCGGTGTCGAGGTTGCAGCGCCCGAGGTCGACCAGCGGCAGCCCGTACGTCCCGGCGGCGGACACCCCGTCCACGCCCAGCGACGGGAAGACCACTCCCACATCACCGAGGGCTTCCTTCAACTGCCCCACGGCCTCCTCGGCCGCCAGCATGCGTTCCTTCGGTGTGAGCACCATGACGTTTCCCTTTCGCTCTGGGTAATCGCATTCTGCACACAGAGTGGCCACTCGGTAGCTAGCCTTTCAACGTCGGACCCTGCACAAACGCACGTGTTGGACCAGGAGTTGTTATGCCGGGACCAAAGAACCTCGACCCCTCCTCCTCACCCCGCGCCCTCCTGGGCGCGGAACTCCGAGTCGCCCGCGAACGCGCGGGCCTCACTCAGGCCGAACTGGCCGAACGACTTTTCGTCAGCGGCTCGTTCATCGGCCAGCTCGAAGCCGGGACGCGCCGGATGCACCTCGATGTCGCCCGCCAGATAGACGAGATCCTCCACACGGACGGCTTCTTCGCCCGCAACTGCGAGGCCGCGGCCAAGTCCAAGTACCCGGACCACTTCGCGGCGGCGGCCGAGGCGGAGGCGCTGGCGAAGACCATCCGGGAGTACGCGCCGCTGATCGTCCCGGGTCTGTTGCAGACGGAGGCGTACGCGCGGGCCGTGTTCCGCGCGTACCAGCCGACGGCGGCGGAGGACGTGATCGACGAGCTGGTACGGAACCGCCTGGACCGGGCGGCGCTGCTCGGCGATCCAACAACCCCCATGTTCTGGTGCGTGCTTGACGAGGCGATCCTGCGCCGGAGCGGGGACGACCCGTCGATCCTCGCCGAGGCCCTGCGTCACATCGCGAGTCTGATCCGGTCACACCGGATCGTCGTGCAGGTGCTGCCGTTCAGCGCGGGCCCCCACGCTTCATTGGCGGGCACCCTCAAACTGATGTCCTTCGACGACGCTCCCCCGCTCGCGTATGTCACAGGGCTCGGGACGGGCCAGCTGTTCGACGATCCGGCCACGGTGGCCCAACACACCCTGACCTACGATCTCCTCATGGCCAACGCGCTCTCTCCGCGGGAGTCGCTAGCCCTGATCGAGTCGGTGGCGGAGGAGTACGAAAATGACCAGAACGCCTGAGTACGACCTGTCGGCAGCCATCTGGCACAAGTCCAGCTACAGCGCCGGCGATGGCGGCGACTGCCTGGAGATGGCGACCTGGCGGAAGTCCACCCACAGCGGAGGCGACGGCGGCGACTGCCTCGAAGTCTCCGACGGCCACCCCGCCATCGTCCCCGTCCGGGACTCCAAGCAGCCCGAAGGCCCGCACGTGGTGTTCCGCGCGCAGGCCTGGGCCCACTTCGTGGGATCGCTCAGAGACCGTTGGTGAACAGCAGCCGGTTGGGGCTGGCCGGGCTGACGCTGGTCAGGACGTCCTTCGTGGACGCGTCGCCCAGGAAGTCCGCGACCTCCGCCGGGGTCGCGGCCGGGTGCGCCTGCTTGTAGAGCACCGCGACGCCGGTGACGTGCGGCGAGGCCATGGACGTACCGTTCAGGGCCACGCTGCCGCCGCCGAGCTTCGCGGAGGTGATGTCCTGGCCGGGCGCGTAGATGCTGACGCAGCGACCGTAGTTGGAGAAGCTCGTCTCCTCGTCCCACCTGTTGCTCGCCGCCACCGTCACCACGCGGTCGGCGGACGCGGGCGAGACGTTGCACGCGTCCTCGGAGCTGTTGCCCGCCGCGACGACGGGCAGGACCCCCCGGTCGGAGAGGGCGTTCGCGGCGTTGTTGACCGCCTCGGACCAGGGGCCGCCGAGGGAGGCGTTCAGTACCGCGGGCTGCTTGGCGTTGTTCGCGACCCAGTCCATGCCGGCGATGATGCCCGAGTAGGAGCCCGTGCCGTCGCAGCCCAGGACGCGGACGGCGACCAGGTTGGTCTTGCGCGCGACCCCATACGTCTTGCCGCCGACCGTTCCCGCGACGTGCGTGCCGTGGCCCTGGCAGTCCATGCCCTGCCTGCCGTCGCCGACGGCGTCGAAGCCGAAGGTCGCGCGGCCGTCGAACTCGTCGTGGTCGTAGTCGATGCCGGTGTCCAGGATGTACGCCGTCACCCCGGCGCCGTTGCCCTTGGTGGTGAAGTCATCGTCGAGCGGCAGCGTCCTCTGGTCGATCCGGTCCAGGCCCCAGAGCGACGTCGGGGAGCTCATCGCCCGCCCGTCGTCGTCCGAGCCGTCCGACACGGCCGAGATCCTCGTGTCCTCCTCGACCGTCTTCACCCCGACGGTCTTCCGTGCGGCCTCCAGCTGGAGCCGGGTCATCGGCACGGCGAAGCCGTTGATGGCGTGGCGGTACATGAACCTGGGCCTCAGGCCCAGCTTCCTCGTCAGCGCGGCCGCGTCGACGCCCTTGTCCAGCGTGACGATGTACTGGCCGGGTACCGCGTCCGTCGAGGCGATCAGCGGTGCCGGGGTCGGCTCGGGGGCGGCCGCGGACGCGCTGCCGGTGAGGGCGGGGGTCATGGCGAGCAGGGCGGCGGTCGTCACACGGGCGAGCAGGCGCATGGAGGAGCTCCAGGGAAGGCGGCGGGGGATGCGGGGCCCGCCGCCCACGGACGAGTGCACCGGGAGGGGCGCGCCCCTTCCCTGCATCGGGCACCTACCGGTGCGCCTTGAGGAGCCTTGCCCGGTTGGCCGACAGGGAGGGGGCGCATTCGGTGTTCACCACCGCCGGGCCGGGGCCCGCCGTCGGGCCTCGTTGACCGGGACCTGCGTGCGTGATGGCCTCGCGCCCATGCGCTCTCGACCGAGTGGGACCCGCCGGGCGGCCGTCGCCGTCACCGTCCTCGCCGCCGTGGCCGCCCTGCCGGTCACCGCCACCGCCGCCGCCCCCCATGACCCCGCGCCCCTTGCCGCCCACCCGGCTCCGGCCGAGTGGCCGACGTACGTGGTGACCGTCCGCAGGGGCATGGACCCTGCCATGGTGGCGGGCCACCACGGGATCAGGCCCGTGCACGTCTTCCGCACCGCGATGAACGGCTTCGCCGCCCCGCTCTCCCCCGACCAGGTCGCCGGCCTGCGGGCGAACCCGCTCGTGGAGTCCGTCGAGGAGGACGGAGTCGGCTCCTCGTTCGGTACGCCCGCCTGACCGGACCGCCTGACGGGCCGCCCGACCGGACCGGTCAGCTCTGGTCGGTCTCCACCGTGTCCGCGTGGCGGTGGCAGACCTTCCACTCGCCGTCCTCGCGGCGGTAGACCTGGGTCGCCCGCAGGACGTACCGGCGCGGCTCGCCGTTGACGCGGACCCGGGTGCGTTCGTAGCCGGTGGTGTAAGCCATGTCGCCGATCACGTCGGCCGCGACGATCTCGTGCTCGTAGGAGGTGCAGTCCGAGAACGACTCGGCCAGCTCGTGGAAGAGCGCGCCGACCTGCTCGTGCCCGACGGCCGACTTCCAGGCCCCCATCACCGAGACCGGCTCGCGGCGGGACCAGATCGCGAAGCGCGGCCCGGCGTCCCCGTCGTGCAAGGCGTTCTCGGCGTCCCGCAGTCGGGTCCGCGCCCATGCGAGGAACACGTCACGTTCGTCGCTCATCGCCGGCCTCCCAGGCTCCGGGGACGACACCCCGACTCGATCACTTCCCACCGTAGACGCGGGCGGGCGCGAGGGCCTGCGGGTGGAGACTTGGAGGAGGGGGGAAGCCGAGGACGGCTCTCCGCGACAGGTCTTGGAGGCGTCATGGCACAGGGCGAACAGGTTCTGTGGCGGTCACACGCGGCGAACCGGTGGATGCAGGCCTCGGCCGTGTTCCTCGCCCTCATCGCGGTCGGGCTCGCGGTCGTCGGGCTGGTGGGTCCGGTGGTCACCGTGTGGGCCCCGGCGGTGGTGCTGTTCCTGTCGGCCCTGCTGCTCCTGGTGTTCGCCTCCGTGACCGTGCGGATCACCGGCCGGGCGCTGGAAGTGGCCTACGGACCGATTGGGCGGCCCGTGCGGCGCTGGTCCCCCGCCGACCTCGAGGCACCGGCCCGCGTGGAGGAGCGCAGGCCCCTGCAGGTCGGCGGCTGGGGTTACCGCATCAGCGGGCTCGGTACGACGGTGATGGTGCGACGGGGCCCCTGCCTCGTGGTCCGCTCCCGGGGCAGGGACTTCGCGGTCAGCGTGGACGACGCCGAGCGGGGCGCCGCCCTGCTGAACTCCCTGCCGCGCTGACGCACCCGTCGCCGCCCGCTCAGGAACCGGTCTCGAACGCGGGCGGCTTGAGGCTCTTGAGGCATCCCGGTTCCGGTGCGGCCGGGTCGTCGAAGAAGGAGACGGCGATCTCCTGGGCGCACTTCGAGGTCGCGAACACCACGTGCGGCTCGTAGGGGACGGTGACGACCTTCGCCCTGCTCAGCGTACGGGCGACGTACGGCCCGTTGTCCGCGCCGGTCTGGGAGTCGAAGCTGCCCGACAGGGCGAGGGTGGGGATGTCGCCGCGCGTGACGTCCCGGATCGAGGGCGCCGCCGCGGGGACGTTCCAGACGTCGCAGTCAGGACGCAGGAAGGCGAGCTGCGGGGCCTGGGCCTGCACCGACCGGGGGAAGGACGGGAACGCCGCCTGTCCGCCCCGCAGCGCCTGTTCCTGGCTCTCGTAAGGCGTCCACTCGCTGCAGAAGACGCCGTAGCCGAGGCCGTGCGCGACCCTGCCCATGGCCGCCGGGCTGAGCTTGCCGCCCGCCCACTGCGTGGCGATCCGCTGGGGCTTGCCGTGCGCCAGCTCGTCCAGTGCGATCGGGACCTGGGGCGCCACGTGGGTGGCGGAGGTCATCCAGGTCACCAGCGCCCCGCCGTCCAGTACGACCTTCACCGGCTTGTCGCTGCCGGGGAGCGTGACGGTGGTCGTGACCGGCTTGGCTTCGAGGTCGCGGACCAGCTTGTCGAAGGTGGCCGACAGGTTCGGGTAGCGCTTGTTGCAGGCGGGCTGGTCGGCACATGCCTTGAACAGGCCGTCGAAGCCCTGCCGGGCGCTGCTCCAGGTCAGGGCCGAGCCGCCCTTGGAGGGCGGCAGGATGCCGTCGAGGCCCACCGAGCGGAGCCCGGCCGGGTGCAGGCGCATGTAGACGAGCGCCAGGTGGGTGCCGTAGGAGATGCCGTACAGGTTCCACTGCTTGACGCCGAGCGCGTTGCGCAGGTCCTCGTAGTCGGCGGCGCTCTCGGTGTCGTTGTAGGCGCCGAGGTCGATGCCGCGGGCCGCCAACCGGTCGCGGCAGGCCTTCGTGGCCGCGACGTGCAGGCGCTCGGTGGACGGTGCGCCGTAGACGAGGCCGACGGCTTTCGCGTTGAACTCGTCGATGTCGGGGCACAGCAGGTTCGGCTCGGCCGAGTACGTACCGCGCTGGGACATGAAGACCACGTCGCGGTCGCGGTTCAGGCCGCCGTCGATCGCCATCTTCGCCTCGCCGACCGCGTCGTCGCCGGGGCCGCCCGCCAGCCACACGATGGGGTCGGGTTTCGGTGTGGCGGACTTGGCGGGGACGATCGCGACACCGAGCCTGATCGTCTTGCCCTTCGGCTCGGCCCGGTTCTCGGGGACGGTGAGGGTTCCGCAGCGGGCTCCCTTGAGCGCCTCGATCGGTTCCGGTGTCCTGGGGCAGGGGCCCGGCTCGTAGCGGGCGTCGCCCACCGTGCGGGCGGCGGTGCCGATCGGCGCCCCGGGGCTGGGGCTCGGGCTGGTGCCGGTGCGGGACTGGGCCTGGGCGGGCGCTGCGAGCAGGCCGCCGACGAGGAGACCGGCCGCCATGCGCACGGTGCTCCGACGGGGCGTGTGATGGCGTGTCATCTGCCCTCCCGGTTACTTCGGGACGATCGTGAACGGTTCGGGTTCGAGACCGTCCACGCACGAGGTGTCGGGAGCGGTCGGACGGGCGAAGAACGAGGCCAGCACGCGCTGCGCGCAGGGGGACTGCGGGACCACCCAGTGGCCGATCCCGGGGACCTGCACGGCGGTCGAGCGGGACAGGTTGCGGGCCACGCCCTCCGCCCAGCTCGCCCCGGTCTTCACGTCGAACGTGCCGGAGACCAGGAGCGCCGGGACCGGGCTGATCGTGGGCACCCGCTGGACCTCCGCGCGGTCCGCAACGTCCCAGATTCCGCACACCGGGTACTGGAAGGGCAGTTGCGGCACCTGGGCCAGGACCGTGTCGGGCCACCCGGGGAAGGCCTTGCGCCCCGCCTTGAGCACGTCGGGTTCCGCGTAGCCCGGCGCCCACTCGGCGCACGCTATCGAGTTCGTCAGGCCGTGCGCGAACATGCCGACGTGCTGGACCGAGCCGGCCGCGCGGGCCTTGGCGAAGCGCTCGGGGTTCCCGCGGCTGAGCTCGTCGAGCGCCGCCGGGAGGTCCTTGGGCCGGGGGGTGAAGGCGACGATCAGGTTCAGCAGCGCGCCCCCGTCGAGGACGGTCTTGACCGGCTTCCCGCCGTTCGGCGGCGCGACGTCCAGGGTCAGGGGGTGGGCCTCCAGCTTGCGCACCTGCTCCGTCAGCGTGCGGGGGAGGTCCGGGTAGCGGTCCTTGCATGCGGGCTGTGCCGCGCACGCCTCGAAGATGTTGCGGATGCCCTCGGCGGTGCTGCCCCACGCCCACGGCAGGGTCACGACCTGGGGAGGTGTCACCGAGTCGATCGCCACCGCGCGGATCCCCTCGGGGTGCAGGCGCAGGTAGGTGAGGGCCAGGTTGCTGCCGTAGGAGTACCCGTAGACGTTCCACCGGGGGATGCCCAGCGCGGTGCGCAGGTCGGCGAAGTCGGCGGCGTTCTCGGTGGTGTTGTAGGCGCTCAGGTCGACGCCGGCGGCCGTCAGACGGGCCCGGCAGTCCTTCACCGCCTTCAGCATGACCTGCTCCGCCTGCTGCGAGTCGTAGCCCAGGCCCACGGCCTGCGCGTTGAACCGGTCGACCTCCGGGCAGGCGAGGTTCGGCTGGTCGTACAGGTTGCCGCGCTGGGCCATGACGATCAGCTCGCGGTCCTTGTTCAGGCCGGAGTCGATGAGGAAGGGGATGTCGTCGAAGGTGTCGGCGCCGGGGCCGCCCGCCATGAACACCACGGGGTCCGCGGCGGGCTTCTGCGCGGCCGCCGCAATGCGCGCCACGGCCAGCTTGATGGTTCGGCCGCCGGGGCGGGAGCGGTTCTCGGGGACCTCCAGGAGGCCACAGCGCGCCTTGCTCAGCGCGGCGACGGGCTCGGGCGTCTTCGGGCAGGCGCCGGGCACGAACCGGGGGGCTGCCGTGCTGGGCGTCGGGCCGGACCCGGTCGCGCGGGCGGCTGCCGCCGGGGCACCGGCCGGTACGGGGCCGAACGCTGCCAGGCAGGCCAGAGCGGCCGCGGCGGTCACCGCGTGGAGGGTGTGCTGTGGCATGTGGTCTCGTTCCTTCGCCGACATCGGCGGCCGCCACTGACGGGAGGGGCCGCGGTGGTTCGTGGGGAACGTTCCGGCCGGAATGCGCGCGTTTTCGACGCTACCGGGTGAAGCGTTCTGGTGCACGCGGAGTGGTCACGGCCCTCGGCCCCGGGCCGCCGACACGATGGGGCGCCCCTGCCCACCTCGCCGGAGCCACCATGACCCCACCCTCGGACACGCCGCCCGGCCCACCCCCGGACCCGCCTCGCGCCCGCCGCTCCGGGGGGTCGCTCCTGCCGGTCCTGCTGCCCATCGCGGTGCTGATCGTGGTGGCGGTGGGCGTGGGCTCGTGGCTGCAGTTCACCGAGCGGCAGGCGGTCGACACGGTCCACGCCGTCGGTTCCTCGGCCGCCGACCGCGTGGACGTGGAGGCAGTCGTCCAGAGCGTCGACGCCAAGGCCAGGGAGCTGGTGCTGCGCGTCTGGGTCACCCCCCGCGGGAACCTCGGCGAGGCGGAGGGGGCCGCCCCGGTGGCCGACCTCAGTCTGGCCACCTCCGGCGCCACCCAGGAAGACCTGGAGTTCAAGGCGCACGAGCGGCTCGCGACCACGGACACTCAGGTCGCGCTCACGGGCGGGTCGATCAGCGACTACCCGTTCGACACCTACGAGACGGTGATCGGGTTCCGGGCGCAGCTGGGCGGCAAGCAGGTGCCCGTGCGCCTGCTGTTCTCCAACAACGACACGCTCTTCTCCGCCTCCGCCCGGCCGGCGCCCTCCCGGCAGGAGGCCGCCCTGGCGCTGAGGCTGTCCCGGTCGGGCAGCGTGCTCGTCTTCGCGGTCTTCATGATGGTGGTGATGTGGGCGCTCGCGGCGTCCGTGCTCCTCGGCGCCTGGTACCTGACGACCCGCGGCAACGGCCTGGTCTGGCCCGCCCTCGCCTGGATGGCCGCCACCCTGTTCGCCCTCTCGGCGTTCCGCGGCACCGCCCCCGGCACACCCCCGATCGGCTGCGTGCTGGACTGGTTCGCGTTCCTGTGGGCCGAGACCGTCATCGCCCTGTGCCTGGTCACCGTGGTCGTCACCGGCGTCCGCACCGCCCTGCGGCCCGAGGACGACCCCGGGCCCACCCGCTGAGGCGGTGCGCCGCTACGAAGCGTCCCGGTACACGTGCAGCTCGGAGACCTCGTAGGACATCTCGCTGACCTCCGGCTCCGGCGCCGGGTGGTAATTGCCCGCGCACACCGACAGGTTGACGATGAGGTACGCGCGCCAGCCGCGGCCCACGCCCCGGCGGTCGGAGAAGACGCGGGCGCCGTTGACCCGCCAGACGACCGAGTTGCGCCCGAACTCCACGCGCAGGTCGACCCAGGCGCCGGGCCGGACCGAGGGGTCGCGATGGTAGCGGTGCGCCTCGCGGACGTGGTTGGAGAGTTCGAGCAGGTCGGGGTTGTCCGGGTGGTACTCGAAGACGTCGATCTCCTGGCCGCCGTCCCGCCAGGTCCAGATCGCGGGCCAGGCCCCCAGTTCCACGGGGAGCCGCACCCGCGCCTCCAGTACGTCGCCGGTGCGCACCATGAAACCCTCGTCGCTGCCCTCGGTGGTGAGCAGGCCGGTGTCCCAGTTGCCGTCGGGGCGGCGGGTGGCGCGGAAGACGCCGCTGCGGCTGTAGGCGGGGTCTTCCACGAGGTGGTCGAGCTTGTTGTCGCCGGGGTTGACGGGGCCGCCGTCGGGATACGCCCAGGAGCGGCCTGCCACCCACTGGGAGGCGGAGGTGAAGTCGGCGGTGAAGACGGGGGCGCGGCGGGGTCCGGGCACCGCCGCTCCGCCACCGCCTCCCGGGGCGAGGCGGGACGTCAGGCGCCCCAGCCAGCCGAGCAGGTCCGTGTTCATGTGGAATGTCTGCCCGCAGGCGGAGCGGGCCATGCCGGATTCATCGCCCTGGGTAATCGGGGAGTTGCGTTCAGCTACGGGTGTCGCGTGCTGCCGCGAGGAAGGCGCGGATGAGCTCCGGTGACTTCACTCCGCGCTCCCGCTCCACTCCGCTGGAGACGTCCACGCCCCAGGCGCCGGTGGCCTCCAGGGCCGCCCGGACGTTGGCGGGGTCGAGGCCCCCGGCCAGCAGCCAGCGGCCGCGCGGCGCGGTGAACTCCTCGGAGCCCCAGTTCCACGGCTTGCCGGAGCCGGGGTCGGGGGCGTCGAGCAGCAGCAGGTCCTCGCCGTACTCCCCGGCGGCCGCGACGGCGGTGGCGGTGGCGCGGATCAGCGTCCGCCCCTGCGCGCGCAGTTCCTCGTAGTACTCGGGCCCCTCGTCGCCGTGGAGCTGCACGGAGCGCACCCCGCTCTCCAGCGTCAGCCGCCGCACTTCCGCCACGGACTGCCCGCGGAACACCCCGACCGTGAGCACCCCCGCCGGCACCCGCCCGACGAGCCCCCGCACGGTGGCGGCGTCGACGGTCCGCGGACTCCCGGCGGCGAAGACGAACCCCACGGCATCCGCCCCGGCCTCCACGGCCACCTCGACGTCCCGCCCGGTCCGCAGCCCGCAGATCTTCACGAAGGGCCCGCCGGCTCCGCTGCTCTCGCTCATACCCCGAGTCAACCAGACCGGCCCGACGGATGCGGTCCCGTCCCGAGTGCCGGGCAAGGACGGGCGCGGCAGGGCGCAACGGAGCGCGCAAGGGGAGCGCGGCCAGCGAGGGCGCGGCACCAGGGCGGGGTACCAGGGCGGGGTACCAGGGCGCGGGCAGCCGTGAACGCCCGAGGGCGGCACCCCTGGTGGGGTGCCGCCCTCGGAACGTGGAGCGTGGTGCGGACTGCCGATCAGCCGGGGCCGATCAGAAGTCCATGTCGCCGCCCGGCATGCCGCCCGGCGCACCGGCGCCGGCCTTCTCGGGCTTGTCGGCGATGACGGCCTCGGTGGTCAGGAACAGCGCGGCGATCGACGCGGCGTTCTGCAGCGCGGAGCGCGTGACCTTCGCCGGGTCGATGATGCCCTCGGCGATCATGTCGACGTACTCGCCGGTCGCGGCGTTCAGGCCGTGGCCGATCGGGAGGTTGCGCACCTTCTCGACGACGACGCCACCCTCGAGACCACCGTTGACGGCGATCTGCTTGAGCGGGGCCTCCAGCGCGAGCTTCACGGCGTTGGCGCCGGTCGCCTCGTCACCGGTGAGCTCCAGCTTCTCGAAGACCGAGGAGGCCTGGAGCAGGGCCACGCCACCACCGGCGACGATGCCCTCTTCGACGGCCGCCTTCGCGTTGCGAACGGCGTCCTCGATGCGGTGCTTGCGCTCCTTGAGCTCGACCTCGGTCGCGGCACCGGCCTTGATGACGGCCACGCCGCCGGCCAGCTTCGCGAGGCGCTCCTGGAGCTTCTCGCGGTCGTAGTCCGAGTCGGAGTTCTCGATCTCGGCGCGGATCTGGTTGACGCGGCCCTGGACCTGGTCGCTGTCACCGGCGCCGTCGACGATGGTCGTCTCGTCCTTGGTGATGACGACCTTGCGGGCGCGGCCGAGCAGGTCGAGACCGGCGTTCTCCAGCTTGAGGCCGACCTCCTCGGAGATGACGGTGCCGCCCGTGAGGATGGCGATGTCACCGAGCATGGCCTTGCGGCGGTCGCCGAAGCCCGGGGCCTTGACGGCGACGGACTTGAAGGTGCCGCGGATCTTGTTGACGACCAGGGTCGACAGGGCCTCGCCCTCGACGTCCTCGGCGATGATCAGCAGCGGCTTGCCGGACTGCATGACCTTCTCCAGGAGCGGCAGCAGGTCCTTGACCGAGCCGATCTTGGAGTTGACGATCAGGATGTACGGGTCGTCGAGCGACGCCTCCATACGCTCCATGTCGGTGGCGAAGTACGCCGAGATGTAGCCCTTGTCGAAGCGCATGCCCTCGGTGAGCTCGAGCTCCAGACCGAAGGTCTGGGACTCCTCGACGGTGATGACGCCTTCCTTGCCGACCTTGTCCATGGCCTCGGCGATGAGCTCGCCGATCTGGGTGTCGGCGGCGGAGATGGAGGCCGTCGAAGCGATCTGCTCCTTGGTCTCGACATCCTTGGCCTGCGCGAGCAGGGCGGCGGAGACGGCCTCGACGGCCTTCTCGATACCACGCTTGAGGGCCATCGGGTTGGCGCCGGCGGCCACGTTGCGCAGACCCTCGCGGACGAGCGCCTGGGCCAGCACGGTGGCGGTGGTCGTACCGTCGCCCGCGACGTCGTCCGTCTTCTTGGCGACTTCCTTGACCAGCTCGGCGCCGATCTTCTCGTACGGGTCCTCGAGCTCGATCTCCTTGGCGATGGACACACCATCGTTGGTGATCGTGGGGGCGCCCCACTTCTTCTCAAGGACGACGTTGCGACCCTTGGGGCCAAGGGTGACCTTGACGGCGTCGGCGAGCTGGTTCATGCCACGCTCGAGACCGCGCCGGGCCTCCTCGTTGAACGAAATGATCTTGGCCATCTGAAGTGGTCCTCCAGGACTGGGGTGGATTGCTCCTGGACCGCGCCCGCGCCCGCGACGGACGGCCTGCGAGCCCGGCGGTTCCTTCCCGCCGGACCCTCGGGCCTCACCGACCCGGTCCTCGTTTCAGTAGCACTCTCACCTGGAGAGTGCTAACGCCAATGATTAGCACTCGACCCCGTCGAGTGCAAGCGGCTTCGGCAACGCCGGGCCACGACGCGCCCGGGACGCACGAGGGGCCCACATCCCGTCTCCGGGATGTGGGCCCCTCGTGCGCCTGACGCCTCAGAGCGTCCGGCGACTGTAGACCTGTTGCGTCGGTGGTCGATCGCGCCGGGTTAGCCGAGTGCGAGCTTGACCATGTCCGCCTGAGGACCCTTCTGGCCCTGCGAGATCTCGAACTCGACCCGCTGACCCTCTTCAAGGGTGCGGTACCCGTCCATCTGGATGGCGCTGTAGTGGACGAACACATCCGCACCACCGTCGACCGCGATGAAGCCGTAGCCCTTCTCCGCGTTGAACCACTTGACGGTGCCCTGAGCCATGCCTAACTCCCCTATTACTGGCCCTTGCGCAGGACCGCACTTCGCGGACCCGGGTCAGAACTTGCGCCGGAACGCCTCGACCGCGGCTGAATGTATCCGCACCGGTGCTGTCTGCAACAGGTCATTCCGACGAGAATTCTGGACAAGAAGGAATATGGAAATCACGTGAAAAGTAGGCATATTCCCGGGCAACTCGGGCCCGACATCCGGCACCAAAGGCCCATACCAGACTCGCATGTTGACTCAATGTCAACCCTCCGGCGGCCCGCTCATATGCGGCGGGCAAGAACAGCGGAGGGGACTTCCCCAACTCTACCGCGCCCAATCAAGCAGAATTACCCCCTCCACTTTTAGCGGAGGGGGCAATTCAGGTGTGACTGGACGGGACGGGAACGGGAATCCCGGTGTCAGCAGCCGCCGGCCACGGCCGGGATGATCGACACTCCGGCGCCGTCCGGCGTCGCCGTCTGCAGGCCGCCCTCGAAGCGCACGTCGTCGTCGTTGACGTAGACGTTCACGAAGCGGCGCAGCTTGCCCTGGTCGTCCAGGACGCGGGCCGCGATGCCCGGGTGGTTCTTCTCCAGGGACTCGATGACCTCGGAGAGGGTCGCGCCCTCGGCGGGCACCTCGGCCTGGCCGCCGGTGTAGGTGCGCAGGATGGTGGGGATGCGGACGTTGACGCTCATGGCGCTGCTGCCTTTCCGGAAGCGGTGGGGGTGGGTCGTGCCTCAGGCCAGGCCGGCGGCGCGGAACGCGTCCAGGCTGGGGCGGATGGTGGCGGTCTGGCCGCTGTCCGAGGCCACCGCCTCCAGGGTCTTGAGGCCGTCACCGGTGTTGAGGACGACCGTGGTCAGGGAGGGGTCGAGCTGCCCGTTCTCGATGAGCTTCTTCGTCACGCCGACGGTCACCCCGCCCGCGGTCTCGGCGAAGATGCCCTCGGCCCGCGCGAGGATCTTGATGGCCTCGACGACCTGCTCGTCGTTGACGTCCTCGACGTAACCCCCGGTGCGGCGGGCGATGTCCAGGACGTAGGGGCCGTCCGCCGGGTTGCCGATCGCCAGGGACTTGGCGATGGTGTTCGGCTTCTGCGGGCGGACCACCTCGTGCCCGGCCTTGAAGGCGGTCGACACGGGCGAGCAGCCCTCGGCCTGCGCGCCGAAGATCTTGTACGGCTTGTCCTCGACCAGCCCGAGCTTGATCAGCTCCTGGAGGCCCTTGTCGATCTTCGTCAGCTGCGAGCCCGACGCGATGGGGATCACGATCTGGTCGGGCAGCTGCCAGCCGAGCTGCTCGCAGATCTCGTAGGCCAGCGTCTTGGAGCCCTCGCCGTAGTACGGGCGCAGGTTGACGTTGACGAAGCCCCAGCCCTCGCCCAGCGGGTCGCCGATGAGCTCCGAGCAGAAGCGGTTGACGTCGTCGTAGTTGCCCTCGATGCCGACGAGGTCGCCACCGTAGACACCGGCCATGACGACCTTGCCCTGCTCCAGGTCGTGCGGGATGAACACGCAGGACCGGAAGCCGGCCCGGGCGGCCGCGGCGCCGACGGCGCCGGCCAGGTTGCCGGTGGAGGAGCAGGAGAGCGTGGTGTAGCCGAACGCGCGGGCGGCCTCGACGGCGATGGCGACGACACGGTCCTTGAAGGAGTGCGTCGGGTTGCCGGAGTCGTCCTTGACGTAGAGCTTGCCGGTGACGCCGAGCTCCTTGGCCAGGTTGGCCGCGTCCACCAGCTTGGTGAAGCCCGGGTTCAGGCTGGGCTTGGAGGCCACGTCCGCGGGGACGGGCAGCAGCGGGGCGTAACGCCAGATGTTGTCGGGCCCCGCCTCGATCGCGGCGCGCAGCGCCTCCGGGTCACCGGTCGGCAGGTCGTACGCGACTTCGAGCGGTCCGAAACACTCGGCGCAGGCGAAGATCGGGCCGAGCGCGAAGCGGGTTCCGCATTCGCGGCAGGACAGGCCGGTGGCGGGTCCGAGATCGACAGGGGCGCCGGTGGATCCGGCAGAGGTGGCGACGGTCTGTGCAGCCATGATGGCGAGGCCCTTTCTCCTCATCTTCCCCATGGCGCACTTCGCCATGAGACGGAATTGGCACCTTCCCTAGCCGGGGACCTCGCTGACGTCGCTGTGTGCGCGATCGCGAGAACCGACTGGAGGGTTGCCGGGGCTTCAACGGGCCGTGTCCCTCTGCCCCTCTGGATGAGCGGTATGGCACCGGCGCGCGCTCTGCGGCGCCTCCGGGCGTTTGTGCACGAGGACCCCGGCATGCCGTGGTCCTTCGCGTTGTTCAAGACTGTAACCGAAGGCCCGGGTGGTTGAGACAGCCGTCCGAACGGCGAGATGGATCGTATTTCGCCCGAAACCGCCTGCCGACCCGTTCGCCCCGAACGCATCGATCCCAGGAGTGCCCGAAGTGCTGGAAGAGGTGGAGCGCTGGCTGGCCGACCGCTCCTGGTCGGCCGACGACCGTCCGCTCGGCCGGCTGCTGGAGCGCAAGCGCGCGTCGGGAGCCACCGTCAGCGTGGTGCTGCCCGCGCTCGACGAGGAGGCCACGGTCGGCGCGATCGTCGAGGTGATCCGCCGCGACCTGATCGAAGGGCTGCCGTTCCCCTTGGTGGACGAGCTGGTCGTGGTCGACTCCGGGTCGAGCGACCGTACGGCGGAGGTCGCCGCGAAGGCGGGCGCGCGCGTGGTGCACCGCGACGCGGTCCTGCCGCGGCTGCCGGCGGTGCCCGGCAAGGGCGAGGTGCTGTGGCGCTCGCTGCTCGCCACCACCGGCGACATCGTCTGCTTCGTGGACGCCGACCTGCGGGACTTCTCCTCCGCGTTCGTCTCCGGCACGGTCGGCCCGCTGCTGACCGAACCCGACGTGCAGTTCGTCAAGGCGATGTACGACCGCCCGCTCGGCGACGCGCCGGGCCAGGGCGGACGCGTCACGGAGCTGGTGGCCCGGCCGCTGCTGAACCTGCACTGGCCGCAGCTGGCCGGGTTCGTCCAGCCGCTGGGCGGCGAGTACGCCGCACGGCGCTCCCTGCTGGAACGCCTCCCCTTCCCCGTCGGCTACGGCGTGGAACTGGGCCTGCTGGTGGACGCGCTGCACACGGTGGGGCTGGACGCGCTGGCCCAGGTCGACGTCGGCGTACGGCTGCACCGCCACCAGGACGGGCAGGCGCTCGGCCGGATGGCCGCGGCGATCTACCGCACCGCGCAGCTGCGGCTCTCGCGCGGGCACCTGGTACGGCCGGCGCTGACCCAGTTCGAGCGGGGCCCGCAGGGCTTCGTGGCGCGGACGTACGCCGTGGACACCGAGGAGCGGCCGCCGATGCTGGAGATCGAGGAGTACGCGGTGCGCCGCGTGGCCTGACGCCGTGGCGTGACGCGTGGCGTGACGCGGCGGCGGGTTTGAGGCGGGTGCGGCGGGGTTAGGTTCGCGGCATGGCTTCCCAGGTACTCGTCGCCGCGAACCGCGGCCCCCTCTCGTACGCCCACGCCCCCGACGGCACCCTCAGCGCCCGGCGCGGCGGGGGCGGTCTGGTCTCCGGACTCTCCGCGGCGCTCGCGGAGCAGCCGGACGCGGTGTGGATCTGCGCGGCGCTGTCGGAGGGCGACCGGGAAGCGGTGCGGCGGGGGGTTTCCGAGCCGGGTGTCCGGATGCTGGACATCGATCCCGCGGTCTACGACGCCGCGTACAACGGCATCGCGAACTCGGTGCTCTGGTTCACCCACCACCACCTGTACGACATCCCGCGCGAGCCGGTCTTCGACGCGGAGTTCCGGCGGCGCTGGGACGCGTACGTCCTGTACAACCGGGCCTTCGCGGACGCGCTGGCGGCGGAGGCGGGCGAGGGCGCGGCGGTGCTGGTGCAGGACTACCAGCTGGCGCTGGTGCCGGGGATGCTGCGCGTCCTGCGGCCCGACCTGCGCATCGCGCACTTCACGCACACCCCGTGGGCCTCGCCCGACGTCCTGCGGATGCTGCCGCGGTACGTCGTGGAGGAGCTGACCTGGGGCATGCTCGGGGCGGACCTGCTGGGCTTCCACACCGGGGAATGGGCGCGGGCGTTCCTGGCGGCGATGCCGTTCGACGGCGCCGAGGGCAGCGCGGAGGAGGTCCGGGAGGGGACCGTGGAGCACCGGCGGGAGTCGGGGTGGCCGCGGCGCACGACCGAGGTCCGGGCGTTCCCGCTGGGCGTGGACGGGGACGACCTGCGGGCGCTGGCGCACCGGCCGGAGGTCGACGACAAGCTGGCGGGGCTGCGGGCGGAGGTCGGCGACCGCAAGACGATCGTCCGGGTGGACCGGACGGAGCTGTCCAAGAACATCCTGCGCGGCCTGCTGGCGTACCGGGAACTGCTGACGACGCACCCGGAGTGGCGGGAGCGGGTCGTGCACATGGCGTCGGCGTACCCCTCACGGCAGGACCTGGCGGTGTACCGGGAGTACACGACGGCGGTCCGGGATCTGGCGGCGGAGATCAACGCGGAGCTGGGGACGGCGGACTGGCAGCCGGTGCTGGTCTCGGTGGAGGACGACTTCGCGCGCTCGCTGGCGGCGTACCGGATGGCGGACGTCGCCCTGGTGAACCCGGTCCGGGACGGGATGAACCTGGTGGCGAAGGAGATCCCGGTGGTGTCGGAGGCGGGCTGCGCGCTGGTGCTGTCGACGGGGGCGGGGGCGTACGAGGAGCTCCGCTCGGACGCGTTGACGGTGAACCCGTACGACGTGTCGGAGACGGCGGCGGCGTTGCACGCGGCGCTGGCGATGCCGGACGCCGAGCGGGCGGAGCGCACGAAGCGCCTCTCGGCCGCCGCCACCGCCCTCCCCCCGACGACCTGGTTCACGGCCCAACTCTCCGCCCTCCAGTCCCCCTGACCCCTCCCCCACCGCCCCTCCGCCACGCCTCCAGCCCCGCGGCGTCCCCCCACCCCCGCCGGCGCTTGAGGCGCGGGCGCCCCTCCAGCCCCGCCGGCGTTTGAGGCGCGGGTCTGGGCGGAGCCCAGGTACACCCCCAGCCCCGCCAGCGCTTGAGGCGCGCGTCCGGGCAGAGCCCAGGTACACCCCCAGCCCCGCCGGCGTTTGAGGCGCGCGTCCGGGCGGAGCCCAGGTACACCCCCAGCCCCGCCGGCGTTTGAGGCGCGCGTCCGGGCGGAGCCCAGGTACACCCCAGCCCCGCCGGCGTTTGAGGCGCGGGTCTGGGCAGAGCCCAGGGAACGGTGGAAGGGCGGGTAGGGGACGGCTCCGCGCAGCGGCAACCCGGGCTGCGCCCGGGCCTTGCGGGGCTCCGCCCCGCACCCCGCGCCTCAAACGCCGGCGAGGCTGAATCAGCCCGACCGGGTCGGCCCCGCGGGGGCCACACCTCAAACGCCG
Source organism: Streptomyces sp. NBC_00539 (assembly GCF_036346105.1). Classification (GTDB taxonomy): domain Bacteria; phylum Actinomycetota; class Actinomycetes; order Streptomycetales; family Streptomycetaceae; genus Streptomyces. The sequence goes on from NZ_CP107811.1 coordinate 3,243,809, forward strand.
GCCAGGCTGAACGGCCCGACCCGGTCAGCCCCGCAGGGTGGCGGCCAGGGTGGCCAGGAACGCGGCGACCTCCGCCGGCCCCGGGAGGACCAGGTCGGCCCGGGAGGCGAGCTCCGGGACCTCCGACGAGCTGCAGACCAGCAGCCCCGGCACCCCCTCCGCCCGCCGCTTCTCGACAGCGGCATAGGCCGCGAGGTCCCCCAGGTCGTCCCCCGCGTACAGCACCGCCTCCGCCCCGACCTCCTCCAGGTACTCCGTCAGGGCGACGCCCTTGTCCATCCCCGGCGGCCGCAACTCCAGCACCGCCCGCCCCGGCTCCACCATCAGCCCGTGCCGCGCCGCCAGCTCCGCCAGCGGCTCCCGCAGCGCCTCGAACGCCGCCTCCGGATCCTCCGCCCGCCGGGTGTGGACGGCCAGCGCCCGGCCCTTCTCCTCGATCCAGGTCCCCCGCCACGCCCCGATCGACTCCAGGAACCCCGGCAGCTCGGCCCGTACGGCCGCCACCCCCGGGTGCTCGGCGGGCGCGTGGACGAGCCCGCTCACCGCGTCCCACCGCTCGGCCCCGTAGTGCCCGAGCACGACGAGGTGTTCCAGCCCCGGCACCCCGGCGAACCCGCCGTGCCGCACGGCGACCCCGGCCGGCCGGCCGGTGACGACGGCCACGGACAGCACCTCGGGCGCGAGCGCGGACAGCGCCGGTACGGCGTCCGCGTGGGCGCGCGCCTGGTCGGGGTCGGGAACGATCTCGGCGAGGGTGCCGTCGAAGTCGAGGGCTACGACGGATCGGCGCGGCGCACGGAGGAGGGCTTCGAGTCCCTCGCGTCCGGCGGCGGTGGCGGGCACGGGCATCGGCGTATCGTGCGCATGGCTCCCCATGGGAACGACCCTAACGGTCCAGTCGTACGACTGCTATCGCCGGGCCCGCTGCGCCGCGCGGATCCGCCGGAGCCGGTGGACGGTGCCCGGCGCGTGTTCCAGCGCCCGCGGGTCGTCCATCAGGGCGTTGAGCAGCTGGTAGTACCGGACCGGGGTCATCCCCAGCCCTTCCCGGATGGCCCGTTCCTTGGCTCCGGGCCCGGACCAGGTTCGTCCCTCGTACGCGAGCACGGCGGCCTCGGCGGCCGTCAATCGCCCGTCGTCCGTCATACGGCCAGATTAACGCCGCCCACCGACACGCCCCCGGGCGGCCCGACGGCACCCGCCCCGCCGGGCCCGCCCGCTCAGCGGTCGCCGTCGGCCTTGCGCGCGGACTCCGCGATGTCGCCGAGCACCTTCTCCGGCCGGCCGCCCGGTTGCACCACCTTGCCGATGTTCTGCTTGACGTCCTCGCTCACACCGGCCCACGACTTCTTGCCCACGGGGTACAGCCGCGCCGTCGGCAGCGCCGTCAGGAAGGTCTTGAGCTGCGGCGCGGAGCCCCCGGTGGCGGCTTCCATGGCCCGGTAGCCGGTGGTGGTCACGGGCAGCAGGTCGTACTTGCTCGTGAACGCCGTCACGTTCTTCGCCTCGTACAGGTAGTCGAGGAACTTGCCCGTCTCCGCCTTGTGGCCGTTCTTGAAGGCCATGACCCAGTCGGCGACGCCCATCGTCGGGTGATCGGTGCCGTCGGCCGTCGGCATCGGCACCATCCCGTACTTGATCCCCTTGCCGCCGGCCTGCTTGAGCAGGGTCGGGTGCCCGTTGAGCATGCCGACCTCGCCGCGCGCGAAGGCGTCGAAGGCCGCCTGCCGGTCGAGCTTGCCCGGCTCGACGGGGCCGGTGAGGCCCTGGCCGACCATCCTGTCGCGCAGGAACTCGAAGGTCTTGACGTTGTCCGCGGAGTCGATCTCGTAGCTGTCTTCGTTGTCGGTGTAACCGCCACCGCCCGCCAGCATCCACATCATCGTCTCGGCCTGCGCCTCTTCCCGGCCGAGCGGCAGCGCGAAGGGCGTCTGCACACCGGCGGCCTTGAGCTTCTTGGCGGCCGCCTCCAGGTCCGCCCAGCTCTTGGGCTGCCAGCCGCCCTTGGCGTCCTTGGGTATGACACCGGCGTCGCCGAGCAGCTTCTCGTTGTAGAAGAGCAGCCGGGTGCTGGCCACGAAGGGCATGCCGTACTGGGTCTGCCCGACCTTGCCGGCGTCGGCGAGCGGCGCGAGGAAGTCGGCCTCGGTCTGGACGGAGAGCAGTTCCTCGGCGGAGTAGAGCTTGCCGGCTCCCGCGTAGTCGGCGTACGCGCCGATCTGCGCGATGTCGGGGGCCTTGTGCGCCTTGACCATCTCGGCGACCTTGGCGTCGACCTCGGTCCAGGAGTAGACGCTGACCTCGACGTTGACCCCGGGGTGGGTCCTCTCGAAGGAGCTCGCGAGGTCCTTCCAGTAGGTGGCGGAGGAGTTCTGCGGATTGTCGCCGTAGTCGGCCGCCACGACCCGCAGGGTCACCTCGTTGTTCCCGGTGAGGCCCTGCACGGTTCCGCAGCCCGTCAGGGTCACGGCGGTCAGGCAGAGCGCGGCCCCGGTCGCGGCCAGGCTCAGGTAACGGCCCTTCACAGTTCTGATCCACCCCTTGTCGTACCTACTATTCGTCGTAAGGTCTACACCACTTTCGGGCTGCTTCACATCCGGAACGCGCCGCCCGTGCGGACCGTGTCCGGACCGTTGCCGGAGCGGGCTCCCGGATTTGTATGGCCGCTCAACATTCCTCCCAATGGACTAGACCTTTGCCTCCCGAGCACGCGAGACTGTCGTCTGTGAAACCCGTGAAACACGTCATCGCCCTCGATGTGGGCGGCACCGGGATGAAGGCCGCCCTCATCGCCGGGGACGGCTCCCTGCTGCACGAGGCGCGCCGCGCCACCGGCCGCGAGCGGGGCCCGGAAGCCGTCGTCGAGACGATCCTCGGCTTCGCCGCCGAACTCCTCGCCCTGGGCCGCGAGCGCTTCGGCCGGGCCGCCTCGGCCGTCGGCGTCGCCGTACCCGGCATCGTCGACGCCGAGAACGGGACCGCCGTCTACGCGGCGAACCTGGGCTGGCGCGACGTACCGATGCGCGCGCTGCTCAGCGAGCGCCTCGGCGGCATCCCGGTGGCCCTCGGGCACGACGTGCGCACGGGCGGCCTCGCCGAAGGCCGCATCGGCGCCGGCCGGGACGCCGACCGGTTCCTGTTCGTCCCGCTCGGCACCGGCATCGCCGGCGCCATCGGCCTGGGTGGCCGCATCGAGGCCGGCGCCCACGGCTACGCGGGCGAGATCGGCCACATCGTGGTCCGCCCCGGCGGACCGGCCTGCGGCTGCGGCCAGCACGGCTGCCTGGAGACCCTCGCCTCCGCGTCCGCAGTCAGCCGCGCCTGGGCCGCCGCCAGCGGCGACCCCGACGCCGACGCCGCGCACTGCGCCAAGGCCGTCGAATCCGGCGACCTCCGCGCCCGGGAGGTGTGGCTGGCCGCCATCGGCGCCCTCGCCGACGGGCTGGTCACCGCGATCACCCTGCTCGACCCGCGCACGGTGATCATCGGTGGCGGCCTCGCGGAGGCGGGGGAAACCTTGTTCACACCACTTCGGACGGCCGTCGAGGAGCGCGTGACGTTCCAGCGGCTGCCCGAGATCGTTCCGGCGGCCCTCGGGGACACCGCCGGATGCCTGGGCGCAGGGTTGCTCGCCTGGGACCTACTCGCCACGGAGGTACCTGCCTGATGGCCGCAAGCACACAGAGCACTGTTCTGTCCGGTGCCAGGGTGGTGCTGCCCACCGGGACCGTGGCGGGCGGCCGCGTCATCGTCGACGGCGAGCGGATCGCGGGCAGCGCCTCCCCGGGCACGCCCGTGGCCGACCTCAGCGGGCACTGGATCGTCCCCGGCTTCGTGGACATGCACAACCACGGCGGCGGCGGCGCCTCCTTCACCTCCGGCACCGCCGAGGAGGTCCTCAAGGGCGTACGGACCCACCGCGCGCACGGCACGACCACCCTCATCGCCTCCACCGTCACCGGCGAACTGGACGAACTCGCCCGCCGCGCCGGGCTCCTCGCGGAGCTGACGCAGCAGGGCGAGATCGCGGGCATCCACTTCGAGGGGCCCTTCATCAACGCCTGCCGCAAGGGCGCCCACAAGGCCGACCTGCTGCGCGACCCCGACCCGGCCGAGGTCCGCAAGCTGGTCGACGCCGCGCACGGCGCCGCCCGGATGGTCACCCTCGCCACCGAACTGCCCGGCGGCCTGGACTCCGTAAGGCTGCTGGCCGAGCACGGGGTCATCGCCGCGATCGGCCACACCGACGCCACCTACGACCAGACCCGCCGCGCCATCGACGCGGGCGCCACCGTCGCCACCCACCTCTACAACGCGATGCCGGGCCTCGAACACCGCGCACCCGGCCCGATCGCCGCGCTGCTGGAGGACGAGCGGGTCACCGTCGAGCTGATCAACGACGGCACGCACCTGCACCCGGCGATGCTGGAACTGGCCTTCCACCACGCGGGCGCCCACCGGGTCGCGCTGATCACCGACGCGATGGACGCGGCCGGCTTCGGCGACGGCACCTACCACCTCGGGCCACTGGAGGTCGAGGTCAAGGACGGCGTCGCCCGCCTCGTGGAGGGCGGCTCGATCGCCGGCTCCACGCTGACCCTGGACACCGCCTTCAAGCGCGCGGTGACCGTCGACGAGCTGCCCGTCGAGTCGGTGGTCCAGGCGATCTCCGCCAACCCCGCCAAGCTGATCGGCCTGTACGACCAGATCGGCTCGCTGGAACCCGGCAAGTACGCCGACCTCGTCGTACTGGACGCCGCCTTCGACCTCAAGGGCGTCATGCGGCGCGGCGAATGGATCGTCAACCCCGGGGTCTGAGAAGCCGATCGGCTGGACGGTGACGGGCCGTCGCCCCGCGGACTGGGCGGACGGCCCGCGGTTTGGCATGATCCCGGCACACACCAAGACCGGGGCTGACCATGATCCTCACCGTGACCCTCAACGCCGCGCTCGACGTCACCTACCGGGTGCCGCGGCTGCTCCCGCACACCTCGCACCGGGTCACCGGCGCGACCGAACGGCCCGGCGGCAAGGGCGTCAACGTCGCCCGCGTGCTCGCCGCACTCGGCCACCAGGTCACGGCGACCGGCTTCGCGGGCGGGGCGGTGGGCGCGGTCGTACGGGAACTGCTGGCCGCCGACCCCGGCGTGACGGACGCCCTGGTCTCCTGCTCGGGCACCACCCGGCGCACCCTGGCCGTCGTCGACGGAGCCTCGGGCGACACCACCCAGTTCAACGAGCCGGGCCCGCAGATCACTCCCGCGGAATGGGCCCGTTTCCTGACCCGCTACGAGGAACTCCTGGCCGGGGCCCGCGCGGTCGCGCTGTGCGGGAGCCTGCCGCCGGGCGTGCCGGTGGGCGCGTACGCCGTACTGGTGCGCACCGCCCGGGCCGCCGGGGTCCCCGTGCTGCTGGACACCAGCGGCGAGGCACTGCGCAGGGGCGTCGCCGCCCGCCCCGAGATGATCAAGCCGAACGCCGCCGAGCTGGCCGAACTGACCGGCTCCCGCGACCCGCTGCCCGCCACCCGCGACGCCCGCCGCCGCGGCGCCCACGCGGTGGTCACCTCCCTCGGCCCGGCCGGCCTGCTCGCCGCCACCGCCGACGGCACCTGGCAGGCCGCTCCGCCCCGCCCGCTGAGCGGCAACCCCACCGGAGCCGGTGACTCCGCCGTCGCGGGGCTGCTCTCGGCACTGACCGAGGGCCTGGACTGGCCCGCCCGCCTGGCCCGCGCCGTCGCCCTCTCCGCGGCCACCGTGCACGCCCCGGCGGCGGGAGAGTTCGACCCCCGCACCTACGAAGAGGTACGGGGGTCGGTGAAGGTGACGACCGGTCAGGCCGGGTAGCGGCCCGCTACGGCTTCTGCAGCCAGAGCTGGTCGATGATGATCTCGCACTGGTTGCCCGTCTCGCACGACATCTTGACGGTGTTGGGACCCTTCTTCAGGTCCACCAGCGAGTACGTGTACGTCCACTTGTCCCACTCGCCGGGCTTGGCCTTGGCGAAGTTCTTCATGTTTATCGGACGTTCCTGCTTGTCGCCGTTGACCGTGAGCGTGGTGTTGGCGTCCTTGCCGGGGACGTTGTAGCTGATGTAGACGGCGTACTGGCCCGCCTTGGCCACGTCCAGGCTCCAGGTCAGCGCCGCACCCGGCTGGTTGAAGTTGCCGACGTACTGGCCGCCCGCGCTCTTCGCACCGGGCACCGTGCTCGTCAGCGCCGCACCGCCCGTCAGGGTCATGCCCGCGCCCGAGGCGTCCGCCTTGGGCAGCGGGCCCTCCGAGGGCTCCGGGGAGCCGCTCGGCTGCGGGCTCGGGGAGTTGTTCTGCGGCGCGCCCGACTGCTGGCCCTGGCCGTTCGCCTGGTTCTTGTCCTTGTCCTTGCCCTTGTCGCCGAAGGCCAGGGCCGCGCCGATGCCGATGGCGACGGCGACGACCACCGCGACCGCGGCGATGAGCAGGCCGCGACGGCTCGACCCGCCGCCACCGTGCCCGCCGTTGCCGGGGAGCGCCTGGGTGTGCGCCTGCTGCTGCGGCACGCCGTAGCCACCGGCCTGGAGCGCCTCGGGGGCCTGGTACTGGGCCTGGTAGCCCTGTTGGCCCTGCGGCTGGCCCTGCTGCGCCGGTCCCGGCTGGTACGGGACGGCACCGCGCTGGCCGCGCCGGTCGCCGACCGTGCGCACCTGGTTGTACGAGGTACGGGGCACACCCGGCTGTGCGCCGGCCTGCCCACCGGCCGCGGGGCCGGGATATCCGTACCCACCGCCGGACCCGGGCGGGGTGGCACCGGCAGCCTGCCCGTCCGCGTAGAGGTAGCCGAACGGATCTTCGTCCTCGGGCTGGTTCGCCCCGCCGTGCGGACCGCTGTTCGCGGGCGTCGTCATCGCAGGTCACTCCTTTCGACCCACGGGAGCCTACCCCGAACACGTGCGCTCCCGGGCGGTCGATCGGCTCAGCCGGCCCGGCGGTGCGCCTTGGAGCGGGACCTTTTCTCGATGTACATCCGCTGGTCGGCGGAGCGCAGCACCTCGTCCGCCGACATGCCGCAGCTGGCCCAGCCGATGCCGAAACTCGCCCCGACGCGGACCGCGCGGCCGTCCACCCGGATGGGCGGGATGATCGCGTTCCGCAGCCGGACGGCCAGGTCGGCGGCGTCGGCCGCGCCCAGCCCGTCGGCGAGGACGACGAACTCGTCACCACCGAGCCGGGCGACCGTGTCCCCGTCGCGCACGCCCGTCGTCAGCCGCCGGGCGACCTCGATCAGTACCGCGTCGCCCGTGTGGTGACCGAACCGGTCGTTGATCGACTTGAAGCCGTCGAGATCGCAGAAGAGCACCGCGAGGCCCTTCGTCCCGTCGTCGATGTCGGTGGCGGGTGCGACGGTGTGTACGTGGTGGTCGTACGGGCCCGCCTCGCCCGGGGCCGCCGCGGGACTCTCGAAGGGGTCGCCGTACCCGTCCGGGCGAAAGCCGTGCTCGCCGGCACCACCCCCCGCCTCCGGGCGCCCCTCGAAGGCCGCGTCCAGCACCTCCACGGCCGTGGCCCGCACGGACTGCGGCCGGCGGCACAGCCGAGCCCCCAGCCGCGAGCGCAGTTCGGCGCTGTTGGGCAGGCCGGTCAGCGCGTCGTGGCTGGCGCGGTGCGCGAGCTGGAGCTCGTGCCGCTTGCGCTCCTCGATGTCCTCGACGTGGGTGAGCAGGAACCGGGGCCCGTCGGCGGCGTCGGCGACCACCGAGTTGCGCAGCGAGACCCACACGTACGTGCCGTCGCGCCGGCCCAGCCGCAGTTCGGCCCGGCCGCCCTCGGCCGAGGTCCGCAGCAGCGTGCCGATGTCCTCGGGGTGCACGAGGTCGGAGAAGGAGTACCGGCGCAGCACGGAGGCCGGCCGACCCAGCAGCCGGCACAGCGCGTCGTTGGTCCGCAGCAGCCGGCCGTGCTGGTCGCCGCCCATCTCGGCGATGGCCATGCCGCTGGGCGCGTACTCGAAGGCCTGGCGGAACGACTCCTCACTGGCGCGCAACGCCTGCTGTTCGCGCTCCAGCCGGACCAGGGCCCGCTGCATGTTCGCCCGCAGCCTCGCGTTGCTGATCGCAATCGCCGCCTGGAAGGCGTACATCTGCAGCGCCTCGCGCCCCCACGCGCCCGGGCGGCGGCCGTTGCGCGGTCTGTCCACCGAAATGACACCCAGAAGTTCCCCGCCGGACGCGTACATGGGTGCATAGAGCCGGTCTTCGGGGTGCCACTCGTCCGCGAAGCGGGGATCGGGGCCCTCGGTGTGCCACTGGGGCACGTCGTCCTCCAGCAGGACCCAGCCCTCGGTGTGCGGGATGAAGCGCAGTCCGTCCCAGTCCTCACCCATCGTCAGGCGGCGTTCCCAGGAGAGGCGGGAGCCGACGCGACCGGTGATCAGGGCCTCCGCGGCGGGGTCACCTGCGAAGGCGGCCACGACGAGATCCCCGTCAGGGCGTACGAGGTTGACACAGGCGAGTTGGTAGCCGAGGCCCGCGACGATGCCGTCCACGACGGTCTGCAGAGTGTCCGCCAGGCTCCGGGCCGTATTGAGGTCGGCCACCACCCGGTGCAGCTGCCGCAGGGTCGCAAGACGGACGTACGGCTCCGACTCGGTCTCCATTGCTCGCTCTCCCCGAGACCTCGACAGCAACTCCAGGTGTGTCATCGGCGGTTCGTTGCGGTGTCCCGTCCACTGAATCACAGTGAGCTGTGCGGCAGGTACACAGGGTCAACAAATCTTGCCGTCTGTGACTCAAGTCACATGAGATGAAGAACGTGCTCCGAAGAGGCGAGAGGGGCCTCGCCGCGACTGGGAGCGCTCCCTCTCCTTTCCGCGGGCAAACGATACGCGCGGACCTAGGTCCCGGGGTCCGTACGCGCCTCGGACCAAGGCCCGATGTGCGCCGTGAGGGAGCGAGACTAGCGTTCCAGGCGTGCCGAAGACGACCCTGGAACCCGCCCACGCAGCCCCCACCCCGCATCCTGAGGGGGTGACCGAGGAAGAATTCCGTGCCGCGATGTCCCGACTGGCGGCCGGCGTAACGCTGATCACCGCCCACGAGCCCGCGCTGACGGCCGACGGCCCGCGGGGGGAGGACGTCGGCATGACGGCGACCGCCTTCATGTCGGTGTCCCTGGACCCGCCGCTGGTCCTGGTGAGCCTGCGCGAGGGCTCCCGGATGGACGACCTGCTGGCGGAGCAGCCGCTGTGGGCCGTCTCGGTGCTCGCGGACAGCCAGCTGCAGGTCGCGGGCCGGTTCGCGATGAAGGGCCGGATCAGCGACCGGCTGCTGTTCGCGGGCGTGCCCTACGAACGGGGCGCCGTCTCGGGGGCCCTGCTGCTGACGCAGGCACTGGCCACGCTGGAGTGCCGTACGGAGTCCCGCGTCCCGGCGGGCGACCACACCCTCGTCGTCGGCCGCGTCCTGTCGGCCGCTCTTCCCAGCCCCGACGCGCCGCCGCTGACGTACTTCCGCGGGCGCTACCGGCACCTGGCGCGGTAGGGGCGGCCGGGCCGGGGGCGGCCGTGCGGGCTACCAGTCGCGGCCCGTACGGCCCCGCTTCGTCTCCGCCCGCGCCTTCTTCTCCCGCAGCCGGCGCTCGTTGATCCCGCGCGGGATCTTCGTCGCCCGCCGCTGCTTCGGCGGCGGCGCCGTCGCCTCCGCCAGCAGCGACGCCAGCCGCACCAGCGCCATCTCCCGGTTGCGCAGCTGCGAGCGGTGCTCGGACGCCCTGACCGTCAGCACCCCGCCCACCAGCCGGGACGCGAGCCGCTCCAGCGCCCGCTCCTTCCACACCTCCGGCAGCGCCTTCGTCGCCCCGAGGTCGAACAGCAGCTCTACCCGCGAGTCGGAGGTGTTCACGTGCTGGCCGCCCGGCCCGGAGGAACGCGAGAACCGCCAGCCGAGCTCCCCCTCGGGCAGCGCGACGGAACCACGGATGACATAGGGACCAGGCATGCCCCTATGATCCCGCCCCGCACCGCACCCCGTCACCCCATTTCCCCCGAGCCCGGACGCACCGCCCCCGGACCCGTGGAACCTACCGACCCCCTCGCCGCGTTATGCAGGGCAGCGGTAACTTGACCACGTCCGGCGGTCATGTGATTGAGGAAGGGACACCAGTCAAAATGGCAGTAAGCCTGTCCAAGGGCGGCAACGTCTCGCTTAGCAAGGAGGCCCCCGGCCTCAGCGCCGTCACGGTCGGCCTCGGCTGGGACGTCCGCACCACCACCGGTGTCGACTTCGACCTCGACGCCTCCGCCATCGCGGTCAACGCGACGGGCAAGGTCGTCTCCGACGGTCACTTCGTCTTCTTCAACAACAAGTCCACCCCGGACCAGACCATCGTCCACACCGGTGACAACCGCACCGGCGAGGGCTCCGGCGACGACGAGTCCATCAAGGTCAACCTCGCCGGTCTCCCGGCCGATGTCGACAAGATCGTCTTCCCGGTCTCCATCTACGACGCCGAGTCCCGCAGCCAGAACTTCGGCCAGGTCCGCAACGCGTACATCCGGGTCGTCAACCAGGCCGGCGGCGCCGAGATCGCCCGCTATGACCTCTCCGAGGACGCGGCGACCGAGACCGCCATGGTCTTCGGCGAGCTCTACCGCAACGGCGCGGAGTGGAAGTTCCGCGCCGTCGGCCAGGGCTATGCCTCCGGCCTGACCGGCATCGCCCAGGACTTCGGCGTCAACGTCTGATCTCCCCCGGCACGGCCACGGCCACCGGCCACCGGCCACCGGCCACCGGCCACCGGCCACTGTCGAGGCCCCTTCCCGCGATCGGCACCGGGGAGGGGCCTCGCCGCCGACGGGGGCGGCTACGGCTTGGGGCTGTCCTCGCCGTACAGCCACACGTCCCACACCTTCTTCAAATCGCGGCCCGTCTTGCGTTGCGCGTAGGCGGTGAAGTCGGCCGTACACGCGTTGCCGTGGCGGTGGTCCTCGGCCCAGCCGCGCAGCAGGGCGAAGAACCGCTCGTCACCGGCCTCCTGCCGGATCCGTTGCAGCACCATCGCACCGCGGTAGTACACCGGCGCCTCCGAGATGTCGTCGGGCCCGGGCGGCGCCGCCGGCGGGAACGCGTCCCAGTGGGCGGCGTCCGACCCCTCGAAGGACGTGTCACCGGCGAGGAGGGCGTCGAACCGTTTTTGCGCACCGGGACCGCCGTGGTCCTCCGACCACAGCCACTCCGCGTAGGTCGCGAAGCCCTCGTTGAGCCACATGTCCTTCCAGGACTTCGGCGACACCGAGTCCCCGAACCACTGGTGCGCCAGCTCGTGGACGGTGAGCTCCAGCGAAGGGGCACCCGGATAGACGGGTTTGGTCTGCGTCTCCAACGCGTACGGCAGCGTGCCGCCCGCCACCACGATGGTGCCCACCGTGGCGAACGGGTACGGCCCGAACCGCCCCGCTTCCCACTCCACCAGCTCCGGCAGCCGCCCGAGCGCCGCCGCGCTCCCGGCTTCCTCGCCCGGCGCGACCGCGTTGTAGACGCCGATTCCCGAAGAGGTGCGGGCCGTCGCCACCTTGAACTTCCCGATGGCCGCGGTGGCCAGGTAGCTCGCCATCGGTTCGGCGCTGTGCCAGGCGAAGGCCGTCCGCCCGTCACCGGTGTCCCGGCGGGAGGCCAGCTCGCCGTTGGAAACCGCCTCGTAGCCCTGCGGAACGGTGAGCGTGATGTCGTAAGACGCCTTGTCGCTGGGGTGGTGGTTGCCGGGGAACCAGGTCATCGATCCGACGGGCTCACCGACGGCCACGGCCCCGTCCGCGGTCGTGATCCAGCCCTCCGGGGAACCGTCCGCGTCGGTGAGGGGCCTCGGCGTACCGCTGTAGCGGACCTCCGTACGGAACACCCCGCCCTTGGGAAGGTCCATGCGCGGGCGCACGGTCAGCTCCCGGCCCGTGCGGTTGTACCGGGCCGGCTCCCCCTCGACGGTGACCGCGTCGACGCGCAGCCCGCTGAGGTCGAGGTTGAAGGAGCTCAGCGTCTGCTCGGCGCGGGCGGTGATGACGGCCGTGCCGGTCAGCTGCCGGTCGGCGGGCCGGTAGCCGATGTCCAGGGCGTAGTGGTCGACCTGGTAACCGCCGTTGCCCGCCTTGGGGAAGTACGGGTCCCGCAGCCCCGACGCGCCCGGCCGGCCCTGCACCGTCGAGCCCGTACAGCCCGCGGTGAGGGCGAGGAGGGCGGCGACGGCGGGGACGGCGAGGCGGGTGAGACGGTTGCGCGCGCGGTGATCCACGCGTTCGATCCTATGCGGGAGCAGGAAAGACGGTCCTAGTTCTCGAGGGCGTCGACGCCGGCCTTGGCGAACTTCTCGTCCAGGTCACCGCTCGGGGCGCCGGCCACGCCGATGCCCGCGACCGGGGCGCCCTTCGCCTGCACCGGGGCACCGCCGGCCAGGAAGAGGGTGCCGGGGATGTCCTTGAGGTTCGGGGTCTGGGCGAGCCGGCCGGCGAGCACCGAGGTCGGGGCGTTCCAGGACACGGCGGTGTACGCCTTGCGCTGCGCCGACTCGTAGGACTGCGGGCCGGCGCCGTCGCCGCGGAGGGTGACGACGGTGTTGCCGTTGCGGTCCACCACCGCGACCGTGACCTTCTGGCCCTCCTTCCCGGCGGCCTCCAGCGCGGCCTGGGCCGCGCGGGTGGCGGCGCCGACGGTGAGGTGGGTCGAGGTGGTGAAGGTCTTGTCGTCGCCCTTGGGGCCGTCGGACTGGGCGGCGCTCGCGCTGACGGCGCCGAAGGTCCCGGCGCCGAGCGCGACGGCGAGGGCGGTACCGGTGAGGACGCGGGTACGGGTGTTCATGCTGCTACTCCTGAGGTAGGTGGTCCGCTGCTCCAAGCCTCACCCGGGATCCCGCCCCCGCCCGTCCCCGCACCGGCCGACCCCGGGGTCATCCGATCGGCCGATGCGCACCCACCCACCTGCCGGTTTGGCTCAGGATGTACCCAAGCCCCACCCCCAGGAGCCCCCCGTGACCCCGGACCCGAACCCCACCCCCGCCGAGGACCCCACCGGCCCTGCCCGGGGCACCGGCCAGGCCCGGGGCACCGGCCAGGGTGACGGGACCCGGGCGGGCCACGAGGCCCGGGCGGCCCACGAGGCGGACGGCGCCGACACCGGCACCGACGGCGCCCGCGCCACCGCCACCGCCACCGCCACCGCCACCGGGACGCGGACGCTGGCCGCCGTCACGCACGCCGCGTTCTTCCTGCTCCTCGGGGCCTCCGTGGCCAGGTTCCTGCTGCACCACCCCGGCGAGCCCCGTACGCCGTGGGTCATCGCCCTCGGCGCCACCCTCGCCCTGCTGTACGTGCTCGGGCCCGCCGTCGGCGCCGCGCCCACGCTGCGGCGCCTGCTCTGGCTCGGCGTGGTCGTGGCCACCTGGGTGGTCCTCGTCCTGCTCGCGCCCAGCTTCGCCTGGTGCGCAGTCCCCCTCTTCTACACCGCCCTGCGCACCCTGCCCCCGCGCGCGGCGGTCGTCCTCGTCGCCCTGCTCACCGCCCTGGTCGTCGCCGCCCAGCTCAGGCTGTCCCCGTCCTTCGACCCCAACCTCCTCCTCGCCCCGCCCGCCGTCGCCGCCCTCGCCACGGCCGTCTTCGTCCACATGGAGCGCCAGACCCGGGCCCAGCGCACCCTGATCGACGACCTCATCCGCACCCGCCGGGAACTGGCCGCCACCGAGCGCCGCGAAGGCACCCTCGCCGAACGCCAGCGGCTCTCCATGGAGATCCACGACACCCTGGCGCAGCACCTGTCCAGCCAGCAGATGCTGCTCCAGGCCGCCGACCGCACCTGGGACAGCGACCCCGCCACCGCCCGCGCGCACGTCCGGACCGCCACCGACACCGCCGCGCGCGGCCTCGCCGAGGCCCGCCGACTGGTCCACGACCTCGCACCGCCCGAGCTGGCGGGCGGCGGGCGCCTCGCCGACGCCCTGCGGGCGCTGGACGCCGGCCCCGACATCGAGGTCCGCTTCCACCTGGAGGGCACGCCCGCAGCGCTGCCCGACCGCGCCGAATCCGCCCTGCTGCGGATCGCGCAGGGCGCCCTGGCCAACGTCCGGGAGCACTCGGGGGCCCGCACCGCCGCCCTGACCCTGAGCTTCCTGGGCGACCAGGTCGTCCTGGACGTCGCGGACGACGGCCACGGCTTCACCGAACCGCGCGAACCCCGCGCCGACGTCCCCGACCGGGGCCACGGCCTGCCCGCGATACGCGCCCGCGTGCGGCAGCTCGGCGGCACCCTGACCCTCGAATCCACCCCCGGCGAAGGAACCGTCCTGTCCGCCGCGATCCCCCTGGAGCCGGCCCGATGACCACGATCCTCCTCTGCGACGACCACGTGGTGGTCCGCGCCGGCCTGCTGGCCCTGCTGGGCAGCGAACCCGACATCGAGGTCCTCGGCGAAGCGGGCAGCGGCGAGGAGGCGGTCGCGCTGGCCGCGAAGCTCCGGCCCGAGGTGGTGCTGATGGACCTCCAGCTGGGGGCCGGCATCGACGGGGTGGAGGCCACCCGCCGCATCACCTCCGCCCCGAACCCCCCGCACGTGCTGGTCCTGACGACGTACGACACCGACGCGGACATCACCCGGGCCATCGGGGCGGGCGCGACGGGGTACCTCCTCAAGGCGGAACGGCCCGAGGAACTCTTCACCGCGATCCACTCGGCGGCAGCCGGCCGCACCACCCTCTCCGCGCCGGTGGCCAGCCGTGTGATGGCCCGCATGCGGGGGTCACGCCCGACGCTGACGGACCGTGAACTGGACATCCTCGGCCAGCTGGCCCGCGGCCTCGGCAACCGCGACATCGCCCGGGCCCTGTTCATCAGCGAAGCCACGGTCAAGACCCACCTGGGCCGCATCTACGACAAACTCGGCGTCGACACCCGCGCGGGAGCCGTCTCGGTAGCCAAGGAACAACGCCTCCTCCCGTCGTAACGCCACCCCCGCCAACCCCAGCCCCGCCGACGTTCAAGGCACGCGGCCCCGCCAAATCCAGCCCGCCACGTCCGAGGCACGCGGCCCCGCCAAACCCAGCCCCGCCACGTCCCAGGCACGCGGCCCCGCCAACCCCAGCCCCGCCGACGTTCAAGGCACCCGGCCCCGCCAACCCCAGCCCCGCCGACGTTCAAGGCACCCGGCCCCGCCAAATCCAGCCCCGCCGGCGTTTGAGGCGCGGGGGCCCGGGGCCGGCCCCCGCAACGGCGCCGCACCCTCCCACCCACACACACCGCACGCGGGCCGGCCCCCACCCACGGCGGAACCCACCGGCCAACCCCACCGGCCAACCCCACCGGCCATACCCACCAACCCAACCCACCCGGCGGAGCCACCCCACCCCGTGACACCATCTCTACGTGCTCGACATCGGCTACTCCCTCTCCCGACGCTTCCCCGACCCCCCGCAGACCGACTACCGCTCGGCGGACATCCACACCCTGCGCCACGACCTCTTCTGCGGAGACGTCTACCTCGCCGACACCCACGCCGACCGCGAGCTGTCCACAGCCTGGGGATGGGTTCCCGTCCTCGACTTCGCCTGGGCGCTCTGCGACATCGTCGAGCAGCTCGACCAGGATCCGCGCGGCAGCCGCTCCGCCAACCGCCAGTACGCGGAACTCGACTTCACCGAGTCCTCCGACCGCATGCTGTTCGAGCGCCGCTTCGGCTGGGTCGACATCGAGGCCGACTGGATGCCGCCCGAGGAAGCCCCCCTCACCTTCACCCACCGCCTGCTCCGCCGCGAGGCCCGCGACTTCCTCCACGACCTCATCGCCGACCTCGTCGACATGCACGACGGCCTCGCCGACAACCCCGCCATCTGGACCCTCCAGGCCCGCTTCCCCCGCGTCCCCGCCTGAGGGCCGCAGCAGCCGCCCGCACAGCGGCTCCCCCCTCCCCCTCCATCGGCGCAGCCCCCGCCGACACGGCTACGGCACCACCCGCACCCCCAGCTGCGCGGCCAGCGCCGGGGCCAGGTCGTACAGCTGCGCCGGACTGATCACCGCCCCCGCCAAGGCGTCCACCCCCCGCGCGATCCCCAGTTCCACCGCCTCCCGCAGGTCCACGTCCGACATCCGCGCCCCCTGGAAGTCCGCCCCCCGCAGCGTGCAGTCCCGGAACTCCACCCGCTCCAGCACCGCCCCCGCGAAGTCCGGCTCCACCAGCACGCACCCCTCGAAGACCACGTCTTTGAGCTTCGCCTTGCGCAGGTTCAGGTAGTCGATCTTGCCGCCCCGCACGACCACCCGCTCCAGCACCGCCCCGTGCAGCTGGACGCCGCCGAGCCGCGCCTCCACCAGCTCCACGTCCCGCAGCGAGGCCCCCGACAGGTCCGTCCCCACCCCCCGCACCCCCTCCAGCACCGAATCCAGGATCCGCGCCTTCGCCAGCCCCGCCTCGTCCAGCGCGCACCGTCGCAGCGCACAGTCCATGAACCGGGCCCCGATCCCCTCCTGCCGGCCGAAGTCCACGTCCACGAACTCCACCGCGTCGTAGTCCCCGTCCGGCTCCAGCCCACCCCCCTGCCACGCCGCCAGCTCCGGCAACCGCACCTCCGCGCGCTTCGCCGCCTTCACCGGCCCGCCCCGCCCCCGGTCCTGCCCCTTTCGCACCATGCCCCCATCGTGACGCACCCCACTGACAACGCCCCGCCTAACCCGCAGCCCCCGACTCCGCCGGCCCCGCCAGCCCCGCCAGCGCCTCGTCCGTCAGCCGGTACACCGTCCACTCGTCCTGCGGCCGCGCGCCCAACGCCTCGTAGAACGCGATCGTCGGCTCGTTCCACTTGAGCACCGACCACTCCAGCCGCCCGTACCCCCGCTCGCCACAGATCCGCGCCAGCTCCGCCAGCAGCGCCTTGCCGTGACCACCACCGCGCGCGCCGGGACGCACGTACAGGTCCTCCAGGTAGATCCCGTGCACCCCGCGCCACGTCGAGAAGCTGAGGAACCACAGCGAGAACCCGACGGCCTCCCCCTCCTCCGTCTCCGCGACGTGCGCGAAGGCCGCCGGCAGCTCCCCGAACAGCGCCTCCCGCAACTGCTCTTGGGTGGCCCGCGCCTCCTGCGGCACCTTCTCGTACTCCGCCAGCTCGCGGATCATGGACCAGATGACGGGAACGTCCGCCTCCACAGCGTTGCGAATCATGCCCGCACCCTACGACCGGCCCGCCCGCGCGCATCAGCCAACCAGCCCCCGATCCGGCCTCGGAACGCGACATCCCGTCCCTGGACACCCCTCGGAAACGGGGTGTAGCAACTCCCCATGACGATCAACGGCGGCATTTCCTTCTGGTACGCGACGGATCACACCGCCACCGCCCCGCCCCGCGCCCCCCTCACCTCCGACGCCACGGCAGACGTCGTCATCGTCGGCGGCGGTTACACCGGCCTGTGGACCGCCTACTACCTCAAGTCCTCCGCACCCGACCTCCGCGTCACCGTCCTGGAGCAGAAGTTCTGCGGCTACGGCGCCTCCGGCCGCAACGGCGGCTGGCTCTACAACGGCATCGCCGGACGCGACCGCTACGCCGCACTCCACGGCCACCAGGCCGCGCTCCGCCTCCAGCGGGCCATGAACGAGACCGTCACCGAGGTCATCGACGTCGCCGCCAAGGAGGACATCCGGGCCGACATCCACCACGGCGGCGTCCTCGAAGTCGCCCGCACCCCCGCCCAGCTGTCCCGCCTGCGCGCCTTCCACGAGGGCGAGCTCGCCTTCGGCGAAACGGACCGCGTCCTGCACGACGCCACCGACACCCGCGCCCGCATCGACATCGCGGACGCCGTCGGCTCCAGCTGGACCCCCCACGGCGCCCGCATCCACCCGCTGAAACTCGTCACGGGCCTCGCGGCGGCCTGCGAACGGCTCGGCGTTGTCATCCACGAGTCGACCCCCGTCACCGAGATCGCCCCCGGCCGCGCCCGCACCCCGTACGGCACCGTCCGCGCCCCGTACGTCCTGCGCTGCACCGAGGGCTTCACCGCCGCCCTCAAGGGCCACAAGCGCTCCTGGCTCCCCATGAACTCCTCGATGATCGTCACGGCCCCCCTGCCCCCGTCCACCTGGCAGTCCCTGAACTGGTCCGACTCGGCGCTCCTCGGCGACATGGCCCACGCCTACATGTACGCCCAGCGCACCGCCGACGACCGCATCGCGATCGGCGGCCGCGGGGTCCCCTACCGCTACGGCTCCCGCACCGACAACGACGGCACCACCCAGGAACGCACCGTCGCCTCCCTCACGGCCCTGCTCACCTCGTTCTTCCCGCTGCTCACCGGAGTGGAGGTCACCCACGCCTGGTCGGGCGTCCTCGGCGTCCCCCGCGACTGGTGCGCCACCGTCACCCTCGACCGCACCACCGGCCTCGGCTGGGCCGGCGGCTACGTCGGCTCGGGCGTGGCCACCGCCAACCTCGCCGGGCGCACCCTGCGCGACCTGGTCCTGGGCGAGGCCACGGACCTCACCGCCCTCCCCTGGGTCAACCACCGCGTCCGCCGCTGGGAACCGGAACCCTTCCGCTGGCTCGGCGTCCAGGCCCTCTACGCCGCCTACCGCGAGGCCGACCGCCGCGAAACCGCCACCCACACCCCCACCACCACCCCGCTGGCCCGCCTCGCCAACCGCATCTCGGGCCGCCACTGAAACACCGGCAGAAACGCCGTAAGGCCCCGGACCACCGCCCGGGGCCTTCCTCTTCGGATTCAGATCGAGCTGATCATCGGCGACTGTGCCGCCGGGACGGTCCGTCATCACCGGTCCGCGCACCGACCGCGCCTCGTATGTGACGGCTGGCGGGAGGCTGCAAGTCATCCCGCATCAACCGCTGCAGCGAATCCAGCTCCGCAAAGAACGGGCGTATGACCTGCTGATACTCAGGGTCTTCGAAGGTCACATCATCGTCGGCAAGCATGTCGCGCGCTGCCCGAAGCTGGTGATAGACCGGCACGGCGGCCTCGTAGATGTGGTCCGGCGCCGCAATGGCCAGCTCTCGGAGAACGGACTTGGCGTCCGAGTGCTGGGGATCGCTGAGAAACGCGTCGTGGATGGCCTGCGTGCGGGAGGGCCCGCCCTCCACGGTGCGGAGCACTGCCCGGCCCCGGGACCTGGCTCCGGAGCCGTGTCTGAGACCAGAACTGAGACAGAGAGCACCCGTGCGGCCCTCGCCCGGCGCCGCCGCAAGATTCGGTGAAACACGAAAGCCCAGCTCAGACGAGGTCTGAGCTGGGCTTCCACCAGAGCCCCCTGTCGGATTCGAACCGACGACCTACGCATTACAAGTGCGTTGCTCTGGCCGGACTGAGCTAAGGAGGCAGTGCACACCCGCCGGTTACTCGGGCGGGACCGCCATCACTCTACACAGCGCGCGAATCCGTCGGCCATCACATTCGACGGCCCTCCACGGGGTACCCCGTCGACGCCAGCGCCGCCGCCACGGCGACCGGGTCCGCTTCCGGGGCCAGGGTTTCGAGCACCTCGGACGTGAGGGGGCGCAGGGCGTGGACGTGGCGGATCGCGTCCGGATCGAGCTGCCGTGCGTAGTAGTCCTGGCGAAGGCGTGGTACGCCTCCGGCGTGCCGGCCGCCAGGACGTGGAAGAGGTGGCCGGTGCCGTCGTCGGCGTACTCGGCGTACTCCACCGGCCCGGCCCGCCAGGCGGTGTCGTGCGTCTCCCGCCAGAAGACGACCGTGGCCACCCGCACCTCGTCGTCGCAGAACGCCGGCTCGTCGAGCAGCGGCCGGAACACCTCGGGCAGGGTGTCCACCAGCCCGGGCCACAGGGCCATGTCCTCGTTGGTGTAGGGGCTCATGGAGGACTCGTGGTCGAAGCCGCGGCCGAAGACCCCGTCGGGGGTGAAGAGGATCGCGTACTCGTCACCCGCGCCGTTGTTCATCAGCCCGGCCTCGGTCCCCGGGCCCCACCCGGGGTCGTAGTCGAAGTACCTCCCGCTCCGGCCGCCCATCAGGACGTCGAGGGCCGCCAGGGCCCGGCAGCGGTCGCGCAGGACGTGGACGTCCGGGAGGACGGCGATCAGTTCGTGGACGGTGTGGGGGCGCGGTGCGGCGGCCATGCGGGTCATGCGGGTCATGCGGGTCATGAAAGCAGGCGGGTCCGACAGATCGCACAAAGTTCGAAGTCATCGCGGTGCGGTGCTGACAGTGGAGGGCACGGCCGGTAGCGTCGGGCGGAGTCCGGATTCTGGACTAGACCTTCCACTCGGATCGTCCGGCACGTTCCTGCCGGTAGAAGGGATTCACCACCATGGCTTCTGTCACCTTCGACAAGGCGACCCGGCTCTACCCGGGCGGCGACAAGCCCGCCGTCGACCAGCTCGAGCTGGAGATCCAGGACGGGGAGTTCCTCGTCCTCGTCGGCCCCTCGGGCTGCGGCAAGTCCACCTCGCTGCGCATGCTCGCCGGCCTGGAGGACGTCAACGGCGGCGCCATCCGCATCGGTGAGCGCGACGTGACGCACCTGCCGCCCAAGGACCGGGACATCGCGATGGTGTTCCAGAACTACGCGCTCTACCCCCACATGTCCGTCGCCGACAACATGGGCTTCGCCCTCAAGATCGCCGGTGAGGACAAGGCGACCATCCGTCGCAAGGTGGAGGAGGCGGCGAAGATGCTCGACCTCACCCAGTACCTCGACCGCAAGCCGAAGGCGCTCTCCGGCGGCCAGCGCCAGCGCGTCGCCATGGGCCGCGCGATCGTGCGCAAGCCGCAGGTGTTCCTCATGGACGAGCCGCTGTCGAACCTCGACGCCAAGCTCCGCGTCTCGACCCGCACGCAGATCGCCGCGCTCCAGCGGGACCTCGGCATCACCACCGTGTACGTCACCCACGACCAGGTCGAGGCCATGACCATGGGCGACCGGGTCGCGGTCCTCAAGGACGGTCTGCTCCAGCAGGTCGACACCCCGCGCAACATGTACGACCGGCCCGCGAACCTGTTCGTCGCCGGGTTCATCGGCTCTCCCGCCATGAACCTGGTCGAGGTGCCGATCACCGACGGCGGCGTGAAGTTCGGCGACAGCGTCGTCCCCGTTTCCCGCGAGGCGCTCGCCGCCGCCGCCGACGCGGGCGACCGCACCGTGACGGTCGGCGTGCGTCCCGAGCACTTCGACATCGGTGACACCGGCGGCCTGACGATCACGGTCAACGTGGTCGAGGAACTCGGCGCCGACGGCTACGTCTACGGTTCCGTCGCCGACGCCACCGCCGGCAAGCAGGACCTCGTGGTCCGCGTCAACGGCCGCCAGGTGCCCGAGAAGGGCTCGACCCTGCACGTGGTGCCGCGCCCCGACGAGATCCACGTGTTCTCGACGTCCTCGGGCGCCCGCCTCTCCGACTGACGGTTCCGGCAACGGCGGAGGAAGGGGTGCCCCGCCAAGGGGTGCCCCTTCCCGGCGAGTTGCCGCGGCCGTGTCCGGATTCCCGGGCAGATCGGACCATTCGGCCCTACTCGTCAACCCGGGAATCGAAAAGCCGCGTCGAACCATCCCCCGACCGGGTGACTGAATGTCGCCACGTCTTCACCGAGCGCTACTCTCGCCCTCGTGACCCACACTGCCCGCCGTATCGGCCGTTCCCTCGCCCTGGTCCTGCCCGTCGTCCTGGTCCTGTCCGGGACGCTGGCGGTCACCATGGTCCCCTGGGCGGACAACTCCTCCTCCCAGATCCTGACCGCCTCCGCAGAAGGCGTGTCCGTTCCCGCCAAGCCGCGTGCCGCACAGGACCTGTTGCGCGAGAAGCTGCTCACCGAGCTGCGTCAGGGTGAGGAGCCGGGCGACGTCCTGACGCACCTCCAGCAGGAGGTCGACCGGCGGCCCTCGCTCGCCGAGCACTGCGTGGGCATCGCGCGGGCCCTGGGCCGGGCCGCCGTCGAGGCCTACGGGCCGACGAAGGCCCAGTCCTTCGCCCGCCCCGTCTGCGACACCTCGTACGCGTCCGGCGTCGCCTCCATGGGCTGACGGTCCGACCGGCGGGTTGACGGCCGTCGCGTCGGCCGTCGCCGCGGGGGCGTCCTGCCTACGCTGGCGGGCATGACCGACGTTCCCCCCGTACCGCCCCAACCCACGCACGACGCGGCCGCGTTCCCGGCTGCCCCCACCCAGGCCGTGGTCCTGGCGGGCGGCCAGGGCACGCGGCTGCGGCCGTATACGGACGACCGGCCGAAGCCGATGGTCGAGATCCCGGGAACGGGCGTGCCGATCATCGGGCACCAGCTCGCCTGGCTGGCGGCGGAGGGGGTCACCGACGCCGTCGTCTCCTGCGGGCACCTCGCCGGGGTGCTCCAGGACTGGCTCGGCCGCACCCGGCTGCCGCTGCGGGTGACGACAGTCGTGGAGGAGGAGCCGCTCGGCCGGGGCGGCGGCCTCAAGTACGCCGCGCGCCACCTCCCGCACGCGGACCAGCCCTGGTACGCGACCAACGGCGACGTCTGGACCCGGTTCTCGCTGCGCGAGATGGCCGCCTTCCACAAGGAGCGCGACGCGGTGGCCACGCTGGCGCTGGCCCGGCCGCGGATCCCGTGGGGGGTCGTGGAGACCAACGAGTTCGGGCAGGTACTGGACTTCATCGAGGCGCCGCAGTCGCCGTACCCCGTGAACGCCGGCGTGTACGTGTTCGGCCCCGCCTTCGCGGCGCTGCTGCCCGACCTGGGCGACCACGAGCGGACCACCTTCCCCCGGCTGGCCCGGGAGCGCCGCCTCGCGGGCTTCCCGCTGCCCCAGGGCGCCTACTGGCGGGCGATCGACACGGCGAAGGACCTGACCGAGGCGGCCCGGGAGTTGGCGGCGTACGGAGGCTCCTGAGCGGCCGTGCCCGGCCCCGCGCACGCCCCGCACCGGCCCCCACCGCCCCGCGAAGCCCCGCGAAGCCCCGCGAAGCCCCGCTCCCTCCTCCGCGCTACGCCGAAGCGCCCCGCGCACGCCGAAGGGCCCGGCGCGCTCCTCGCGCGCCGGGCCCTGGGCCACGTACGGGTACCGGTTCCGTGTACGGTCCTCAGCCGAGCAGGCCGCCGACCAGGCCGGGCTTCTTGGCGGTGCCGCCGCTGCCGCCCCCGCTGCCGCTGCCCGAGGAGGACGTCGGCGGCTGCTGCGGGCTGGACTGGCGCGGCGTGCTGCGCGGGGTGCTCTGCCCGCTCCCGGCGCCGCTGCGGCTCGCGGCCGGTGACTGCGCGCCCGTCCCGGCGCTCTGCGAGGGTGCCGAACCCGCCCCGGTACGGCCGGACTTGGCGGCGGGGGCGGAGGCGCTCGCCGAGGGCGTGGCGGGCTTGGACGGCTGCTGCGAGGGCGGCTGCTGCCGCTTGGCCGGCGCCTGCACCGGAAGCGGGGTGCCGGGCAGGTAGTTGCTCGGGGCCCGCCCGGGCCCCGGAACGGTGACCACGGCGGTGGACCGGACGGCCCCGCCGAGGAGGGAGCCGACGAGCAGGGCGAGCCCGCAGATCACGCCGCCCATGAGGGCTCCGCGCCGCAGTACGCGCCGGCGCAGCTGCCAGACCTCGGAGCGCGGGCCGAGCGTGCGCCAGGCTTCTCCGGCGAGGCGTCCGTCGAGCGAGTAGACGGGGGCGCCTGCGATGATCAGCGGGCTCCAGGCGGCCAGATAGATGATGTCGGGCGCGTCGTACGCCGGGACGGTCTTCCAGCTGACGGTCATCAGCAGCGCCGCGGACAGCAGCGCGCCGAAGCAGGCGGCGAACCGCTGCCAGAGCCCGAAGACCGTGAGCACGCCGACGATGACCTGGAGGAACGCCACGGTGAGCCCCGCACCGACGGGGTGCGCGAGCGCGAAGTCGCGCAGCGGTTCGGCCAGCGGCCAGGGGTGCAGGGTGTGCAGCCAGCTGACCATGGAACCGCGTTCGCCGCCGTCGAAGTAGACGGGGTCGCAGAGCTTGCCCATGCCGGCGTAGATGGAGATGAAGCCGAGGAAGACGCGCAGCGGGAGCAGCACGACGCCGAGGTTCATCCGACGGCCCGGGTAGTACGAGGCTTGTGCACGGGTGTCGGGGGCGGGCCGCCGGGACTCGTCCCCGCTCTCGCCGTCCCCGTCGTACCCGGAGCCGTACCCGTCGTACGGCCCGTAGTCGTAGGAGGGCCCCGCGGGCTGCCGGACCGCGCCGAGGCGGCGGGTCTCGTCGGGGTCGCCGTAGGTGCGCTGGCCGATGACGGTCGGCGTGGCGAGGGTGTCGTCGGCGAGGTCGTGCGCGAGGTCGACGCGCGGGATGGTCTGGGTGGCGCCCCCGTCGAAGCCGTCCCGGCCGCGGCCCGCCTCCCGTGCGGCCTGGAGCAAACCGCCCATCGCGGCCGTGTCGCCCTGGTCGGCCTTGCCGCTCCAGACGACGGGGGCCCGGCGTCGGGTCGCCCCGGCGGCAGCGGCCACGGCACCGCCGAGGACGGGAGCCCGGCCGGGTGCGCCTGCGGGCAGCGAGGTCTTGGAACGCGCGCTCGGGCTCGGTGCGAGCCGCACGCGGAAGCTTGCGTGGTTGACGATGACCTGTGCGGGATCGCACGGCACCTTGACCATGCTCAGCGCGGGCTGGTCGTCGAACCCTGACGTTCTGGTGTCCACACTCATCTAACCGAGTGACGAGTGATAAGGACACTGCCTTGACAGCAGGGATGTGTCCGAGACCCGTCAAGATCAAGTCACCCCGCCCGGAAGGGGCGGGGTGACACGCTCACGGGTCACGCTCTCTGAGCCAACTGGATCAAGGGAGTGGGCCGGGTGGGCCCGGCGATCAGGTGCGCGGCGCCTCGGCGCGACGGCGGGCGGCCTCGTAGAGCACGACGCCCGCTGCGACACCGGCGTTCAGCGACTCCGCGCCACCCGGCATCGGGATGCGCACGAGGTAGTCGCAGTTCTCGCCGACGAGCCGGCCGAGGCCCTTGCCCTCGGAGCCGACGACGATGACGACCGGGCCGGCCAGCGCCGGCAGGTCGTTGACGGTGTGCTCGCCTTCGGCGGCGAGACCGACGATGGCGATGCCGGCCTTCTTGTACTCCTGGAGCGCGCGGGTCAGGTTCGTGACGCGGGAGACCGGGGTGCGGGCGGCGGTGCCGGCCGAGGTCTTCCAGGCGCCCGCGGTCATACCGGCGGCGCGGCGCTCGGGGATGACCACGCCGTGGCCGCCGAAGGCGGAGACGGAGCGGACGATCGCGCCGAGGTTGCGCGGGTCGGTGACGCCGTCGAGGGCGACGATCAGCGGGTCCTCGCCGTTGTCGTACGCGGCGGTGGTGAGGTCCTCGGGGTGCGCGTACTCGTACGGCGGGACCTGGAGGACCAGGCCCTGGTGGTTGAGCCCGTTGGTCATGCGGTCGAGCTCGGGACGCGGGGCTTCCATCAGGTTGATGTTGCCGCGCTGGGCGGCGAGCTGCAGGGCCTCGCGGACGCGCTCGTCGTTGTCGATGAACTGCTGCACGTAGAGGGTGGTGGCGGGGACGCCGTCGCGCAGCGCCTCGAAGACCGGGTTGCGGCCGACGACCATCTCGCTGGTGCCCTTGGGTCCGCCGCGGCGGGGGGCGGGGCGGCGCTTGGCGGCCTGGCGGGCCATGGCGTTGCTGATGCGGTTCGCCTTGTGCTTCTTGCGGTCCTCGGCCTTGGGCGTGGGGCCCTTGCCTTCCAGGCCCTTGCGCCGCTGGCCACCGCTGCCGACCGTAGCGCCCTTCTTGTTGGACGTGCGGCGGTTCCTGCGCTGGCTGTTCCCGGCCATGACCTCTACCTGTTTCGTTGGTGCTGCGGTGTGTACGTATGAAGAGTGTGCCGCCCGGGACGCCGGGCGGCACAGCGGGACTGCTCCGGCGGGCTCAGCGGGGGCCGAGCGTCCAGCGGGGTCCCGTGGGGCTGTCCTCGATGACCAGGCCGGACTGCTGGAGCTGGTCGCGGATGGCGTCGGCGGTCGCCCAGTCCTTGCGGGCCCGGGCGGACTCGCGCTGCTCCAGGACCAGGCGCACGAGGGTGTCGACGGCGCCGTGGAGGTCCTCGCCGCGGTCGGCCTCGCCCGCCCAGGACGGGTCGAGCGGGTCCAGGCCGAGGACGCCCAGCATGGCCCGTACCTCGGACAGGCGCGCGATGGCGGCGTCCTTGTCGTCGGCGGCGAGGGCACTGTTGCCCTGCCGGACCGCCGTGTGGACGATGGCGAGCGCCTGCGGCACGCCGAGGTCGTCGTCCATGACCTCGGCGAAGGCGGGCGGCACTTCGGCGGCCGGTTCGACCGGCCCGCCGGCCTTCTCGACGACGCGCTGGCAGAAGCCCTCGATGCGCGCGAAGGCCGACTCCGCCTCGCGCAGCGACTCCTCGCTGTACTCGATCATCGAGCGGTAGTGGGGGGTCCCCAGGTAGTAGCGCAGCACGATCGGGCGCCACTGCTTGAGCATCTCGGAGACGAGCACCGAGTTGCCGAGGGACTTGGACATCTTCTCGCCGGTCATGGTGACCCAGGCGTTGTGGACCCAGTACCGCGCGAACTCGTCGCCGAAGGCCTTGGCCTGGGCGATCTCGTTCTCGTGGTGCGGGAAGATCAGGTCCAGGCCGCCGCCGTGGACGTCGAAGACGCTGCCCAGGTACTTGTGCGCCATCGCGGAGCACTCCAGGTGCCAGCCGGGACGGCCGCGGCCCCAGGGGGTCTCCCAGTCGGGCTCGCCGGGCTTGGAGGCCTTCCACATGGCGAAGTCGCGCTGGTCGCGCTTGCCGGTGATGCCTTCCTCGGTGGGCTGGCGCAGGTCGTCGATGTCCTGGTTGGACAGCGCCAGGTAGCCGGGGAAGGAACGCACGTCGAAGTAGACGCTTCCGTCCGCCTCGTACGCGTGACCGCGCTCGATCAGGCCGCGCATCATCTCGATCATCTCCGGCACGTGGCCGGTGGCGCGGGGCTCGTAGGTCGGCGGGAGGCAGCCGAGGGCGTCGTAGCCGTCGTTGAAGGCGCGCTCGTTCTCGTAGCCGATGGACCACCAGGGGCGGCCCTGCTCGGAGGCCTTCTTGATGATCTTGTCGTCGATGTCCGTGACGTTGCGGATGAAGGTGACGTCGTAGCCGCGGTAGGTGAACCAGCGGCGCATGATGTCGAAGTTCAGGTACGACCGGACGTGCCCGATGTGCGGGGCGGCCTGCACCGTGGCGCCACAGAGGTAGATCGAGACACAGCCCGGTGTGACGGGGTTGAAGTCGCGGATCTGCCGGGCGCTGGTGTCGTACAGGCGAATAGTCACGGCATCCAGGGTAGTGCGCCCGTAGCAGTGCCCCGCGACCCTTTGGCGACCCGGGGGCCCGTTTGTTGCCGCAGCCGCCCCGTTTGTCGCCGAGAGGGTGTCGCGGCACGGGCCCGCCACGGGGTGCGTACGTACCTCTAGGACGGGTTCGTCCGGTAGACGAGGGCCGTGGCGATGGCGGCGAGGCCCTCGGCGCGGCCGGTGAGACCGAGACCGTCGGTGGTGGTGCCCGAGACGGATACGGGGGCGCCCGCGGCGGCCGCCAGCGCCTTCTGCGCCTCTTCACGCCGCTTGCCGATCTTCGGGCGTACGCCGATCACCTGGATCGCGATGTTGCCGATCTCGAAGCCCTCGGCCCGGACGATGCGGGCGGCCTCCGCGAGGAGCGTGACGCCGGCGGCGCCGGACCACTCGGGCCGGGAGGTGCCGAAGTGCGCGCCGAGGTCGCCGGCCCCGGCGGCCGAGAAGAGGGCGTCGCAGGCGGCGTGCGCGGCGACGTCGCCGTCGGAGTGTCCGGCGAGGCCGTCCTCGCCCTCCCACAGCAGGCCGGCGCACCACAGTTCGCGGCCGGTCTCGAAGGCGTGCACGTCGGTGCCGATGCCGACGAGCGGGATCAGCGGGGCGGCGGGGGCGCCGGCGGCGTCGGGGCTGGCGGGACCGGCGGGACTAGTAGGCATCGGTGGCCCTCCTGCGGGCGAGTACGGCCTCGGCGAGGACCAGGTCGAGCGGGCGGGTCACCTTGAACGCCTCTTCGTGGCCGGGGACCGTGACGACGGTGACGCCGAGGCGCTCCACCATGCCGGCGTCGTCCGTGGCGCCCTCGCCCTCGGCGCCGGGACCGGTGGCCGAGGCGAACTTCTCGTGGGCGCGGCGCAGCGTGGCGAGGTCGAAGCCCTGCGGGGTCTGGACGGCGCGCAGCCGGGCCCGCTCGGGGGTGGCGACGACGGGCTCCGGCTCGCCGGGCTTGCCGGGCTCGACCTCCTTGACGGTGTCGGCCAGCGCCAGCGCGGGCACCACGGCGGGGGCGCCGTCGCGGACGGCCTCCACGACGGCGTCGACCGTCTCGACGGGGACCAGCGGGCGGGCCGCGTCGTGGACGAGTACGCAGGTGACGTCTGCCGGGAGCGCCTCCAGGCCCGCGCGTACGGATCCCTGGCGGGTCTCGCGGCCCGGTACGACCAGCACCTCGGTCCGCTCCGGCAGCGGATGCTCGTCGAGCAGGCGGCGCACCTCGGGCGCGCCGTCGGAGGGGGCGACGACCACGACGAGCGAGACCGCGCGGGAGCGGGCCATGGCGCGGACGGCGTGGATCAGCATCGGTGTCCCGCCGATGGCCCGCAGGGCCTTGGGGGCGCCGGGGCCGAGGCGTACCCCACGCCCGGCGGCCGGGATGACGGCGGCGGTGCGGTGGGGGCGCGATTCGTCAGACATCAGTAGCTCCGAGCCAGGTTTGTGACTTCGGCCGACATGGGTATGGCGTTGAGGGTGACTCCGGGTACGACGCCATCGCCCCTTCCGTGACGACCGGGCGAGTCGGCTGGGCAGGATGGGGGGTACGGGGTACAGACATGCCGCAGCGCCCGGCAACAAGTTTCCTTGTCATCGGGCACCGCGGCACAACTGTCTGCGAAGGGCCTGTACGACGGGATCCGTGGAACGGATCCGTCCGGCTCGTCGCGTACGGGTTCCTCGCGTCAGGACGCGAGGACCTCGTCGAGGAGGGCCTCGGCCTTGTCCTCGTTGGTGTTCTCGGCGAGCGCGAGCTCGCTCACCAGGATCTGGCGCGCCTTCGCGAGCATGCGCTTCTCGCCCGCGGAAAGCCCGCGCTCACGCTCACGGCGCCACAGGTCGCGCACCACTTCGGCGACCTTGATGACGTCGCCAGAAGCGAGCTTCTCCAGATTTGCCTTGTAGCGCCGGGACCAGTTCGTCGGTTCTTCTGCATACGGTGCGCGGAGCACCTCGAAGACCCGGTCCAGCCCGTCCTGGCCGACTACGTCGCGAACGCCGACGAACTCCGCATTGTCCGCAGGCACACGAACCGTCAGGTCGCCCTGGGCGACCTTGAGCACCAAGTAGGTCTTGTCCACGCCTTTGATCTGACGAGTCTCAATGGCCTCGATCAGCGCGGCCCCGTGATGGGGATAGACCACGGTGTCGCCAACCTTGAACGTCATGTGACAGGTACCCCTTCCGTGGCTATCCAGGGTAACACGAGAACTGACCGTTATGAATGGCGTTTTCGCAGGTCAGGGCACATCTCGGGGCTTGACAACAGCGACACGTACGTGCTGCGGAAGGCTTCCGGAAGGGGGTATTCGCAGGTCGGAGGCGCTGTGCGGACCGGACGAAACGACCACGCTACACCTGGCGAACGCGTCGTTCAGTGTGATGTACGTCCCGTTTTGCCGGGTTCGAAGGCTGTAAAACGAACTACTCCGTTCGACTGGCGGGCACCCGTACGGAGCGGTTCCGGCCCAATCCGCGATTTGATCACCGGGCCCGCCGGCGGGAAAGCGGGAATTGATCAACGGACGGCGGGCGGAGGGGCCCGCGAACCGCGCGTCGGCGATCTCCGCGCGATATGGGGAATTGGTGATCGCCCGGACCCGTACCGGGCAGGTCGGGCACTGCGGAGGGTCGGGTGCGGGGGCGGGGCGGCGGCTCGGTAACCTAAGCGCGCTGACACACCCTTAGGGCGGCTTTACCTCAGCCGTCCGACGGGGCACCTCCCCCAGCGCGAGCTGGGGTCGTCCACCTTCCGTCCGTACGTCCAAGGAGTTGCCGCCGCCGTGAGCCGCAGCCTTCGACGCGGCGCTCTCGCCGCTACCGCCATCGTGTTCTCGATCGCTTCGCTCTCCGCATGCGCTGCGGGCACCGACGCGCAGACTCTGGAGATCAAGCCGGACAACGCCGCCGTCACCAAGGGCAACATCAAGATCCAGAACGCACTGGTGATCACCCAGAGCTCCAAGGAGAAGAAGGGCCCGGCCGCCGTCTCCGCGACCGTCTTCAACGCCGGCGACACCCCGCAGACCCTCGACGGCATCACCCTCGCGGGTGGCAAGACGAAGGTGACGCTCAAGCCGGCCGAGGGCTCCGGCAAGATCACCGTTCCGGCCGGCGGCTCCGTGGTGCTCGGTGGCAAGGGCAACGCCTCCGCCGTGGTCGAGGGCGGCCGCGAGGCGGTCCAGGACGGCAACGTGCAGGAGGTCGTCTTCCAGCTGAGCAGCACGGGCGACGTGAAGCTCGACGCCTACGTCGTCCCCGGCGCCGGCATGTACGCCGCCTTCGGCCCGACCGAGGCCCCGGCCCCCGCCCCCGGCGCGGCCGGCGCGAGCCCCTCGGGCAGCCCGTCCGGGACCCCCTCGGGCGCGCCGTCGGGCAGCCCGTCCGGTGCCGCTTCGGGCGCGCCGTCCGGCACCCCCTCGGGTTCGGCTTCGCACGCCGCCGGCCACTGAGGCGCGTAGGCACGACGTACGGGAAGGGCCCCCCTCCGCTGCGGAGGGGGGCCCTTCCCGTGTTCACCGTTCCTGCGGCTGCGACTGCGGCTGCCACTGCGGCTGAGGCTGCCGCTGCGGCCCGGGCTGCGGCTTACGGCTCGAACTTGTAGCCCAGGCCGCGGACGGTGACCAGGTAGCGCGGCGCGCCCGGGTCCGGCTCGATCTTGGCGCGAAGGCGCTTGACGTGGACGTCGAGGGTCTTGGTGTCACCCACGTAGTCGGCGCCCCAGACCCGGTCGATCAGCTGCATGCGGGTCAGGACGCGGCCCGCGTTGCGCAGCAGCATCTCCAGCAGGTCGAACTCCTTGAGCGGGAGGTCCACCTTCCCGCCGGCGACGGTGACCACGTGCCGGTCGACGTCCATCCGTACCGGCCCGGCCTCCAGGGCGGCCGGGGTGACCTCCTCCGGCTCGCCGCGGCGGCGCAGGACCGCCCGGATGCGGGCGACCAGTTCCCGCGAGGAGAAGGGCTTGGTGACGTAGTCGTCGGCTCCTATCTCCAGGCCGACCACCTTGTCGATCTCGCTGTCCTTGGCGGTCACCATGATCACCGGGACGTTGGAACGGCCGCGCAGCTGGCGGCAGACCTCCGTGCCGGGCAGGCCGGGGAGCATCAGGTCGAGGAGGACGAGGTCGGCGCCGTTGCGCTCGAACTCGTCAAGCCCGTCGGGGCCGGTCGCGGCGATCGCGACCTCGAAGCCCTCCTTGCGGAGCATGTAGGACAGGGCGTCGCTGAAGGATTCCTCATCCTCGACGACGAGCACTCGGGTCACGGAAGGACCTCCGGGGCAGGGATGGCTGTTTCAGAGTCGGTCTGGGTTCGGGCGGAGGGGGCGGCGGCGGCGGGGGCGGTGGCCTGGGGGGCGGGTGCGGCCGCTTCGGGAAGGCGAAGGGTGAAGGTGGACCCCTGTCCCTCGGAGCTCCAGACCGACACCTCGCCGCCGTGCGAAGCCGCCACGTGCTTCACGATGGCGAGGCCCAGCCCGGTTCCTCCCGTGGCGCGGGAGCGGGCGGGGTCCACACGGTAGAAGCGCTCGAAGATGCGCTCACGGTCCTTTTCCGGGATGCCGATGCCCTGGTCGGTCACGGCTATCTCGATCAAGTCTCCCCCCGGCGCGGCCACCCGGCGCGCGGCGATGCCGACGCGGGTGCGGGCCGGGCTGTAGTTGACGGCGTTCTCCACGAGGTTGCCGAGGGCCGCCGCGAGCTGGCCGCGGTTGCCCCATACCCGCAGGTCGGCGGTGCCTCCGGCGGCCATGTGGATCTGCTTGGAGGTCGCGGTGTGCCGGCAGCGGTCGATGGCCTCCGCGACCAGGGTGTCCACGCGGACGGGCTCGGCGTCCTCCAGCGGGTCGTCGTTCTGTACCCGGGAGAGGTCGATGAGCTCCTGTACGAGGTTGATCAGGCGGGTGGCCTCGATCTGCATGCGGCCGGCGAAGCGGCTGACCGCCTCGGGGTCGTCGCTGGCGTCCATGACGGCCTCGGAGAGCAGGGAGATCGCCCCGACGGGGGTCTTCAGCTCGTGCGAGACGTTCGCGACGAAGTCGCGGCGGACCGCCTCGATCCGGCGGGCCTCCGTCAGGTCCTCGACCAGCAGCAGCACCAGGCGGGAGCCGAGCGGCGCGACGCGGGCGGAGACGGCGAGGGCCTCGCCGCGGCCGGTGCCGCGGCGCGGCAGGTCGAGCTCGACCTGGCGTATCTCCCCGTCCCGCCGGGTGTCGCGGGCCATGTGGAGCATCGGCTCCACGGCGAGCTTGCCGCCGCGGACCAGGCCGAGGGCGTACGCCGCCGAGCTGGCCTTGACGACCGCGTCCCCCTCGTCGAGCACGACGGCGGAGGAGCGGAGCACGGAGAGGACGGTGTCCACTCCGGGCGGGAGTACCGCGTTGATGTCGGGGCGCATGGAGCTCCTGGTGGGGCGGGCCTGGTCGCGCTCGCTCCAGCGGAACGCCAGCATCGCGATCACGCCGGTGCAAAGACCGGCGATCGCTGCAGCTGCGGCGACCGCCGCGTTCACGTCCATGGATCCAGGTTAAGCAGGCGTCGTGACACTTCCACAGCCGTTCGGGTGGCAGCTCGAACACTCGTCGCCCAGAGTTCACCCTGACGACCGTGCTGATTCACTTGGGGTGCCGGAGTCGGACGCGTTCGCCGCCGACCGTGTCAACGTGGGGCCGGGCGGCCATGCGGCCGCCGGAGCGCCCCACGGCTCCTGAACAGCTCCTGATGAGCGAGCGGTGACGAGCGGTAAGCAGTAGCAGTAAGCGAGCAGGCAAGAGAGGGACACCATGCGCGACGCGTACCACGAGGAACTGGACTCGATCGGAGAGAGCCTGGTCGAGATGGCGCGGCTCGTCGGTTCCGCGATCGGGCGGGCCACGACGTCCATGCTCGACGCCGACCTCAAGCTGGCGGAGAGCGTCATCGCCGCCGACCAGAAGGTCGACGACCTCCAGCACGACCTGGAAGCCCGCGCCATCGCGCTGCTCGCCCGGCAGCAGCCGGTCGCCACCGATCTGCGCATCGTCGTGACCTCGCTGCGCATGAGCGCCGACCTGGAGCGCTCCGGCGACCTGGCACAGCACGTGGCGAAGCTGGCGCGGTTGCGCTTCCCGGACACGGCGGTGCCGCGGGACCTGCACGCCACCATGCTGGAGATGGGTCAGCTGGCGCAGCGGTTGATGGCCAAGGCTGCCGAGGTCATCATCACGAAGGACGTGGACCTGGCGCTCCAGCTGGAGCAGGACGACGACGAGATGGACCAGCTGCACCGCACGCTGTTCCAGCACCTGATGGACGACCGCTGGAAGCACGGCATCGAGACGGCGGTCGACGTGACGCTGCTGGGCCGCTACTACGAGCGCTTCGCGGACCACGCGGTGTCGGTGGCGAAGCGGGTCGTCTACCTGGTGACGGGCGAGCACGCGGACGAGCTCCAGCCCCCGACCCAGGTCGAGGGCGTCTGAGGGAACCCGAGCGCGCCGGGCCCGGGACACGTCGGGCACTGGCACGCCGGGCCCGGGAAACGACGGGCACGGGGCACGTCGGGCACGTCCCACGTGCGGGGCACGTCGTACGCGCCGAGCTCCAATGCGCCGTTGACGCGCCGCGGGCACTGGGCGTGAATGGGGACGAAGGCACACCGCCCGCGCACCGCCTGCGAGGAGGATCCATGCCCGATTCCCCCGTCCCCATCACCCCGGAGCACGAGCAGCCGCAGCCACCGCCGTCGCGGGAGCCGCTGCGCCTGCCGCTGCTGGCGGCCTGCGGCTGCGGCTCGGGCTGCGGCTGCGGCTGCCAGTCCGGCGCCCCCTGCCAATGCGGCGGCTGACCCGGCCCGGCCCGCACGAAGGCCCCCCGCCCGCGGATCCTCCACGGCCGGGGGGCCTTTGCGTGCGTGGGGTTACTTCTTGCCCTGGTTCTTGACGGCCTCGATGGCGGCCGCGGCGGCGGTCGGGTCGAGGTAGGTGCCGCCCGGGGTGAGGGGCTTGAAGTCGGCGTCCAGCTCGTAGGAGAGCGGGATGCCGGTCGGGATGTTCAGGCCCGCGATGTCGGCGTCCGAGATGCCGTCCAGGTGCTTGACCAGGGCGCGCAGGGAGTTGCCGTGGGCGGCGACCAGGACGGTGCGGCCGGTCAGCAGGTCCGGGACGATGGCGTCGTACCAGTACGGGAGCATGCGCACGACGACGTCCTTGAGGCACTCCGTGCGCGGGCGCAGCTCCGGCGGGATCGTCGCGTAGCGCGCGTCGTCGGACTGCGAGAACTCCGTGCCGTCCTCGAGGGGCGGCGGCGGGGTGTCGTACGAGCGGCGCCACAGCATGAACTGCTCCTCGCCGAACTCGGCGAGCGTCTGCGCCTTGTCCTTGCCCTGGAGCGCACCGTAGTGGCGCTCGTTCAGGCGCCAGGAGCGGTGGACCGGGATCCAGTGGCGGTCGGCGGCCTCCAGCGCCAGCTGCGCGGTGCGGATCGCGCGCTTCTGGAGCGAGGTGTGCACGACATCGGGGAGCAGGCCGGCGTCCTTGAGCAGCTCACCGCCGCGGACCGCCTCCTTCTCGCCCTTCTCGTTGAGGTTGACGTCCACCCAGCCGGTGAACAGGTTCTTCGCGTTCCACTCGCTCTCGCCGTGGCGGAGGAGGATCAGCTTGTACGGTGCGTCGGCCATGCGTACGAGCCTAATGGACGGCCCGGGGCGCCTGCGCGCGGTGTCCACGCCTGCCGCGGGCCCCTTGCGCACCTGTCGCGTTCCCCGCCGGATTGACACGCGGCGTCAATTGGGTGGCGGTCCGACCGCGCACGCTCGTAGCGTGCGGAGCGCCGGAGAGACACTTACTTCCTGGGGGGATCCGTATGTCGGTGGGCCGTTTGACACGGGGGGCACGCGAGAGCGTGTCAGGGCTGCCGCGCGCCTTCTGGTGGCTGTGGACGAGCACGCTGGTCAACCGGCTCGGGGCCTTCGTCGCCACCTTCATGACCCTCTACCTGACCATCGACCGGGGCTACTCGGCCTCGTTCGCCGGTCTCGTCCTCGCCCTCCACGGGCTGGGCGGCGTGCTGTCCTCGCTGGTCGCGGGTGTGATGACGGACCGGCTGGGGCGGCGGCCCACGCTGCTCGCCGCGCAGCTCTCGACCGCGTTCTCGGTGGCGCTGCTCGGGTTCATGGAACGTCCGGCGGCGATCGCCGCGGTCGCGCTGCTCGTCGGCATGACCTCGAACGCCTCCCGCCCGGCGGTCACGGCGATGATGGCGGACATCGTCCGTCCCGAGGACCGGGTACGGGCCTTCGCCCTGAACTACTGGGCGATCAACCTGGGCTTCGGCGTCAGCGCGATGGCGGCCGGACTGGTGGCGGAGTACAGCTACCTGGCCGGGTTCCTCGGAGAGGCGACGCTGACCCTGCTGTGCGCGGTGCTGGTGTTCGTGAAGCTCCCCGAGTCCCGGCCGGTGAGGGACGCCGCCGCGGGCGGGGACGCCGGGCCGGCGATCGGGCTGGGGACGGTGCTGCGCGACGGGCGGTTCATGGGGGTCGTCGGGCTGTCGTTCCTGATCTCGCTGATCTTCACCCAGGGGTCGGTGGGCCTGCCGGTGGCCATGGGCGCGGCCGGGTTCTCGGCCGGGGACTACGGTCTGGTCATCGCGTCGAACGGGCTGCTGATCGTGCTGCTCCAGATCCCGGTCACCCGGTTCATCGAGCACCGGGACCCGCAGCGGCTGCTGGTGGTCTCGGCGCTGCTGGCGGGGTACGGGTTCGCGATGACGGCCTTCGCCGGGTCGCTGTGGACGTACGCGCTGACGGTGTGCCTGTGGACGCTGGCGGAGATCGTGAACTCGCCGACGCAGATGGGGCTCGTGGCGCGGCTGTCGCCGGTGCACGGGCGGGGGCGCTACCAGGGCATGTACACGCTGTCCTGGGCGGTGGCCTCGCTGCTGGCGCCGCTGATGGCCGGCTACGTGATCGACCGCCTCGGGGCCGGGTGGCTGTGGGGGGCGACCGGGGTGCTCGGGTCGGTGGCCGGGCTGGGGTACTGGCTGCTGATGCGGCGGCTGCCGGCGGAGGGCTCCGCGGTGCTCGCCGCTCCGGCGGCCACCGCCTCCCCCGCCACGGCGCAGGTCGCGGACGCCGCCGCCTGAAAGGGCGGCGGGTCCGGCTCGGGCCGGGCCGTCGGGCCTGCTCGGGCCGGGGCGGCTCAGGCCGGGCGCGTCAGGTGCCGGAAGGCGTCCAGGTTGCGGGTGGATTCCCCGCGCGAGACGCGCCACTCGTACTCGCGCCGGATCGCGCTCGCGAAGCCCAGCTCCAGCAGCGTGTTGAACGCCCCGTCCGCCGCCTCCAGGACCGTGCCGAGCAACCGGTCCAGGTCGGCCGGGGTGACCACGCTCAGCGGGAGCCGCGCCGTGAGGTAGACGTCGCCGAGGCCGTCGACCGCGTACGCCATCCCGTACAGCTTGAGGTTGCGCTCCAGCAGCCAGCGGTGGACGCCCGCCTCGTTCTCGTCGGGGTGGCGGATGACGAAGGCGTTCACCGACAGGGAGTGCTTGCCGACCCGCAGCGAGCACGTGGTGCTCAGCTTGCGCGTGCCGGGCAGCTGGACGACGTACGAGCCCGGTGACGGGCTCTCCCAGTCCAGTCCGGCCTCGGACAGGGTGCTCTCGACGATCGCGGCGGTGTCAGCGTCAGCCATGGTGGGAGCGTACGCGACGGCGATGATCATGCATCGCCGCGGTGTACACGTCCGCCGTGCCGCTCGCCGCCGTGTCCCAGCCGAAGAACTGCGCGTGCCGCGCGGCCTCGGCGCCCATCCGGTCCGCGAGCGAGGGTTCGTCCAGGAAGCGGCGCAGCTCCCTCGCGTAGTCCACCGGGTCGTGTCCGGGTACGAGGATCCCCGTCACGCCGTCGTTGACGGCGACCGGCAGTCCGCCGACCTCCGCCGCGAGCACCGGGGTGCCGGTCGCCTGCGCCTCGATCGCCACGAGCCCGAAGGATTCGTTGTACGAGGGCATGACCAGCACCGACGCCGCCCGGAACCAGTCGGCGAGGCGGTCCTGCGCGACCGGGGGGTGGAAGTGGACGACGTCCGCGATGCCGAGCTTCGCCGCGAGCTTCTGCAGCCCCTCGGGCTTGGCGAGGCCGCTGCCGCTGGGGCCGCCGACGACGGGTACGAAGAGGCGCGCGCGCAGCGAAGGATCGCGGTCGACCAGTACGGCGACCGCCCTCAGCAGGATGTCGGGGGCCTTGAGCGGCTGGATCCGGCCCGCGAAGAGGGGGATCACGGCCTCCTGCGGGAGCCCGAGGCGGGCGCGGGCGGCGGCCCGGCCGTCGCCGACGGTGAAGCGGTCGAGGTTCACGCCGGGGTGGACGACGGCGACCTTGCCGGGGTCGGCCTCGTAGTGCCGCACGAGTTCGTCGGCTTCCTCGGCGGTGTTGGCGATGAGCCGGTCGGCGGCCTTGACGATCTGCGTCTCGCCGATGACGCGGGCGGCGGGCTCGGGGGTGTCGCCCTCGGCGAGCGCCGCGTTCTTGACCTTGGCCATGGTGTGCATGGCGTGTACGAGCGGCACGCCCCAGCGTTCGGCGGCGAGCCAGCCGACGTGGCCGGAGAGCCAGTAGTGGGAGTGGACGAGGTCGTAGTAGCCGGGGCGGTGCCCGGCCCATGCCTGCATCACGCCGTGGGTGAAGGCGCACAGCTGGGCCGGCAGCTCCTCCTTGGCGAGGCCTTCGTACGGACCCGCGTCCACGTGCCGGACGAGGACCCCCGGGGCCAGCTCGACGCGGGGCGGGAGCCCGCCGGTGGTGGCGCGGGTGAATATTTCGACCTCGATGTTGATCGCGGCCAGCCGCTTGGCGAGCTCGACGATGTACACGTTCATACCGCCGGCGTCGCCGGTGCCGGGCTGGTGCAGGGGTGAGGTGTGCACGCTGAGCATGGCGACGCGGCGGGGCTTGCGCGAGTGGCCCACGGCCGGCAGGCGCAGGCGGGGCGGCTCGTGCCGGGTCGAGCGGGCGGCGGCGATGCGGCCGCTGATACTGCCGCCGAAGCGGGACACGTACTGGCTCAAGGGAGCAGTTCCTCTCGCTCGGACGGCGCGCTGGGGCTGGCGCAGGGCATGACTCGCGGAGCGCGGTGTGCGCCCTGCAAGGAGTGCAACCCGTGCGGGCGCGTCCCGCATTCCGGGGTGGACGGATTTCCCTCTCCTTATCTTTCGGGGGCCACGCTCACCACGGCCTCGGGAGACGCCCGCCCCGGGCGCGGCGGGGGCGCCCGGCTGGTTTTCCGCTCCCCCGCCCGCCCGCATACGCTCGGCGCATGGTTTCCCGCAGCACCCCACCGCCCCCCAGACGCCCCGTGGGCACGGTCACGCGCGGGACCACGAACCCCAACCGCCTGCGCCGGATGGACCGCTGGATCGCGGCCACGCACGGGGCCGCCCTGCGGCGTGCCGAGGCACCGGTCGCGGTGGACCTCGGCTACGGGGCCGCGCCCTGGACGGCGGTCGAGCTGCTGGCCCGGCTGCGGGAGGCGGCTCCGGGGGTGCGGGTGGTCGGCATCGAGATCGAGCCGGCCCGGGTGGCGGGGGCGAAGCCGTACGAACGGGACGGGCTCAGCTTCCGGCACGGCGGCTTCGAGGTCCCGCTGGACGGCGGAGCGGCGCCGATGCTGATCCGCGCGGCGAACGTACTGCGCCAGTACGACGAGGAGCAGGTCGAGGCGGTGTGGCGGCGGCTGTGCGCACGGCTGGCCCCGGGCGGGCTGCTCGTCGAGGGGACGTGCGACGAGATCGGGCGGCGGCACGTATGGGTCGCACTCGGCCCGGAGGGGGCGCGCACGGTGACCTTCGCGACCCGGCTGGGCTCCCTGGAGCGCCCCTCGGACCTGGCGGAGCGGCTGCCGAAGGCGCTGATCCACCGGAACGTGCCCGGTGAGCCGGTGCACGCGTTCCTGCGCGACTTCGACCGGGCGTGGGCGGCGGCCGCCCCGTACGCCTCGTACGGGGCGCGGCAGCGCTGGATCCGGACGGCGCGGGCGCTGGCCGTCGACTGGCCGCTCGCGGACGGGCCGGTGCGGTGGCGGCAGGGGGAACTCACGGTGCGCTGGGAGGCGTTGCGCCCGGCGGGGTGACTTCCGCGTGGGCGACCGTCGCCCGTCGGGTGGTGCGGGGGTTATCCACAGAGGGTGTCGGAATTCACCGACGCGTGGCACCATCCCGAAAGCAGCAACAAGTTACTGATGAATAGTCAGATGTGATGTCGGGTGATGTCCCCTCTGACTGCAGGCGCATGGGGGGAACCATGGGGACCGTGAAGCGAGCGCGGCGACGCGGCGCGTCCGCTCTCACTCTGCTGTGCGCGATGGCGGTACTGGCGGCGGCGCCGGCCCTCGGTCTTCCGACGACCGCCTACGCGGCGCCGGTCGCGCCGGGTGCGCCGGGTGTGCCCGTGGCGCCGGAGCCGGGGACCAAGACCCTGGAGCAGGTCCGCAAGGAGATCGAGGACCTGTACCGCCAGGCCGGGACGGCCACGGACGCGTACAACCAGGCGGAGAGCGAGACGAAGGCGCAGTCCGAACGGGTCGTGGAGCTCGCCAAGCTGATAGCGGCCGGCCGGGACCGGATCACCTCCTTGAAGGACCGCGCGGGTGCCGCCGCCCGCGCCCAGTACCGCTCGGGCGGCCTGCCGCCGGGCGCGCGGCTCGCGCTG
Source organism: Streptomyces sp. NBC_00539 (assembly GCF_036346105.1). Classification (GTDB taxonomy): domain Bacteria; phylum Actinomycetota; class Actinomycetes; order Streptomycetales; family Streptomycetaceae; genus Streptomyces. Next base: position 3,283,723 of record NZ_CP107811.1, read on the forward strand.
AGCGGCAGCCCGGGCCAGTACCTGGACGGCGCGGACCGGCTGCGGCAGGGCGAGAAGGCCACCGCGGACCTGCTCGCCGAACTGAACCGCACCCAGAACGACCTCCAGCGGTACGCGAAGGACGCGAGCGCGCTGTGGCAGAAGCTGGAGGCGAACCGGGTCAAGCAGGAGGCCTCGAAGAAGCAGATCGAGGAGAAGATCAAGGCGGCGCAGGAGCTGGAGAGCAAGCTCCAGGCCGAGGAGAAGGCCCGGCTGCTCCAGCTGGAACAGGACGCGCAGCGTCAGGCACAGACGGCCTGGCTGTCCTCGGGCGTCTTGAAGGAGATCAACGGCACGGCGTCGGAAGCGGGCAGGAAGGCGATCCAGTTCGCCACCGCCCAGGTGGGCAAGCCGTACGTGTGGGGCGCGGTGGGCCCGCAGTCGTACGACTGCTCCGGCCTGACCTCGCAGGCGTGGCTGGCGGCGGGCCGGCCCATCCCGCGGACCTCGCAGGAGCAGCTGCGGCTGCTGCCGAAGGTGGCGGTCAAGGACATGCGCCCGGGCGATCTGATCATCTACTTCGACGACGCCAGCCACGTGGCCCTGTACGTGGGCGACGGCGCGATCATCCACGCACCGCGCCCCGGCCGCAACGTCACCGTCGCGGGCGCGGGCTCCATGCCGATCAAGGCGGTGGTCCGCCCGGACGCGTGACCCGGGTCCCGCGGCGGCGGCGCGGGCCCGGCCCCGCCCCGGCGGGGTCCTGTCTCGATGGGCGGGACGGGGCGGGTGCGGCGGTGGTGACGTTCGTCATCCCGCGCCCCGGCTTTCCCCGCGATAACGGCATATGACGCGGGCTCCGTCCCGCGCCGCCGTTCCCCCGCCCGCACCGGCCCGCTAGGGTCAACCGCATGAGCGCACCCTCGGGGGGAGCGAAGGAACCGGAGACGATGCCCGCACCCGTACCGCGGCAGCGGGACACCCTTGTCACCACCCAGGTCGGCCAGGTGGCCCTGCCCGCCGCCCCCTCCCTGACCCTCCTGGTCATCGAGGACGACCCCGCCGGCGACCTCACCGTCCCGGAGATACTCCACGCCGACGGCCACCGCATCCGGCTCCGCACCGCCCGCAACCTCACCGAGGCGGCCCGGCTCCTGACCCCCGACGTGCAGTGCGTACTGCTCGACCTCTCCCTGCCCCACCCGGGCGGCGCCGCGGACGACCCGCTCGCCACCCTGCGCGAGGTCCTCCGCATCGCCCCCCGCCACGCCGTACTCGTCCTCACCGCCGAGGCCGACGCGGAACGCGCCGCCGAGGCCGTCCGCGTGGGGGCGCAGGACTTCCTCTTCCGCGACGAACTCGACGGCCGCCTCCTCAGCCGCGCCATCCGCTACGCCGTGGAACGCAAGCGGGCCGACGTCGCCCAGTACAAGCTTGCAGAATCGAAACTGCGCGCCCAGGAGAACGCCCGCCTCGAACGCGGACTGCTGCCCAACCCGCTCCTGGACGGCTCCGACCTGCGCTTCGCGGCCCGCTACCGCCCCGGCCGCAGCCGCGCCCTGCTCGGCGGGGACTTCTACGACACCGTCCGCACCCCGGACGGCACCGTCCACGCCATGATCGGCGACGTCTGCGGCCACGGCCCCGACGAGGCCGCCCTGGGCGTGGAACTGCGCATCGCCTGGCGCGCCCTGACCCTCGCCGGCCTGTGCGGGGACGACCTGCTGGCCACCCTCCAGCAGGTGCTGGAAGTGGAGCGGCCCTGCGACGAGATCTTCGCGACGCTGTGCACGGTGGACATCTCCCCCGACGGCCGCCACGCCGGCCTGTGCCTGGCGGGCCACCCGGCCCCGCTGATCGTCCGGGCGGGCGGCTCGGCGCGGCTGTTGCCGTACGAGAGCAGCGGCCCGGCGCTCGGTCTGCTGCCCAAGGCCCGCTGGCCCCGGCGTCAGGTCGAGCTGGGCGGCGCGTGGAGCCTGATGCTCTACACCGACGGCCTGATCGAGGGCCGCATCGGCGAGGGCAGGGAACGCCTGGGCCAGGACGGCATGGTCGAGATGATCAACCGCCACCTCGACGCCGGCCTGAGCGGCGAAAGCCTGCTGGAAGCCTCCGTCACCGAGGCCCGCCGGCTCAACGGCGGCGAGCTCACCGACGACGTCGCCGTCGTCCTGCTCTCGCGCGCCGAGGGCTGACCCCGCCTGACCGCCGGGCCCGCGCCCGCCGGCCCGCCATGCCCGCGCCCGCCCCCCACCGCAGGCGCCCGCCCGGCTGCTACCGCCCGCTACCGCCCGCTAGCGCCCGCCGTTGTACGGTCCGTACGGCCCGTCGCTGCTGCTGCCGCCGGAGCGCCGGCCGCCGCCCGAGACCTGCTTGAGGGCCGGCCGGACGTCGACGAAGAAGACGATGGTGGCCACCAGACCGGCGATCTGCAGGAACAGCATCCCGAGGAAGAAGTCCACGAGGACCGTGATGCCGAGGATGACCAGCCAGAAGGTCTTGGTCTGCTTGTCCGCGGCCCGGTACGCGTCCTCGCGCCCGAGCAGCGCGAGCACGAAGGCGACGACGGCGAGCGCCAGCATGGCGTAGCCGAGCAGGGGGAGCACCCCGTTGTCGAAACCGTTCATCAACATCGCCCGACCGCCTCTTCGCGCTTGTGCCGCCTGATACCGCCGATACCGCCTGCCTCCACGCTACTGGCAGAGCCGCCTTCACCCACGACAACGGACCGGACACCCCGCAGGTGCCCGGTCCGTCATCACCTCACCCGCTCTTGCGATCAGCTCTCTTCGCCGGCGGTGGCGGCCGGCTTCTTCACCGGCGCCTTGCGCGCGGCGGGCTTCTTGGCGGCGGACTTGTCCTCGTCGGCGGAGAAGTCCGACGAGGCCGCGGACGTCGCCGGCGCGGACTGGGCCGGGACGTCCGGCTCCACCACGGCGGCGATGTCGACGATGTCCTCGGAGACCTCGCCGCGCCAGGCCCGTACGGCCTGCTCGCCGTGTTCGGCGACCTTGTCGTATGTCTCCTTCGCCCGTACGGCGTACTCGGCGGCCACGCCGACGCCGCGCAGCGCCAGGTCCTGGGCGGTCTCGCCCAGCTTCTTCGGGTCGATCGCGCCGAAGACCTCGGCGACCTTGGCGGCGACGACCTCCTGCGCCTCCCTGGCCTTCTCCTGCACGATCTTCGTGTCGGTGTTGCGCACCGCCTCGATGCGCGCGGGGGCCTCGGCGCGCAGCTGTTCGATCAGCCCGGGCACCTTCTTCGCCTGCTGGACGGCGAGGTCGGCGGTGCCGGCGGCGAAGTAGAGGGGGGTCGGGTCGGTGAGGGTCTTCTTCAGGTCATCGGCGATGGCCATGTGCTGGTCCTCCCGGATCACAGTCAGTTCGTGTGGGGCTTCTCGTCGTCGGCACCGGCCGGATCGGCCTCTTGAGCGTTCTCCTTGCGGAACGACTCGTAGATCTGGAGCAGCACCTGCTTCTGCCGCTCGTTTATGGACGGGTCGGCGAGGATGACGGCCCGCGTCTCCACCTCGTCGCGGTCCCGCTCGTCCAGGATCCCGGCCTGCACGTACAGCGTCTCCGCGGAGATCCGCAGCGCCTTGGCCAGCTGCTGGAGGATGTCCGCGCTCGGCTTGCGCAGCCCGCGCTCGATCTGGCTCAGGTACGGATTCGACACCCCCGCCGCGTCGGCCAGCTGCCGCAGCGAAAGCTGGGCCTGCCGCCGTTGCTCGCGGAGGTACTCGCCGAGATTTCCGACGTTGAGCGATGCCATGTCCCCATGCTGCCGCACCTTGCTAACTATTGCAAGCAGGCGCTTGCAATAGCTCCCACGGGCGGCCGCGCCCCACGGCGCGAGCCGTCACCTTCCCCCGGCCGCAGACCCCGCCCCTCCGGCGCCGCTCGCCAGGCGCTGGGCCGCACGGTCCCCGCGGCGGCCCACCGGCTCGACCCCCCAGGCGGCGCCCAGGCCGGCCGGCGGCATGTCGACGTAGATCGACTCGTACGAACCGGCCGGCACCGCGTACGTCTCGTGCCAGATCCCCACGGCACCCCTACTGCCCCGCACGCGGCGGTTGAACGCCGTCCACGCGGGGCGGTGCTCGCCGTCCTGGTCGGAGGCGTAGGCGAGGAGCTTCTCGCGCGACTCCCAGTACTGCACCACGCCGAACAGGCGGGGGCCGCCGGCCAGCCTCCGCAGGCCCAGCAGCCCGCGGTCGTCGTCCCGCGCGAGCTCCTTGAGCATGCGCGGCATCGCGACCAGGGTCGGCAGCCAGTGCCGTACGGCCCGCCAGCGGTTAATCCGCATCCCGATGAGGAAGACGACCACCTCGCCCTCCGCGGCAGCCGTGACCCGACCGGATTCCGGTGCACTACCCATTGGATTCCCCGTCCCTTGTTGGATAGCGGCGCTACCCATGATTGGATAGTGGCACTGTCCGATGGAAGGTGCAAGAGGGATGCGGCTGGCGGAACTGAGCGAGCGCAGTGGCGTGTCCACGGCGACGATCAAGTACTACCTGCGCGAGGGGCTGCTCCAGCCCGGGCGCCGCGTCTCCGCGACCCAGGCCGAGTACGGGGAGGACCACCTGCGGCGGCTGCGCCTCGTGCGCGCGCTGATCCAGATCGGCGGGGTTCCGGTGGCCGCCGCGCGCGAGGTGATCGCCGCCGCGGAGGACGAGTCGCTGGACCACCACCTGCGGCTGGGCGCGGCGACCCGGGCGTTGCCCACCGCCGGGCGGCCCGCCGAGGACGACCCCGCGGTGGAGACGGCCTGCCGTTCGGTGGAGGCGCTGATGGAGCGGCTGGGCTGGTCCTGCGCATCCGGCCTGGACATGCTCGACCCCGCCCACCGGCGGCTCATCGACTCGGTCGCCGCGCTGGTCCGGCTCGGCTACCCCTGCGACACCGAGCAGTTGCTGCCGTACGGACGGCTGGCCGCGCAACTGGCCGTCACCGACCTGGACATGGTCGAGGCGCAGCCGACCCCGACCGGGCAGATCGAGGCGGCAGTCGCGCTCACGGTGCTCTACGAACCGGTGCTGCTGAGCCTGCGGCGCATGGCCCACGCGGAGGAGTCCGCCCGGCGGTTCTGAGGCGCCCGCGCGGCGGGGACGTCCGGGACCGTGACCCCGGCGGCTGCGGACGGGCCGGTGGTACCGTCGGGACATGGATCCGCAGGAGCTTGCCAACCTCGCGCATCTGCGCCGGGCGCGGGACCTGATCGACCGGGAGTACGCGCGTCCGCTCGACGTGCCCACCATGGCGCAGCACGCGCTGATGTCCCCGGCCCACTTCTCGCGGCGGTTCCGCGCCGTCTACGGCGAGACCCCCTACAGCTACCTCATGACCCGCCGGATCGAGCGGGCGATGGCGCTGCTGCGCGCCGGCATGAGCGTGACCGACGCGTGCATGACCGTCGGCTGTACCTCCCTCGGCTCGTTCAGCTCGCGGTTCACCGAGATCGTGGGCGAGACCCCCACCTCGTACCGCAGCCGGGAGCACCACGCGGTCACGGCGATGCCCGCCTGCGTGGCCAAGGTGTACACCCGCCCGACCCGCTGAAGCGCCGACCCCGCGCAACGCCGGCCCGCGGAACGCCGAGCAGGATCCGAGAAGCGGGCGCCACGGCCGCGGCCTAGCGTGGGCGCCATGAACATCTCACTCCAGTACTGCCACATCACCGTCAACGACGTGGACGAGGCGCTCGGCTTCTACCGCGACGCCCTCGGCCTCGACGTCCGCAACGACGTCGCCTCGGGCGACTACCGCTGGGTCACCCTCGGCAGCCCGGCGCAGCCCGGCCTCGAAATCGTGATCTCCGAGCCGCACGCGGGCCGCTCCCAGGCCGACGGCGACGCCCTCCAGGAGCTGCTCACCAAGGGCGTCCTGCCGATGGTCGTCTTCCGCACCGACGACCTCGACGCGACGTTCGAGAAGGTACGGGCCTCCGGCGCCGAGGTGCTCCAGGAACCGATCGACCAGCCCTGGGGCCCGCGCGACTGCGCGTTCCGGGACCCCTCCGGCAACCTCGTACGGATCAACCAGGCGCCCGCAGCCTGAGGAGGCGCTGCCCGAGCAGTCGCCCGGCGGGTCGCCCGCTGGGTCGCCCGATAAGTCGCCCGGAACACCGCTCAGACGCTGCCGATCAGGACCGTGGCGTAGAGCTCGTCCGAGGTGACCGCGCGCACCGCGAGCCCGCCCGACGTCAGGGCCGACGCCGTCAGCGGGGACTGGCGGGCGCTCGTCTCGATCAGCAGGTGGCCGCCCGGGGCCAGCCATCGGGCGGCCTCCGCCGCGACCCGGCGGTGGATGGCGACGCCGTCCGGGCCGCCGTCCAGCGACACCGGCGGCTCGTGGTCGCGGGCCTCCGCCGGGAGGAAGGCGATCTCCCCGGTCGGCACGTACGGGGCGTTGACCACGAGCACGTCCACCCGCCCCCGCAGCGAACCGGGCAGCGCCTCGTACAGGTCGCCCTCGTGGACCCGGCCGCCGTACGGAGCCACGTTGCGCCGCGCGTACACCAGCGCCCCCGCGTCGATGTCCGCCGCGTGCAGCTCGACCCCCGGGACCCGCGAGGCCACCGCCGCCCCCAGCGCGCCCACCCCGCAGCACAGGTCCACGACGACGGCGCCCGGGCCGGCCTGCGCCACCGCCTGCTGCGCGAGGAACTCGCTGCGCCGGCGCGGTACGAAGACCCCCTCGCCCACCTCCATGCGCAGCCCGCAGAACTCCGCCCAGCCGACGACCAGTTCCAGGGGCGCGCCGGCGACCCGGCGCGCCAGCAGCTGCGCCAGGTGCTCCTCGTCCCGGGCGGCCGCCGTGAGCAGCTGCGCCTCCTCCTCCGCGAACACGCAGCCGGCCGCGCGCAGGGATTCCACCAGTGTCACCACGTACCTCAGTCCTCGTTCCCGTCCCGGCCAGTGTCCCCGTCACACGCTCCGACGGTCGTCAGAAGACGTCCGGGCACCACGGCCGGCGCGCCGTTCGGAACACCGCGTCCGCCAGGGCCACCGCGCCGGGCCGCTCCTGCGCGACCAGGCCGAGCGCCGCCAGCCGGACCGCCGACTCGTCCCCGAGGTACAGCGACCCGAGCGTGCCGACGTCCAGCCGCAGATCGGCCGGCTCCCGCGTCCGGGCGCACTCCCCCGTGCCCGCGTCCAGCCGGTAGCGCCCGCCGGCCGGACCCGCCGGGTCGCTCACCTCCAGTACGAGCACCCCGGGCACGGCGTACGTCCGCGCGCCCAGCGCCCGTACGACGTCCAGCAGCCGCACCCACAGGAAGTCGGCCGAGGTCACGAGGCGGGCGGCGCGCGGGTCCGGCAGGTACCGCGGGAGCAGGTCGTCGGGGGCGCGGTAGCCGGTGCGCACCTTCTGCACCCAGTCGATGGAGCACAGGAAGTGCCAAAGGGCCCGCTCCGCGGCCGGGGTCAGCGCGAGCAGGTCCTTCACCTCGATGGTGTTCTGCGGGACCTTCGCGTCCGTCCAGTGGTCGTCGGCGCCGTAGGCGGCCAGCCCGGCCACCTCGCCGTCCGCGTCGCGGTACACGGCGTAGAACTTCTCCCGGTGGGGCCGGGACGACACCTCCTGCAGGCCGGTGAACAGGTTCCACCGGTACGTGCTGCGGTCGACGGCGCCGGGCGTCGTCGCGCGCAGCCGCTCGTGCAGCGCGGGCCCCACGCGCCGCACCTCCGCCCCGTCGACGAGGTCGATCCGGCCGCCGTCCACGGGCGCGGGCCGGTGCGGGTCGAGGCCGGTGCGCGGGACGTCGATCTCCCACTCGCAAGTGTGGGAGGCGGGCCCGAACCCGTAGCGCCCGTAGATCGGGTACTCCGCCGCGATCAGGGTCGCCATGACGTCGCCGCGGTCCCGGGCGGCCGTCAGTTCGGCGGCCATCATCCGGGTCAGCAGGCCCTGGCGGCGGTGCGTGGGCAGCACGGTGACGTTCGTGACCGCGCTGCAGGGCACGGCCGCGCCGCCGGGCACCGTCAGCCGCTGGGCGAAGGAGCGGAAGGTCGCCACGCAACGGCCGGTGACGGCATCGAAGGCGCCCTGGGTGCGGGCGAGCTCACCGTTCTTGGCCCGCTGGGCCACATCCGACTCGGTGACCCCGGCAGCGGTCAAGAAACCGGTGTTCACGGTCTGGATCCACTCGCGGATCTCGGCTTCGGCTATCGGCCGCACGTCAGCGCTCATAGCCGCCCACGCTAACCGGCCGCCCGGTTCAGGTCGCCTGATTTTCGGCGCGGGCGGGACGGGCCCCCGCGCTACGCCAGCAGGTCGTCCACCTGTGCCTCGCCCTCCCGGTAGCGCCGGGTGATCTCCGCGCTGGAGTCGTCCGCCATGCGCTGCAACTGCTGCCTGCGCCGCGAGACCTGCTGCTCGTAGCGGAGCAGCCGGGCCATCGCCTCGTGCAGTTCGGCGTCCGTCCGGGCGCCCAGGTCCGACAGCTCCACGTCCGACAGCATCTCGGCCGCCAGCAGCCGGGACTCCTCGCTCTGCGGGGTGCCGAGCGTGACGTGCCGGGCGGAGGCGCTGCGGCTGGACGGGGCGTCGGCGAGGATCTCCGAGAGCCGGTCCACCACCGGCGCCTCGGGGTCCGTACGCCGGGCCAGCTCCGCACGCAGGATGTCGATGCGGCCGTGCAGGAGTCTGCGTACGTAGCTCAGGTCGGCCTCGTCGCGCTGCGCGTCGCGGCGCATCGCGCGCAGTTCCCGCAGCCCGAGGGCGGTGGCCGGGATGGTCGGTCCCGGGCCGTCGCCGTTGCGCTGGGCGGGCGGGCGGCCTGCCGATGGCATGGCCGACATGGCTGACATGGCTGACATGGCTGACGTGGCTGACGTGGGTACAGGTACGGAGGTACCAGAGGTGTTCATCGTTCGTGTCCGTCCCCTCGACCGGTGCTGGGGGCACCGCCTCACTGCATCGTGCCACTGACCGCGGTGCCGACGCAGTCCCACGCCACCCGATCGGCCCCGGACGGGTGCACGCCTGGTACACAGGTGGTATGCGAGCAGTGGTGCAGAGGGTGGACGGCGCGAGCGTCGTGGTGGCCGGCGAGACCGTCGGGGAGATCGTCGGCGAGGGACTGTGCGTCCTGGTGGGGGTCACCCACGACGACACGCCGGAGAAGGCGGCGCTGCTGGCCCGCAAGCTGTGGTCGGTGCGGATCCTGGAGGCCGAGAAGTCCTGCAGCGACGTGAACGCGCCGCTGTTGGTGATCTCCCAGTTCACGCTCTACGGGGACGCCCGCAAGGGCCGCCGGCCCACCTGGAACGCGGCCGCGCCCGGACCGGTGGCCGAGCCGCTGGTCGACGAGGTGGTGGCGCAGCTGCGCGCGCTCGGCGCGACCGTGGAGACGGGCCGGTTCGGTGCGGACATGCGCGTCTCGCTCACCAACCACGGCCCGTTCACCATCGTCATCGACGTCTGAGCGGTCCGGGACGTCCGCTTCGTATACGGCGTCCTGTCGTATACGAAGTCCCGGCGGGGGACGGCGTCCCGGCGGGGACGGCGCCCCGGCCGTCAGGGCGCGACCACGACCTCCTGCGCGGCGGCCGTCGTGCCGACCAGCAGCGGCGCGTCCACCGGAACGTTCCGCTTGACCAGTGCCAGCGCGATCGGCCCCAGCTCGTGGTGGCGGACGGCGGTGGTCACGAAGCCGAGCTGCCGTCCCTCCTCCCCGTCCGAGGCGAGCCGTACGGGCGTCCCGTGCGCGGGCAGCAGCACCTCCGAGCCGTCCAGGTGCAGGAAGACCAGACGGCGCGGGGGCTTGCCCAGGTTGTGGACGCGGGCCACCGTCTCCTGACCCCGGTAGCACCCCTTCTGGAGGTGCACGGCGGTGCCGATCCAGCCCAGCTCGTGCGGGATCGTGCGGTGGTCGGTCTCCTGGCCGAGCCGCGGCCGGTGCGCCTCCACGCGCAGCGCCTCGTACGCCAGCAGGCCCGCGGCCGGGCCGTGGGCCGCGGCGAAGGCCTCCAGGTCACCGCGCGGGACGAACACGTCGCGGCCGTGGGGGGTCTCGCGTACGGCGAGTACCTTGGCGACTTCGGCGATGGAGCCGGCCGGCAGGTGCACGACCGCGAAGTCGGCGGTGCGGTCCGCCACCTCGACGCGGTAGAAGAACTTCATCGACTCCAGGTAGGCGATCAGCGCCTCCTGCGTGCCGGGCTCGACGTGCGCCCACACCGTCTCGCCGTCGTCCACGAGGTACAGCGCGTGCTCGATGTGCCCGTGCGCGGAGAGGATCAGCGCCTCGGTGGCCTGCCCCGGCGGCAGATCGGTGACGTGCTGGGTGAGCAGCAGGTGCAGCCAGCTCAGCCGGTCCGGTCCGGTGACGGTGATGACTCCGCGGTGGGAGAGGTCTACGAAGCCCCGGCCGTCCGCGAGGGCGCGCTGTTCGCCGTACAGCTCTCCGTAGTGGGCGGCGACGCCCTCGTCGCGGCCTTCGGCCGGTACGGCGCCGGGGAGATGGAGCAAGGGGCTGCTGGTCATGGCACCAAGCGTACGGCCCTCCCGGGCAGGGCCGGGGCGGAGCCTCAGGCGGAGCCGGAGCGGTGCTCGGCGGCGCAGCCGGCGCACAGTCCGAAGATCGCGAAGTGCTTCATGTCGGTCTCGAAACCGAAGGTGGTACGGAGCTTCGCGGTGAACTCGGAGGCGATGTCCACATCGGCCTCGATCACCTCGGCGCAGTCGCGGCAGACCAGGTGGATGTGGTGGTGCCGGTCCGCGAGGTGGTAGGTGGGGGCGCCGTGCCCGAGGTGGGCGTGCGAGACCAGACCCAGCTCTTCGAGCAGCTCCAGCGTCCGGTAGACGGTGGAGATGTTGACCCCGGAGGCCGTCTTGCGCACCTGGACGAGGATCTCGTCAGGGGTGCCGTGCTCCAGGGCGTCGACCGCCTCCAGCACGAGCTGGCGCTGCGGTGTCAGCCGGTAGCCGCGCCGCCGCAGGTCGGTCTTCCAATCGGTGCCTTCGGTGCTCTCGGTGCTCACCACCCGGCAAGTGTAAGCGCGCGAAGGGGACCTGCGGGCGGTCCCGAGGTCCCCTTCTCGCGTGCGCTGCGGCCTTGCGCGGGCCTGGGCGGACCTGCGGCTCAGCGGAAGAACGCGATGCCGTCGTCCGGCATGTCCGGGAGGTTGCGCGCCATCTCGGCGACCTCCTCGGGCGTGACGACCTTCTTGAGCTGGGCCGACATGTACGGGCGCAGCTCGACCTCCGGGGTGGCCTTCTCGCCGACCCACATCAGGTCGCTCTTGACGTAGCCGTAGAGCCGCTTGCCGCCGCTGTACGGGCCGGAGGCCGCGGTGCGCGCGACGGCGTCCGTCACCAGGTCGATCTGGGGCTTCTGGTCGGCGAGCTCGCCGTACCAGACCTCGACGACGCCCTGGTCGCGGACCATGACGATCTCGACCTTGCGGTCCCCGTCGATGCGCCAGTAGCCGGACTCGGACTCCAGCGGCCGCACCTTGTTGCCCTCGGCGTCGAGGACCCAGCTGTGGGAGGTGTACTCCAAGAAGTCCCGGCCGTCGTGGCTGAAGACGACTTCCTGGCCGAAGTTGCACTTCTCCTCACCGGGGAAGTCGAAGACGCCCGCGCCCTCCCAGGTACCGAGGAGGAAGGCGAGGGGCACGAGGCCCGGGTTCAGGTCGGACGGGATCTGGATCATGGGTGGCTGCTCAGACGATCTGTGTGAGGGGTTCCGGGGCGGTCGGCGCGGCGGATGCTCAGCGCTGACCCTGGTACAGCTTCTTCACGGCCAGGCCGGTGAAGGCGAGGACGCCGACGCAGACCAGGATCAGCAGGGAAGTGAAGACTGCCTCAAGCACGGGGTGCTCCTCGGAGGATTCGGTGCGGTGTACGGGCCGGTCCCCAAGCCTACTGGCCCGGAGACCGGCGCACTCTGTGAGGTAGGCCGTACCCGCCCTCAGGCCGGCAGCCGGCTCTGCAGGACCAGCGCCTGGCGCACGGGGAGGATCGGCGCCCGGTGCACGGGGAGGAACGGCGCCGCTCCCTCATTGCGGTGGATTCGGGTCGCCGTTCCCGTCGTACCGGCGCCGCTTTCCGTCCAGTTCGTCCCACCATTCGTCGGACTTGGGATCGCCCGACGGGTCGTCCCACCAGCGGTCGTCCGGGCCGCGCCGGTTCGCGATCATGGCGGCGACCGGGGGGATGACCATGGCGACGACGCACAGCGCGACGGCGGCCTCGACCGACCACAGGCGTACGAAGGCCCAGGCGGAGACGAAGAGGAACAGGCAGCCGCCCATCATCAGGAAGTAGACGCGGCGCCTCCTGGCGTACATACCTCCAGAGTAGGGCGGGATCCCGGACGGCACGAAGGGCCGCACCCCGTTCCAGTGGCGTCCAACCCCCTGGGGTGCGGCCCTTCGGCCGGTCGTACGTGGAGCAGCGGTCAGACCGCGATCGCCACGTCCGTCACTCCGCCGGCCTCGGCGACGACGACGGCACGGTCCGCCTGGGCACCGGGGACGAGCGCCCGCAGCGTCCAGGAGCCGGTGGCGGCGTAGAAGCGGAACTGGCCGGTGGCCGAGGTCGGGACCTCGGCGGTGAACTCGCCGGTCGAATCCAGCAGCCGCACGTAACCGCTGACGGGCTCGCCGTCCTTGGTCACCTGGCCCTGGATGGCGGTCTCACCGGGCTTGAGCGTGGCGAGGTCGGGCCCGCCGATCTGTGCTCCACACATGTTTCTCTGTCCTGTCCTGGAGAGGGCTTGTGCTGGTTACTTGTTCGGACCGAGCTCGATCGGCACGCCGACCAGCGAGCCGTACTCGGTCCAGGAGCCGTCGTAGTTCTTGACGTTCTCCTGGCCCAGGAGCTCGTGCAGCACGAACCACGTGAGCGCGGAGCGCTCGCCGATGCGGCAGTAGGCGATGGTGTCCTTGGACAGGTCCACCTGCTCGGCCTCGTAGAGGGCGGTCAGCTCTTCGTCGGACTTGAAGGTGCCGTCGTCGTTGGCGTTCTTCGACCACGGGATGTTGCGGGCGCTCGGCACGTGGCCGGGGCGCTGCGACTGCTCCTGCGGGAGGTGCGCCGGGGCGAGCAGCTTGCCGGAGAACTCGTCGGGCGAGCGGACGTCCACCAGGTTCTGGTTGCCGATCGCGGCGACGACGTCGTCGCGGAAGGCGCGGATCGAGGCGTCCTGGGGCTTGGCCTTGTACTGGGTGGCCGGGCGGTTCGGGACGTCCTTGCCGTCGACCAGGTCGCGGGAGTCGAGCTCCCACTTCTTGCGGCCGCCGTCGAGCAGGCGGACGTCCTGGTGGCCGTAGAGCTTGAAGTACCAGTAGGCGTAGGAAGCGAACCAGTTGTTGTTGCCGCCGTAGAGGACGACGGTGTCGTCGTTGGAGATGCCCTTGGCGGACAGCAGCTTCTCGAAGCCCTCCTGGTCCACGAAGTCGCGGCGGACCGGGTCCTGGAGGTCGCTCTTCCAGTCGATCCGGACGGCGTTGGTGATGTGGTTCTTGTCGTACGCGGACGTGTCCTCGTCCACCTCGACGATGACGACGTTGGCGTCGTTCAGGTGGGCCTCGACCCAGTCGGCGTCGACGAGGACGTCGCTGCGGCTCATGGTGTTCTCCTCCGGGGCAGTGTGCGGCGGGACGGTGCGGGTGCTGCTGCGGGGTGGTGCTCGTGCGCGGTGCTCCGGCGACCGGCCGTGAGCCCTGCGCGGGGAGGCGTCAGGGGGCAGCCGGGCGGGTCGCGGAATCGGTCACGCGGGAAAGGCCGTCGACGGCCGGTGGAGCGGAAGGGCTCACACCGCTAGACGGAGCGACAGAGCATGGCGGCGACGCGACACAGGTCTACTGCCCGCCGCTTCGTGAGGTCCGCCTGCTGATGCTTCATAGGTAGGGATCGTAGGGACGAATCGGCCGCCCTGTCACCGGTGTGTCATATTCCGAGACAGGATCGTCCGAATGGCGGGATGTGAAGAGCCCCGGAGGCCGTGGTACGGCCTCCGGGGCTCTTCGTTGCGGCCCGTTCTCCTGCGGATCGGACCGTCCGTCTCACGATCCGGCCACCGTGCGGGCCGGGTCGTCCTACTGGCCGGCCAGGACCACGTCCGTACCCGTCAGGGAGAGGTGTACGCCCTGCTCGTCCGAGGTCAGCGTGGAGAGCTGGAGCCCGGCCGGCAGGCCGCCGTCGACGGAGCGGTCGAAGTCCGTCTGCTTGCGGATGAGCCGCTCGATACCGGGGATCCCCTCCCCCGGCACCTCGTCGGCGTGCACCCGGACGATCTTCCCCTTGCCGGACGGGGCGTCCGCGAGGCTGACCGTCGACACGACGCTGCGCGTCAGGGTCTTGCCGAGGATCTCCACCCGGGCGGTGACCTTCACCTTGCCCGGCGTGCCGCCGTAGGCGACGGTGACACCGGTCTGCGAGGCCTCGGTCAGGTCCGCGTACGAGACGAAGGCGGTGCCCTCGGCGCGCCGGGCCGTGCCGCCGCTGTAGTCGCCGTTCAGCTTCACCCCGTGGAAGGCGGCGTCGAGCCGGGTGAGGCGGGTCTTGCGGCCGTCCGCGGTGGCCTCGACGCCCTTGAGGGTGACGTCGACCTGGTCGAGGTCGTGGCTGAGCGCCTGCGTCAGGAACGGGAACCCGTGGATGTCCACCTCCGCACTGCCCGCGAGCCCCTGCCGGGCCTGTATCCGGTCGGCGAGCCGGTTCTCGGCGTAACCGACCGCCCAGCGGTCGACGCCCACGAAGAGCCCGCCCAGGATCACTGCGATGATGACGACGGCGCGTAGAAGACGCACGTTCCCCTCCCCCTACTGATCGGTACGTGCGCTCTAGTTGACCATGTCCGGCCATGTGGCCGCCGTCAGCACGGCGGTCAGCCGACCACCCGGCCCATCAGGTAGACGGCAGGGGCGGCGGCCGCGAGCGGCAGCGCGACACCGGCCGTCATGTGCACGAACTTCGACGGGTAGTCGTACGCGGCCACCCGCAGGCCGACCAGCGCGCACACACCGGCGGCCAGACCGACCAGTGCCCCGCCTGCCCCGAGACCGTTCAGCGAACCGACCGCGATGCCCGCGCCGGCCGCGGCGGCCAGCGAGACGGCGACGGAGGCCGGGGTCGGGAGCGGCAGCGCGCGGGCGAAGACGGCCACCGCCACCGCTGTCGCGCCGACGCCGACGGCGGGCGAGCCCGCGGCCAGGAACCCGGCGCAGACGATGGCGAGTGCCGCGGAGGCCACCGAGGCCATCAGCCCGTACATCCGCTCGTCGGGGTCTGCGTGGCTGCGCAGTTGGAGGACCAGCGTGAGCAGCACCCAGGCACCGAGGGTGCCGATGATCGCGCCGGGGCCGTACACGTCGTCCACCGCGAGCACCGCCGCGTCGGCGACGACGGCTCCGGCGAAGGCGAGGACGATGCCCTGGCGGGCGGGCCACATGCCGTTGAGGCGGAACCAGCCGGCCGCGGTGAGCCCCTGGAGGGCGATCAGCGGCACGAGCAGCGCGAGGTCGCCGAACGCGGCGGCGCCGGCCAGCAGCAGCCCGAGGGCGGCGGTCAGTACGGCCGACTGCGGGCCGGGGTCGATGATCGGCGACCGGCCCTCGGCGCGGGCCTGCGCGGGGTCGACGGCGCGCAGCGTGTTCCCCGCCAGGGTGGGCGGCGAGTACTCGGGCTCCTCGTCGGGCGCGGCGTGCGCGGCCGGTGCGGCCTGCACCGGCGGGGCCGTCGCGTCCGTGATCGGCGGCAGGTAGGCCGTGGCCCCGGAGTCGTTGCCCGGGACCGGCGGCAGGTAGGCCGTGGCCCCGGAGTCGTTGCCCGGGACCGGCGGCAGGTAGGCGGTGGCCGCGGCGTCGTCGTTCCGGACCGGGGGCAGGTAGGCGGTGGCCGCGGCGTCGTCGTTCCGGACCGGCGGCAGGTACGCGGTGGCCGCGGCGTCCGGGGCCTGGGGAGCGGCCGCCTGGGGCGGGAGGTAGGCCGCGGACCCGGCCCAGTTCCCATCGGGTGCGGGTGCCTGGGCCTCCTCGCGGAACCAGCCCTGCGGGCCGGCGTCCTCCCTCACCGGCGGCAGGTACGCCGTCTCGGCCGCCCACTCGGACGCGGGCGCCTGCGCCGCGGCCGCCGGGGCCTCCTCGCGGAACCACCCCTCGGGCGCGACGGGCTGCTGCTGCGGCTGGGGCTGGGGCTGGGGCTGGGGCTGGGGCTGTACGGGAGGCTGCTCCCGGTACGGCGGCAGGTACGCGGTCTCGGCGGCCCACCCGGACGGCGCCTGGCCCGGGCCCGCCGGGGCCTCGTCGCGGAACCATCCGTCGGGCGCGACGGGCGGCTGCTGCTGGCCCGGCACCCCGCCCAGCGGCGGAGCGGGCGACTGCGGGGCCTGCTGCACCGGCTGGTAGCCGGTCTCCCAGGTCTCGGACTGCCAGGTCTGGGTCCCGTACGGGGCCTGCTCGTGCCCGTGCTGCGCGTGCCCGTGCTGCTCGTGCCCGTGCCGCCCGTGCCGCCCACGGGGCTGTTGGTGCGGCTCGTGCGGCTGCGGCTGCTGTTCGTCGGAGTTGCTCATCGGCTCCCGCTCACCCGCCCGCGAACGGCGGGAGCACCTCGACGGTGCCCCCTTCCGTCAGCAGGACGGCATCGTGCGGGCGCTTGCCCACAGGCTCGTCGTTCACGAGGAAGGAGCAGCGCAGCAGGACCCGGGTCAGTTCACCCGGGTGGCGTTCCCGCACGGCGTCCAGCGCCTCGGCCAGCGTGCGCGCCGAGTACGGCTCCTCCGCCGTCTCGGCCGCGGCCTTGGCCGCCGCCCAGTAGCGGATGGTTCCGGTTGCCACTGCTGCTCCCATCGTCGGCTCTCTACCGTCGGCCTCCATGATGACGCCTCCCACCGGATGCCCGGCGTGGCGGGAACCACAGAAGCGGGATCAGCGGGAACCTCGGCCCCTCGAGGGCAGGTGGGCTATCCTGGCGGTGCAGAGGATCCGGGCAACGTTGCCCCCGGGTCCTTTTGTGCTTTCAGCACGTTGAACGGACCGAGAACAGGTGCCGTCCGGGCCTCAGGGCGCGGGGACCGGGCAGGCGCCGCACGAAGTCGTACGAAGCAGTGCCGCGAAAGTCCTCGACGGGACCGAGGAGGAACCGAGTGATGGACCAGCGAACCGTGCACGCGCACACGGGCGTGCACGACCACCCGACCCGGGCAGGTGGTCGGGCATGAGCTCGCTCCTGCTCCTCACCAACGCCCTGCAGCCGTCCGCCGAGGTGCTGCCCGCCCTCGGCCTGCTGCTGCACAACGTCCGGGTCGCCCCCGCGGAGGGCCCGGCCCTCGTGGACACGCCCGGCGCCGACGTGATCCTCATCGACGGCCGCCGCGACCTCCCGCAGGTGCGCTCGCTGTGCCAGCTGCTGCGCTCCACCGGGCCCGGCTGCCCGCTGCTCCTCGTCGTCACCGAGGGCGGCCTCGCGGCCGTGACCGCCGACTGGGGCATCGACGACGTCCTCCTCGACACCGCCGGACCGGCCGAGGTCGAGGCGCGGCTGCGGCTGGCCACCGGCCGGCAGCAGCTCGGCTCGGACGACTCCCCGATGGAGATCCGCAACGGTGACCTGTCGGTCGACGAGGCGACGTACTCCGCGAAGCTCAAGGGGCGGGTCCTGGACCTCACCTTCAAGGAGTTCGAGCTGCTCAAGTACCTCGCCCAGCACCCGGGCCGGGTCTTCACGCGCGCCCAGCTCCTCCAGGAGGTGTGGGGCTACGACTACTTCGGCGGCACCCGGACGGTGGACGTCCACGTCCGGCGGCTGCGTGCCAAGCTCGGCCCCGAGCACGAGTCGCTGATCGGTACGGTGCGCAACGTCGGCTACCGCTTCGTCACGCCGGAGAAGGTGGAGCGGGCGGCCGCGGAAGCGGCGGCCCAGGCCGCCGCGGCCCTCCCCCGTATGGAGGAAGCACCGGTAACGGTCCAGTCGGCAGGACGCCCTGCCCAGAGGTAGGTCACCCCGCGTAGACTGCCGCGCGTGGCCAAGGTGACGCGGGATGACGTGGCGCGACTTGCGGGTACCTCTACCGCCGTCGTGAGCTACGTCATCAATAACGGACCCCGGCCGGTTGCCCCGGCCACGCGCGAGCGTGTACTCGCCGCCATCAAGGACCTGGGCTACCGGCCAGACCGGGTGGCCCAGGCGATGGCCTCGCGGCGCACCGACCTCATAGGCATGATCGTGCCCGACGCGCGGCAGCCGTTCTTCGCGGAGATGGCGCACGCGGTCGAACAGGCAGCCGCCGAGCGCGGGAAGATGGTGCTGGTCGGCAACTCCGACTACCGCGACGAGCGCGAGGTCCACTACCTGCGGGCCTTCCTCGGCATGCGGGTGTCGGGCCTGATCCTGGTCAGCCAGGGCATGAGCGAGCGCGCGGCGTCGGAGATCGAGGCGTGGGACGCGCGGATCGTGCTGCTGCACGAGCGGCCCGAGGCGATCGACGACGTCGCGGTCATCACCGACGACATCGGCGGCGCGCAGCTCGCGACGCGGCACCTGCTGGAGCACGGGCACCCGTACGTGGCCTGCATCGGCGGCGTCGAGAACACCCCGTCGGTGGGCGACCCGGTCGCGGACCACGTCGAGGGCTGGCGCCGGGCGATGCTGGAGGCGGGGCGGTCGGTGGAGGGCCGGCTGTTCGAGGCCCCGTACAACCGCTACGACGCGTACAAGGTGGCCCTGGAGGTCCTGTCGGGGCCGGACCGGCCCCCGGCGATCTTCTGCGCGACGGACGACCAGGCGATCGGCGTGCTGCGGGCGGCTCGGGAGCTGCGGATCGACGTGCCGGGGGAGCTGGCGGTGGCCGGCTTCGACGACGTCAAGGAAGCCGCCCTGACGGACCCGCCGCTGACGACGATCGCCTCGGACCGGCCGGCGATGGCCCGCGCGGCGGTGGATCTCGTCCTGGACGACGCCCTGCGCGTGGCCGGCTCCCGCCGCGAGCGGCTGAAGCAGTTCCCGTCGGCCCTGGTGATCCGCCGCTCCTGCGGCTGCCGTCCTTCCTGACGCGCCCCTCGCACCGCTCGGCCCTGGCGGGTCACCCCACTCGACGCGCGCCTCGCACCGCTCGGCCCTGGCGGGTCACCCCTCTCGACGCGCGCCTCGCACCGCTCGGCCCTGGCGGGCCTTGCGGGCTTCGGCGCGCTGCGCCGGACTCCGTCCGTCGGTTCCCGGGGCGGGGCCCCCTGGCGCCCGCGGGCCGGATGAGGATTCCTGCGGATCCTCGGTGCGCTGCGCCGACGTCCGCCGGTGCCCGGGCGGGGCAGGCTGACGCCTGCGGGCCGGTGGGGCCCTGCGGGGCTGTCCCCTACCCGCCCTTCCCCCGTTCCCCGGAGCTCCGCCCCGGACCCCCTCACCAGCCCCGCGATTCCCAGCAGCAGCAGCTGGAAGCCCTCCCAGCCCCAGGACGCGGGGCCCGGGGCCCCGCCCCCCTGCCGGTCCCGCCGACGTTTGAGGCCCCTCCAGCCCGCCGGCGATGGAGGCGCACCCCTCCAGCCCCGCCGTCGATCGAGGCGCACCCCTCCAGCCCCGCCGGCGTTTGAGGCGCGGGGGTTCGGGGGCCGGCCCCCGCAGCGGCGGCGCACACGAACGTGCCCCCGCCCCAGCTCTGTCGGCGTCGAGGCGGGACCTTATATCGGGCATACGCGGTTCTGTCGGGCTTCTCAGACGGGACTCAGAATGCTCTCATCATCCGGGGACACAGTCTGGGACATGACCGACAGCTTCCGCCGCGAAGGCAACTACCCGCAGGAGTACCCCCCGCCACCCGCGTACCCGCCGCCCGCGTACCCGCCGGCGGCCGCCGCACCACGTCCCCGCCGCCCCGTCGCGCTGCTCGCCGCCGTCGCGCTCGCCGCCGCCCTCGTCGGCGGCGGGACCGCCGCCGCCGTGGAAGGGCTGCTCGCCCAGCACGGCACCGGCACCGGCGCCTTCACCGGCACCAACGTCTCGCAGTCCAGCAGCGGCACCGTCTCCGGCGTGGCCGAACAGGTCAGCCCCTCCGTCGTCCGCATCGACACCCGCACCGGCTCCGGCCAGGGCACCGGCTCCGGCATCGTCCTCACCGCCGACGGCGAGATCGTCACCAACAACCACGTCGTCGCCGGCGCCTCCGAGATCCAGGTGACGATGAGCGACGGCAAGAAGTACGCCGCCAAGACCCTCGGCACCGACCCCGCCAAGGACCTGGCCCTCATCAAGCTCCAGGGCGCCTCCGGCCTCAAGCCCGCCCACCTCGGCAACTCCGACAACCTGCGCGTCGGCGACCAGGTCGTCGCCATCGGCTCCCCCGACCGCCTCACCGGCACCGTCACCAGCGGCATCGTCTCGGCGCTGAACCGGGACGTGAGCGTCCCCAAGTCCGAGGAGCAGCCCCCGCAGCGCCGCCAGGGCGGCGACGGCTGGCCGTTCTCCTACGACGGCCGGCAGTTCAACGGCGACACCGGCAAGGACAGCACCTCGTACAAGGCGATCCAGACCGACGCCTCCCTCAACCCGGGCAACTCCGGCGGCGCCCTCGTCAACATGAACGGCGAGATCGTCGGAATGCCCTCGGCGATCTACTCGCCCTCCTCGGACAGCTCCAGCGCCGGCAGCGTCGGCCTCGGCTTCGCCATCCCGGTCAACACGATCAAGGGCGACCTGTCCTCCCTGCGCCACGGCGGAACCGGCACCGGACCGGGTGCCGACAACGGCACCGACAACGGCGGCAGCGACGACAGCGGCCTCAACTCCTACTGACCTAGCCTGGGGGAGCCGCCGATCACCGACCGACCACCACCCTGGGGGACCCGACCATGGCTGCAACGACTGCCGGGAGCGCCGAAGGCGACCCCCAGCGCGTCCTCGTCGTCGATGACGAGCCGGCCGTCCGTGAGGCCCTGCGCCGCAGCCTGGCCTTCGAGGGGTACGCGGCGCAGACCGCCGTCGACGGGCTCGACGCCCTCGACAAGGCGGCTTCGTACGCCCCCGACCTGATCGTCCTGGACATCCAGATGCCCCGCATGGACGGTCTGACCGCCGCCCGCCGGCTGCGCGCCTCGGGCAGCACCACCCCGATCCTGATGCTGACGGCCCGCGACACCGTCGGCGACCGCGTCACGGGGCTGGACGCGGGGGCCGACGACTACCTCGTCAAGCCCTTCGAGCTGGACGAGCTCTTCGCCCGGGTCCGCGCCCTGCTGCGCCGCAGCGCCTACGCCGCACCCGCGCCCGGCGGCGCACAGCCGGAGCACGGCCTCGCCTTCGGCGACCTGCGCATGGACCTCGCCACCCGCGAGGTCACCCGGGCCGGGCGCCCCGTGGAACTCACCCGTACCGAGTTCACGCTGCTGGAGATGTTCCTCTCCCACCCCCGCCAGGTCCTGACCCGCGAGCAGATCCTGAAAACGGTCTGGGGCTTCGACTTCGAGCCCAGCTCCAACTCCCTCGACGTGTACGTCATGTACCTGCGCCGCAAGACCGAGGCGGGCGGCGAACCCCGGCTCGTGCACACCGTGCGCGGGGTGGGGTACGTCCTGCGCGCCGGTGAGAGCGGACCGGAATGAGCCCGGTCGACCGGTTCCGTGCCCTGCCGCTGCGCTCCCGGCTGGCGCTGCTGGTGACCGTAGCGGTGGCGGTGGCGGTGGCGGCCGTCGCCGTCGTCAGCTGGTTCATGGTCCGTACGCAGCTGCGGGACCAGCTCGACAGCTCCCTGCGCTCCACCAACGCCAGCGCGCAGGCCAACCAGACCCTGTCGGAGGTCGGCTGCCGCGAGAAGGTGCCCGGCGCCATCGTCAACAACCTGAGCGCCCAGGTGCAGATCGTCCTGCCCGCGGGCGGGCGGTGCTGGGTGGACGGCAAGAACACCCTCCCCGTGACCGCGTACGACCTCGAGGTCGCCCAGGGCCGGCGCGGGCCCGTGCTGTACGACGGCCGCACCACCGAGGGCACGCCGGTGCGCGTGTACACCCAGCCGGTGAACGTCAGTGGGCCGGTCGGCGGAACCGTGGCCATCTCCGTCGCCAAACCGCTCGCCGACGTCGACAGGCCGCTGTCCACCCTGGCCTGGGTGCTGCTGTTCGTCTCGGGCGTCGGCGTGGTCGGCGCGGGCGTGGCGGGGCTGTGGGTGGCGCGGACGGGTCTGCGGCCGGTCGACGAACTCACCGGCGCCGTGGAGCACATCGCGCGCACCGAGGACCTCACCGTTCGGATCCCGGACGAGGGCGACGACGAGATCGCCCGCCTGTCGCGGTCGTTCAACTCGATGACGGCTGCCCTGGCCTCGTCCCGGGACCGGCAGGCCCAGCTCATCGCGGACGCCGGGCACGAGCTGCGCACTCCGCTGACCTCTCTGCGGACCAACATCGAACTGCTGGCGCGCAGCGAGGAGACCGGCCGGGCCATCCCGCCGCAGGACCGCAAGGAGCTGCTGGCCTCGGTCAAGGCGCAGATGACGGAGCTGGCGGCGCTGATCGGGGACCTCCAGGAGCTGTCCCGGCCGGATGCCGCGGCCCACGTACGCCTGGAGGTGGTGGCCCTGCACGACATCGCGCAGACCGCGCTGGCCCGGGCGCGCCTGCGCGGTCCCGAACTCGTCTTCGGTTCGGACCTGCGGCCCTGGTACGTACGGGGCGAGGCGGCCGCGCTGGAGCGGGCGGTGGTCAACCTGCTGGACAACGCCGTGAAGTTCAGCCCGCCGGGCGGCGCGGTGGAAGTGGCGCTGCGGGGCGGGGAGCTGACCGTACGGGACCACGGGCCCGGCGTCCCGGCCGACGACCTCCCGCACGTCTTCGAGCGGTTCTGGCGCTCCCCGTCGGCCCGTGCCCTGCCCGGCAGCGGGCTGGGCCTGTCGATCGTGGCCCGTACGGCGGACCGTGCGGGCGGGAGTGCCGAGCTGCGGGCGCCGGCGGACGGCGGCCCGGGCACGGAGGCGGTGCTCCGCATCCCGGGCGCCCCGACCCCGCCGCCCGCGCCGCCCGCCGCGCCGCCGACGTCGCCACCCGCGCCGCCGCCGCCGTCGTCAGTTGTGCCGGATCAGTGAGGCGACCAGGCCGGAGCGGGTGTTCGGGAAGTCCATGGGGACGATGCCGAGCCCGATCCGGCCGGCCAACTCCGCGCCGTCGACAAAGCCGTGGACCTGCGGATTGAGCCGGTCGGAGTTCCAGCGGGGCGGCATGTACGCGGCGGTGCTGGTGTAGTTCACGAAGAGCTTGCCGGGCTGCCCCGCGGCCCGGCGGAACTGGTCCTCGATCTTGCCCCGTTTGGCGAACGGCTCGGCGTTGTAGTCGTCCTGGATGTCGAAGACGTTGCCGTCGCCGTAGCGCAGACCCGGCAGCCCGCCGTTGTCGGCGAGCAGCACCACCTTCCCGCGGGCCTGCCCGAGCGAGGCGGGCAGGGCGTCGGCTATCCGGAACAGGGGGCGCCAGCCGCGGTTGTCGAGGTAGTCGTCGAAGACGGCCCGGAAGGTCGCGTCGCTCTCGCCCGAGTACTCCTGCTTGACCCGCATCAGGACGGTCTCGGAAGGGTGCGCGGCGAGGAAGTTCCAGCAGGCCACGAGGACGTCGCCGAACATCAGGTCCTGGAAGAACGCCGCGTGGTGGATGGCGAAGGAGCCGCCGGTGACGCGGCAGCGGACGTCGAGGAACCGGATGCCGGAGTCGAGCTGCTGGGCGATCGAGGTGTTCTGGCAGGCGACGTAGAGGCCGCCCTTGGTGGCGCCCGAGTCGTGGGTGCCGGGGATCGTCATCCGTTGGAGCGGGGTGGAGTCGGCGAGGCCGGCCATCCAGTCCTGGGTGCCGAGCGCGGCGCGCGCGGCGGGGGCCGTCCGGGCCGATGCCGGGGCCGCGGTCCCCAGGGTCATCGCGGCGCCCGCGCCCGCCGCCAGCGCCCCGGTGAGGAATCCACGCCGATCCAGTGCCATGCCCGCCCCTTTTTCCGGTCCAGTGGTCGGACCGGAGTATGGCGTGCGGCAGCGGCCATTACTACCCGTCGGTACGGGTCATCTTTCGAGCAACTCGGCCATGGCGCGCAGGCCTTGGGCGAGCTCGCGCCCGTTCGGCGCCTGCTCCGGGTCGGTGAGGCACTGGACCATCACCCCGGTCAGCAGCGCGAGGTGCACCGACCCGAGGCCCCGTACGTCCTCCTCCGCGACCTCCTCCTGCGGCACGCCCCGCCACTGGGCCGCGACCATCCGGCGGGAGCGGCGCTGGTCTTCGGCGAGGACCGCGAGCAGCGGGGGCGAGGACTGCGCGTGCACGAAGGCCTCGACGGAGGCCGTCCACAGCCAGCGCATCTCGCCGAAGTCCGCGATCTTGCGGTCCCACATGTCGGCGTAGCGCTCGGCGGCGGTGTCCCCCTGTCCGGCGAGCCGGCCGGCCGAGGCCGCCCATTCGTCCATGGCCGCGGACAGCGCCTGGTTGAGCAGGGCCTCACGCGATCCGAAGTGGTAGCCGATGGCGGCCATGCTCACCTGCGCGGCCGATGCGATGTCGCGCACGGTGGTGCGCAGGTACCCCTTCTCCTCCAGGCAGCGGCGCGCTCCGGCCAGCAGGTCCTCGCGATTTCCCATGGCGGGATCGTATCCGCGCAAGCATTTGGGCGAACGCCCAAGACATATGTATTGCGCGCCTGCCCAAATCCTGGCAGGGTCGTACCCGTCACCGAAGGCCTCACAGGGGAGAGCGAAACCATGCGCCACACGCTGACGATCGACGGCCGCGCCTTGTCCTACCTCGACTTCGGCGGCCCCGGCCGCCCGCTCCTCGCGCTGCACGGGGGCATGTCCGAGGGCCTCGCCTTCGCCGGCCTCGCCGCCGTGCTCGGCGACGGGTGGCGGGTCATCGCCCCCGACCAGCGCGGGCACGGCGACTCCGACCGGGCCGCCGACTACGGCCGCGCCGGGTACATCGGCGACGCCGTCGCGCTCCTCGACCACCTCGGCCTGGACGAGCCCGTCGCCGTACTCGGCTACTCCCTCGGCGGGATCACCGCCTACCAGCTGGCCGCCGCCCACCCCGGCCGGGTCTGCGCCCTGGTCAACGTGGACGCCACCGTGCAGATCGTCCCCGACACCGCGGGAGGGCTCTTCACCTTCCTCGGGGGCATGCGGTACACCGCCCCCACCCGGGAGGAACTCCTCGCCGCGGCCGGGCCGGTGGGCTCCCGGTTCGTCGAACAGGCGCTGCGCCCGCTCCCCGGCGGCGGGGGCTGGCGGCTGCCGTTCCACCCGCAGGACATGACCGACTCCGCCGAGGCCTGCCGCGGCGACCACTGGGACAGCTGGCTCGCGAGCACCTGTCCGGCCCTGCTGATCCACGGCACCCGCAGCCAGACGCTCCGGAAGGACACCGCCGACGCCATGTTCACCCGGCGGCCCGGGACCTCGTACACACCCCTCGACGGGGACCACTTCGTGCCGTTCACCGACCCGGACGGCTTCCACGAGGCCGTCCGGAAGTTCCTCGCCGGACTCTGAAACGCCGCAGAGAACGCCGCAGAGAACGCCCCAGGGGCGTCGGGCCGTCCGGCCCGCCGCCCCTGGTCGTACTCGTTACTGCTCGTACTCCTCGTACTCCTCGTACTACTTGACGACCGTGATCCGGTCCGCCGCCGGCGGGGCGATCGGGGCCGCCGCCGAGGACTTGTTCAGGTACGCGTTGAAGCACTCCAGGTCGGACGCGCCGACCAGCTTGTTCTTGTGCTCCTTGAGGACGGTGAAGCCGTCGCCGCCGCCCGCGAGGAACTCGTTCATCGCGACCCGGTAGGTCTTGGCGGGGTCGATCGCTGTGCCGTTCAGCCGCACCGAGTCCACGACGACGCGGTCCACGCCCGCCTTCGTCATGTCCAGCGTGTACGTAAAGCCCTTGGAGACCTGCAGGATCTTCGGGTTGGGGCCGTTGACCGGCCCGGACACCTGCTGCTGGAGAGCGGTGATCAGCTGGGCACCGGTCAGGTCGACCACGTTCATCATGTTGGTGAACGGCTGGACGGTGTACGACTCCCCGTACGTCACCACGCCGTCGCCCTCGTTACCGGCGGCCTTGTAGGCCAGGTCCGCGCGGATACCGCCCGGGTTCATGATCGCGAGCTGCGCACCCCCCTTGTCGGCCGGCGCGAGCGCCTCCAGCTGGGCATCGGCGATCAGGTCACCGAGCGGCTTCTCCGGCGCCTCCGAACCACGGCCCGGCACGTCCGCCGAGATGTAGCCCTCGGGGCGGCTCGCGATGGGCGCGGCGAGCGCGTTCCAGCGCTGGATCAGCTCGGTCATGTCGCCCGCCTTCGGCAGGTCACGGCTGACGACCTTCTGGACCGGCTTGGGCGAGCTGACCGGCGTACGGACGATGTCCTTGGTCTGCCGGTCGTAGGTGAGGGTGGTGTCCGTGAACAGCCGGCCGTAGGAGGCCGCCGAGGTCACCATGCGCGGGTTGCCCGCCGGGTCCGGGATGTTGCAGGCGTACGCCTGGTGCGTGTGGCCCGTCACCAGCGCGTCGACCTTCGGGTCGACGTTCTTGGCGATGTCGACGATGGCACCCGAGACGCCCGCGCCCGCGCCGGGCGCGTCGCAGTCGTAGTTGTACGCGCCGCTCGCGGGCAGACCGCCCTCGTGGATCAGCGCGACGATCGACTTCACGCCCTGCTTGTTCAGCTCGTTGGCGTACTTGTTGATCGTCTCGACCTCGTCACCGAACTTGAGGCCCTTGACCCCCTCGGCGGTCACGACGTCCGGCGTGCCCTCCAGGGTCACGCCGATGAAGCCGATCTTCACGTCCCCCTTCTTCCAGATGAAGGTGGGCGACATCAACGGACGCTTGGTCTTCTCGTCCGTCACATTGGCCGCGAGGTACTGGAACTGCGATCCACCGAACGTCTTGCCATACTCGAAGCAGCCGTCCACGGGGTGGCAACCGCCGTACGCCATACGGCGGAGCTCGGTCTTGCCCTCGTCGAACTCGTGGTTGCCGACGCTGGTGACGTCCAGCCCCAGCTTGTTCAGCGCCTCGATGGTCGGCTCGTCGTGGAACATGCCGGACATCATCGGGCTGGCGCCGATCATGTCGCCGGCCGCGGCGGTGACCGAGTACTCGTGGCCCTTGCGGGCCTCGCGCAGGGCCGACGCCATGTACTCGACGCCGCCTGCGGGTATGGCCTTGGTGGTGCCGTCGGCCTGCCGTTCGCTCACGGTGCCGGACGAGCCCTGCGGGGGCTCCAGCGTGCCGTGGAAGTCGTTGAACGACAGCATCTGCACGTCGACGGTGCGGCTCTTGGCCGCACCGCCACCACTCGCGGCACCGGCCGGAAGGGCGGCGGCGACCATCGCGCCGGCCCCCGCCGTGAGGGCGAGGGCGGTGAAGGTCAACCGGCGGGCTCGGCGGTGCCGTTGTGGCGTCGCTGACATTTGTTCCCCTTTGTGGACAGCGAGACAACTTGGGAGGTCCGCCGAAGCCTAAGGTCAACGCGCGTAGCATGTCAGGCCCTAATCGGTTACGGGCAGGTTGCGGTCGTACGGTGGAGTCATGACTGACGCAGCAGCGGCCCTTGAGCCGGGACGGCAGATTGACATCCTCGACGAGCTGACGGGGGAACAGGCCGACGCGGTACTGGCCCTGATCGCTGACGCGGCGCGGAGCGACGGCACCACCGCCGTGTCCGAACAGGGCCGGCTCCAACTCCGCGGCGGCCGCCGCGAGGGCATCCGGCACTTCCTCCTCACCGACAGGGAACGGCTCGCCGGATACGGGCAACTGGAGGACACCGACCCGGTGGAGGCCCCCGCCGCCGAACTCGTCGTTGACCCCTCACTGCGCGGCCGCGGCCACGGCCGGGCCCTCGGCTCGGCCCTGCTCGCCGCCTCCGGCAAGCGGATCCGGGTGTGGGCGCACGGCGGCAAGCCCGCCGCCCGCCACCTCGCCCAGGTACTCGGCCTGACCCTCTTCCGCGAACTGCGCCAGCTGCGCCGTCCCCTCGGCCCCGAGGCGCCGCGGCTTCCCGAAGCGGCCCTGCCGCCCGGCGTCACCGTCCGCACCTTCGTCCCCGGCGCCGACGACGCGGCCTGGCTCGCCGCGAACGCCGCCGCCTTCGCCCACCACCCCGAGCAGGGCGCCCTGACCCAGCGCGACCTGGACGACCGGATGGGCCAGACCTGGTTCGACCCCAAGGGCTTCTTCCTCGCCGAGCGCGACGGCGAGCTGATCGGCTTCCACTGGACGAAGGTCCACGCCGACGAGCGGCTCGGCGAGGTCTACGTCGTCGGGGTCCGCCCCGGCGCCCAGGGCGGCGGCCTCGGCAAGGCACTCACCGCGATCGGCCTGCGCCACCTCGCCGAGGCGGGCCTGCCCACCGCCATGCTGTACGTCGACGCCGACAACCCGGCCGCCCTGGCCGTCTACGAGGGCCTCGGCTTCACCACCCACGAGGTGGACCTGATGTACCGCACGGAGAGCTGAGCCGCACGGGCGCCGCGGTACGGGTCCCGCGCGCCGGGACCCGCACCGCGCACGCGGGCGGGCGCCGGCATGAGCCCGGGGTCCGCCCCCGCGTCGCCCCCGCGCCGTGACGGCCGGCGTACGCCCCCGGGCCGGTACCCGCGCCGTTCCCCCGCCGTGACGGCCGGCGTACGCCCCCGGCCCGCTGCCGCGACGTACTCGTGCGCCAGGCAGAGCCTGGAAGCCATGCGCCATTCACCGCCCATTAAGCAGCGCTTGCCAGTCTCCCCCCATGCATCCGCGACTCAGGCTGACGGCCGACACGTCCGACGCGCCTGTCCTTCCGCTCGCGCGGAAGAATGGAGTCATGAGCCACCAGCCCAGCGCAGGCCCCACCGAGGTCCCCGCCCAGCACCCGTCTCACACGTCCCCCGCGGCGAAGACGCGCATAGGCTCCATAGCCGCGCACCGCCCCCACGTCGATCTCGCGCCGGATCTCGCGCCCGACCTCGACTCCGACCCGGACGCCTACGACGGCAAGGACAGCGACGAGCTGCCCGCCGGGCGGTTCCTCGACCGGGAACGCAGCTGGCTCGCCTTCAACGAACGCGTCCTGGAGCTCGCCGAGGACCCGGCCACCCCGCTGCTGGAACGCGCGAACTTCCTCGCGATCTTCGCCAGCAACCTGGACGAGTTCTTCATGGTCCGCGTCGCGGGCCTCAAGCGCCGCATCGCGACCGGCGTCGCCACCCGTTCGGCCTCCGGCCTGCAGCCCCGCGAAGTGCTGGACCTGATATGGACCCGCTCGCGCGAACTCATGGCCCGGCACGCCGCCTGCTACCAGCAGGACATCGCCCCGCAGCTCGCCGAGGAGGGCATCCACCTCATCCGGTGGCCCGACCTCACCGAGAAGGAGCAGGCCCGGCTCTTCACCCTGTTCCGCAACCAGATCTTCCCGGTCCTGACCCCGCTGGCCGTGGACCCCGCGCACCCGTTCCCGTACATCTCCGGCCTCTCCCTGAACCTGGCCGTCGTCGTACGCAACCCCGTCAGCGGCCACCGCCACTTCGCGCGCGTCAAGGTCCCGCCGCTCCTCTCCCGCTTCCTGGAGGCCTCGCCGCAGCGCTACGTCCCGCTGGAGGACGTCATCGCCGCGCACCTGGAGGAGCTCTTCCCCGGCATGGAGGTGCTCGCGCACCACATGTTCCGCGTCACCCGCAACGAGGACCTCGAAGTCGAGGAGGACGACGCAGAGAACCTGCTGCAGGCCCTGGAGAAGGAACTCATGCGGCGCCGCTTCGGCCCGCCCGTGCGCCTGGAGGTCGAGGAGTCCATCGACCCCGGCGTACTGGACCTCCTGGTGCAGGAGCTCAACGTCAGCGCCGCCGAGGTGTACCCGCTGCCCGGCCCGCTGGACCTGACCGCCCTCTTCGGGATCTCCTCCCTGGACCGGCCCGAGCTCAAGTACCCGAAGTTCATCGCCGGCACCCACCGCGACCTCGCCGAGGTGGAGTCCGCTTCCGCGCCCGACATCTTCGCGGCGCTGCGCGAGCGGGACGTGCTGCTGCACCACCCGTACGACTCCTTCTCCACCTCCGTACAGGCCTTCCTGGAACAGGCCGCCGCCGACCCGGACGTCCTCGCGATCAAGCAGACGCTGTACCGGACCTCCGGCGACTCCCCCATCGTGGACGCCCTGATAGACGCCGCGGAATCCGGCAAGCAGGTCCTCGTCCTCGTCGAGATCAAGGCCCGTTTCGACGAACAGGCCAACATCAAGTGGGCGCGCAAGCTGGAGGAGTCCGGCTGCCACGTCGTCTACGGCCTCGTCGGCCTCAAGACCCACTGCAAGCTGTCCCTCGTCGTCCGCCAGGAAGGCGAGACGCTGCGCCGCTACTCGCACGTCGGCACCGGCAACTACCACCCCAAGACCGCCCGGCTCTACGAGGACCTCGGCCTGCTCACCGCCGACCCACAGGTCGGCGCGGACCTCTCCGACCTCTTCAACCGGCTGTCCGGGTACTCGCGGCGCGAGACCTACCGCCGGCTGCTGACCGCGCCGAAGTCGCTGCGGGACGGGCTCATCGCCCGGATCGACAAGGAGGCCGACCACCACCGGGCCGGCCGCCCCGCGTACGTGCGGCTCAAGATGAACTCCATCGTCGACGAGGCCCTGATCGACGCCCTGTACCGGGCCGCCCAGGCGGGCGTCCCGGTGGACATCTGGGTCCGCGGCATCTGCGCCGTACGGCCCGGGGTCCCGGGGCTGTCGGAGAACATCCGGGTCCGCTCGATCCTCGGCCGCTTCCTCGAACACTCCCGGGTCTTCGCCTTCGGCAACGGCGGCGAACCGGAGGTGTGGATAGGCAGCGCCGACATGATGCACCGCAACCTCGACCGCCGCATCGAGGCCTTGGTCAGGGTCGCCGACCCGGCCCACCGCGCGGCACTGGACCGGCTGCTGGAAACCGGGATGTCCGACGACACCGCCTCCTGGCACCTGGGGCCGGACGGCGAATGGACCCGGCACAGCACCGACTCCGAAGGCCAGCCGCTGCGGCACGTACAGGAGACGCTCATAGACGCCCGGAGGCGCCGGCGTGGCTCAGCCAAACCATGACCATGACCATCACCATGACCTTATGACGGGGGCCGCGACGGCGGGCGACGTGCTCGGCACGTACCTGCGCTCCCAGGCCACCACCTTCCTGCGGGCACTGCGCGTGCACGAGGAGGGCGCGGCCGGCGGCGCAGGTCCCGCGGAAGGGGGCGAGGCGGCGCGCGGCCTGCGGGGGGCCGCGCGCCGCATCGCCTCCTCCCTGACCACCTTCCGCGCCGTGGCGGAGTCCTCCTGGGCGGACGGGCTGCGCACCGAGCTGGTCTGGCTGTCCTCGACCCTGGCCGACGAGCACGCGTACGCCGTCCGGCTGTCCCGGCTGATGGACGCCCTGCACCGGCTCTCGGGCGCGAGCGGCGCCGGGTCCCTGACGGTGGGCTCGGCGCGGGCCGGCGCGCTGCTGGAGCGCCAGCTGACCCTGGCCCGGACGCGGGCCCACTCGGCGACCCTGTCCGCGCTGGGCTCCTCCCGCTTCCACGCGGTCGCGGACGCGGTGGCGGTCCTCGCCTCGGAGGTGCCGCTGGACCCGGTCGCGGCGCGGGGGCGGGTCGAGGACGTACTCGTCCCGCTGGCGGAGGTGGCGCGGACCCGGCTGGACTCGGCGGTGGAGGCGCTGCCGCCGCGGCACTCGCCGTACTCCGCGCAGGACGACGGGGCCTGGCACGAGGTGCGGAGGCTGCTGCGGGTGCACCGGTACGCGCGGGAGATGCTGGGCGGGGAGGTCACCCGCCTCGCGGCGGCCGGCGAGGCCCTGGACCGCCACCGCGACGCGTCCGAAGCCGCGGCCGCCTCCGCGACGGCGGCCCGCACCCCCCGCATCGCTCCGGCCACGGCCTACGCCCTGGGCGTCCTGCACGCCGACCAGCGCCACGCGGTCGAGGCGGCCCGCCACAGCTTCGAGGCACTGGTGCCCTGCATTTCTTCTTGACGCGCCCCTCGCACCCCTCGGCCCTGGCGGGCCCCGCGGGCTTCGGCCCGCTGCGCCGGACCCGTCCGTCGACGCCCGGGCCGGGCCCCAGCCCTGCCGCGAGCCGCCCGTCGCGCCCGCGGGCCGGTAGGGGGCGCCCTGCGGGGCTGTCCCCTGCCCGCCCTTCCCCCGTTCCCCGGGGCTCCGCCCCGGACCCCCCTCCACGAGCCTCCGGGCTCCTGGTGGCAGCAGGCGGCCCGGCCCCGCCGCGTCGGTCCTCCCGACGGCGGAATCCGGCCAATCCCACCCCCCACCCCGACGGCCAGGGCAAGGTCACGGCGGCATAACGTGCGGGTAACGTCCCGTTACGCCCAGGTACAAACCCCCCCACTCGCACCGGGCCGTCCGCCACGGTTCACCCCCCGTTCACCAACCCCCGTCGACCGCTTCACCTGTTCTGCCTAATTTCAGTACCGCAAGGTGAAGGCCCCGCTCACGGGCGCAGCACCAACCCACCCGTAGTCCTCTTCGCACGCCGCCCCGATACAGAAAGCGGCCGGCGGCTTCTGGAAGGAACACCCGAAAGTGAAGCTTCAGCGCAAGAGCATGCTTCGTGCCTCCGCCCTCGGGGCGCTCGTCGTGTCCGGCGCCCTGGTCCTCACGGCGTGCGGCTCGGACGACAACACCAAGGCCGACTCCTCTGCGAGCGGCAAGGCCTCCGTCCCCGCGGCCGGCGACATCAAGTGCGACGACGCCAAGGGCAAGCTGCTCGCCTCGGGCTCCTCCGCGCAGAAGAACGCCGTCGACCTGTGGGTGAAGGCCTACATGTCCGCCTGCTCCGGCGTCGAGGTCAACTACAAGTCGTCCTCCTCCGGTGAGGGCATCGTCGCCTTCAACCAGGGCACCGTCGGCTTCGCCGGCTCGGACTCGGCGCTCAAGCCCGAGCAGGTCGAGGACTCGAAGAAGGTCTGCACCGGCGGCCAGGGCATCAACCTGCCCATGGTCGGCGGCCCGATCGCCATCGGCTTCAACGTCGCCGGCGTGGACAAGCTGAACCTCGACGCCCCCACCCTCGCCTCGATCTTCAACGACAAGATCAAGAAGTGGGACGACGAGGCGATCAAGAAGCTGAACCCGGGCGTCACCCTCCCCTCCACCGCCATCCAGGCCTTCCACCGCTCCGAGGACTCCGGCACCACCGAGAACCTCGGCAAGTACCTCAAGGCCACCGCCCCCGACGCGTGGAGCTACGAGGCCGCGAAGAAGTGGCCGGCCCCCGGTGGCCAGGCCGCCTCCGGCTCCGCCGGTGTCGCCTCCCAGGTCAAGGCCGTCGACGGCGCGATCGGCTACTTCGAGCTCTCCTACGCCGCCTCGCAGAACATCAAGACCGTCGACATCAACACCGGCGCCTCCGCCCCGGTGAAGGCTTCCGCCGAGAGCGCCTCCAAGGCCATCGCCGCCGCCAAGATCGCCGGTACCGGCTCCGACCTGGCGCTCAAGCTCGACTACACGACCAAGGCCGAGGGTGCCTACCCGATCGTGCTGGTCACCTACGAGGTCGTCTGCGACAAGGGCAACAAGGCGGAGACCCTGCCCACCGTGAAGTCCTTCCTGAACTACACCGCCTCGGACGCGGGCCAGAAGGTCCTGTCCGAGAATGGTTACGCGCCCATTCCGGCCGAGATCAACACCAAGGTCCGCGAAGTCGTCAAGTCGCTGTCCTGACGCTGAACGAGTGAGCCTCCGGGCGCGGTGTCCGGTCCCCGTCCGGACCGGACCCGCCCCCGAGGACCCTCCCCCTTCCACCCCGGGGGATCCGGTGCACCGCCGCCAGGGGGCTCGCCCCCGTCCAGACCGGAAAGACCATGGCTTCCACCACACCCACCTCGCTTGACCAGGCTCCGCCGGTCACCACGAGCGCAGGATCCACCGGCCGCGCCGGTGACAAGATCTTCGCCGGGCTCTCCAAGGGCTCCGGCATCCTGCTCCTGGTGATCATGGCGTCGATCGCCGTCTTCCTCACCTACCGCGCCACGCTCGCCCTGTCGAAGAACGAGGGCAACTTCCTCACCACCTTCGACTGGAACGCGTCGGCCAACCCGCCCGTCTTCGGCATAGCCGTCCTGCTCTTCGGCACCGTCGTCAGCTCGATCATCGCGATGGCCATCGCGGTTCCGGTCGCCGTCGGCATCGCCCTGTTCATCTCGCACTACGCGCCGCGCAAGCTGGCCGCCCCCCTCGCCTACGTGGTCGACCTGCTGGCCGCCGTGCCGTCGATCATCTACGGCATCTGGGGCGCCCTCTTCCTCGTCCCGTACCTCGGCGGCCTCAACCTCTGGCTCGACGAGTACATGGGCTGGACCTACGTCTTCGACAAGACCCAGGTCGGCGTCGCCCGCTCGCTGTTCACCGTCGGCATCCTGCTCGCGATCATGATCCTGCCCATCGTGACCAGCGTCAGCCGTGAGGTCTTCCTCCAGGTCCCTCGCATGAACGAGGAGGCCGCCCTGGCCCTCGGCGCGACCCGCTGGGAGGTCATCCGCATGTCGGTGCTGCCCTTCGGCCGCTCCGGCGTCATCTCCGCCTCCATGCTCGGCCTCGGCCGCGCGCTCGGCGAGACCATGGCGGTCGCCACCGTCCTGTCCCCGAGCTTCCTGATATCCGGCCACGTCCTGAACCCGGGTGGCGGGACCTTCGCGCAGAACATCGCCGCGAAGTTCGACGAGGCCAACGAGTTCGGCCGGGACGCGCTGATCGCCTCCGGTCTGGTCCTGTTCCTCCTCACCCTGCTGGTCAACGGCGGAGCACGCATGATCATCGCCCGCCGCAAGGAGTACTCGGGGGCGAACGCCTGATGAGCCACACCATCCAGGACCAGCGGCCCGCCCGGGCCCCCGGGTCCGCCGCCCCCACCCGACTGACCCGCGGCGGCCTGCCCCGCTGGGCCCCGGCCGGCATCGCCGCCCTCTCGGTCGCCCTCGGCTGCGCGATCGGCGCCGCCTCCGGCCTCCAGAGCAAGATCCAGTGGGGGCTGCTCGCGGCCCTGCTGTTCGTCGCGATCACCTACGTCGCCAGCTCGGTCGTCGAGAACCGCCGCCAGGCCAAGGACCGGGTCGCGACCTCCGTCGTGTGGGTCTGCTTCCTCCTCGCGGTCATCCCGCTGCTCTCGCTGATCTGGACCACCGTCAGCCGCGGCATGAACGCCCTCGACGGCGACTTCCTCAGCCACTCGATGAACGGCATCACCAGCTTCGAGAAGGGCGGCGGCGTCTACCACGCGCTGCTCGGCACCATCGAACAGGTGGCCCTGGCCACCGCGATCGCCGCGCCCGTCGGCCTGCTGACCGCCGTCTACCTGGTCGAGTACGGCCGGGGCTCGCTCGCCAGGGCCGTGACCTTCTTCGTCGACGTCATGACCGGCATCCCCTCCATCGTCGCGGGTCTGTTCATCCTCACGACCTGGAACCTGATGCTCGGCTTCGGCCCCTCCGGCTTCGCCGGCTCGATGGCCCTGTCGATCCTGATGATGCCCGTCGTGGTCCGCTCCACCGAGGAGATGCTCAAGCTCGTCCCGAACGAGCTGCGCGAGGCCGCGCTCGCCCTCGGCGTGCCGAAGTGGCGCATGATCCTCAAGGTCGTGCTCCCCACCGCCATCGGCGGCATCGCCACCGGCGTGACGCTGGCCGTCGCCCGCATCGCCGGCGAGACCGCGCCGATCATGCTGCTGGTCTTCGGTACGCAGCTGATCAACGGAAACCCCTTCGAAGGCGCCCAGTCCTCGCTCCCGCTGTACATCTGGGAGCAGTACAAGGTCGGCAGTGAAGCCTCCTACGACCGGGCATGGGCAGCAGCCCTCGTCCTGATCGCCTTCGTCATGATCCTCAATCTGGTGGCCCGCGGCATCGCCCGCTGGAAGGCCCCGAAGACCGGTCGCTGACGCGCGACCGCATGAAAGCGAAGTGACCCCTCATGGCCAAGCGAATCGACGTCAGCGGCCTGTCCGCCTTCTACGGCAACCACAAGGCCATCGATGACATCTCGATGACCGTGGAGCCCCGCTCCGTGACCGCCTTCATCGGGCCGTCCGGCTGCGGCAAGTCCACCTTCCTGCGCACCCTCAACCGCATGCACGAGGTCACCCCCGGCGGACGTGTCGAGGGCAAGGTGCTCCTGGACGACGAGAACCTGTACGGCCCCGGCGTCGACCCGGTCGCCGTCCGCCGCACCGTCGGAATGGTCTTCCAGCGCCCGAACCCCTTCCCCACCATGTCGATCTTCGACAACGTGGCGGCCGGTCTGCGCCTGAACGGCAACTTCAAGAAGTCGCAGCTGTCCGACATCGTGGAGCGGTCCCTGCAGGGCGCCAACCTGTGGAACGAGGTCAAGGACCGCCTGGGCAAGCCCGGCTCCGGCCTCTCCGGTGGCCAGCAGCAGCGCCTGTGCATCGCCCGCGCCATCGCGGTCGAGCCCCAGGTCCTGCTGATGGACGAGCCCTGCTCCGCGCTGGACCCGATCTCCACCCTGGCCATCGAGGACCTGATCGGCGAGCTCAAGGAGCGCTTCACGATCGTCATCGTGACGCACAACATGCAGCAGGCGGCCCGCGTCTCGGACCGCACCGCCTTCTTCAACCTCGCCGCGGTCGGCCAGCCCGGCAAGCTCGTCGAGATCGACGACACGGACCGGATCTTCTCCAACCCGTCCGTCCAGGCCACCGAGGACTACATCTCGGGCCGCTTCGGCTAGACCCGGACCCCGCGGATGTACTGAGCGTCCTGCGGTGCTGCATGGCGGTGCCACCGCAAGGCGAAAGGGCCGGCTCCCCCTGGGTGGGGGGAGCCGGCCCGCTTTCGTACCGCCGTGGCGCCGTAGGGTCCTACCGCCGTGGCGCCGTAGCGACCGGACGGCGCCGGTCAGCCGACGAAGGCCAGGTCCACGATCCAGAAGCACAGCGCGGCGACCATGGCCGCGGCCGGCATGGTGATGAACCAGCCGAGGATGATGTTCTTGGCGACGCCCCAGCGGACCGCGTTGACCCGCTTGGTCGCGCCCACGCCCATGATCGCCGAGGTGATCACATGGGTGGTGGAGATCGGCGCCTGGTACAGGTACGAAGCCGTGTACATGATCGACGCGCCCGTCGTCTCCGCGGCGAAGCCCTGCGGCGGGTCCAGCTCGATGATCTTGCGGCCGAGGGTGCGCATGATGCGCCAGCCACCCGCATACGTACCGAGCGACAGCATCACGGCGCACGCGATCTTCACCCAGATCGGAATGGGATCGCTCGCCCCCTGGACGTCGGCGATGACGAGCGCCATCACCACGATGCCCATGGTCTTCTGCGCGTCCTGCAGACCGTGACCGAGGGCCATGGCGGCCGCCGAGACGGTCTGTGCGATCCGGAAGCCCCGCTTGGCCTTGTGCGGGTTGGAGCGGCGGAACATCCACATGATCGCGACCATCACCAGGTAACCCACGATGAGGCCGACGACGGGCGACAGGAACATCGGGATGACGACCTTGTCCAGCACCCCGCTCCAGATGACGCCGATCCCGCCCGCGAGCGCCGCCCCCACCATGCCGCCGAAGAGGGCGTGCGAGGACGACGACGGCAGGCCGAAGTACCAGGTGATGAGGTTCCAGACGATCGCCCCGACCAGCGCGGCGAACAGGATCCACATGCCCCGGTTGCCGTGCGGCGTCTCGATGAGCCCCTTGCTGACCGTCTTGGCCACTCCGCTGCCCAGGAAGGCACCGGCCAGGTTCATCACGGCGGCCATGGCGAGCGCGGCACGCGGAGTCAGCGCCCGCGTCGAGACCGAGGTCGCGATCGCGTTCGCCGAGTCGTGGAAGCCGTTGGTGTACGTGAAGCCGAGCGCGACACCGATGGTCACGATCAGCGCGAAGGTGTCCACGAGGTTCAGGACTCCTTGACCGCGATGGTCTCCACCGTGTTCGCGACGTGCTCGAACGCGTCGGCGGCTTCTTCCAGCACGTCGACGATCTGCTTGAGCTTCAGCACCTCGATGGCGTCGTACTTGCCGTTGAAGAGCTGGGCGAGCAGCTTGCGGTGGATCTGGTCGGCCTGGTTCTCGAGGCGGTTGACCTCGATCCAGTACTCGGTCAGGTTGGTCATCGTCCGCAGGTGCGGCATGGCCTCGGCGGTGAGCTCGGCGGCCCGCGCCAGGACCTCGATCTGCTGCTCGACGCCCTTGGGCAGCTCCTCCACGTTGTAGAGGACGACCAGGTCGACCGCCTCTTCCATGAAGTCCATGATGTCGTCGAGGCAGGACGCCAGGCTGTAGATGTCCTCGCGGTCGAACGGCGTGATGAAGGAGGAGTTCAGCTGGTGGAAGATCGCGTGCGTGGCGTCGTCCCCCGCGTGCTCCGCAGCCCGCATCCGCTCCGCGATCTCGGCCCGGGCGGAGGAGTCCGCTCCGAGCAGTTCCATCAGGAGCTTCGAGCCCGTGACGATGTTGTCCGCGGATGCGGCGAACATGTCGTAGAAGCTCGTCTCCCTGGGGGTCAGACGAAATCGCACGTGAGGTCCTCGGGGTGCATTGGATTCGGTCAGGCTGATGCTAGGCGCATCCCCCGGCCACGGCTAACCGGCGGTTCCCCAGTGTCCTCCATCGGGCACAGTGGTGAGCACGGACCCCCGCCCGCTCGGGCGCGGCCCAGTACCCTATACCCACGAGGGGTATACATCACCGGTATCCGTCACCGGTATCCATCCCTCGTCCGGACCACGGGAGGACGTATGACGACCATCGAGGCCGAAGGCCCCGGAGCCGGCGGCGTCGCCGCGGCGCCCGTCCACGGCTACCACCACCAGAAGGACGAGCACCTCAAGCGGCTGCGCCGGATCGAGGGACAGATCCGCGGTCTCCAGCGCCTGGTCGACGAGGACGTCTACTGCATCGACATACTCACCCAGGTCTCGGCGAGCACGAAAGCGCTCCAGTCCTTCGCGCTCCAGCTGCTGGAAGAGCACCTGCGGCACTGCGTCGCGGACGCGGCCGTCAAGGGCGGAACCGAGATCGACGCCAAGGTCGAGGAAGCGACGAAGGCGATCGCCCGGCTGCTGCGTACCTGAGCACCCTCCACGGGCCCCAGCGGCCGGCCGCCTCCCGGCCGGCCCTCTCCCGGCCGGTCGTCTCCCGGCCGGCCCTCTCCCGGCCGGCAAGGGCTCAGAGCCCGATGCCCATCAGCACTTCGTCGATCCGGTCCTGGCTCAGCCGGTCCTCGCCCGCCGCCGAGGCCGCGATGATCAGTTCACCGCACAGCTCGATCTCGGCAAGCGCCACGTGGTCCTGCACCGTCGTACCGCACACGGGAGTCACGCGTGTCACCTCTCTCTGCCGCTTGCTTGCCGCCCGGCTTCCCAGCGTAGGGAGCGCCCCTCGTGGCGCGCATGACACGGATGGACCATTTCCGGATACCGGGCCATGGCCCGATCGCGCCGCCTCCGCCCCACGGTCCGACTATCCGGCGATCTTCCCGGCGTAAATGTCCCCGCTTGGCGGCAATGTGACGGTCACCGGAGTCCCGAAACCGTAGAGCAGCGTGGTCGACGACACATCGATCACGCCATTGTTGACGTAGCTGAAGCGGTGCCGGACCTTGCGCAGCCGCCCCTCCATGTCCAGGTACACGTCGAACGGGACGGTGTCCTTGCTGAACCCTTTCGCCGCGGCCTCCAGTGCTCCCCTGACCCCGGGTGACGCGCTCCGCGCGGCCCGCCCGATGTCGGTGGTGCCCTGGTAGTGCCGCACCTTGGTGCCCGCCAGGTCGGTCTCGCCGACATACGTGACCTGCTGCGCGCCCCGCAGCAGCTCGGCGGCGGCCAACGGGTCGGTGGCGCCCCCGGTGACCAGGTTCCCGTCGGCGAGGGTCGTCGTATCGACGCGGACCCACTTGTCGTCGGGGACGCCCGCGCCGCGGTTCTTCATGTAGAGCGCGCCGGGGACGAGGAGTTCGGTGATGGGCCGGTGCTCCGCCTTGCCGGTCACATCGGCCGGGAGCATCACCAGCAGCTGGCCCATCCGGTTCTTGAAGTCGACGCCCCCCTCGCCGCGGATGGTGACCCGGGTTCCGCCGGTCGCCATCTCCATCGCCGTACGGGCCTGCGCGCTGCCGGCGCCGGTGAGCGCGTCGGCAGCGCCGCGGACCACCGCGGCCGGGTCCTGCGGGGGGCGGTCGTCGCCGCTCGCCGGGCCGCCGCAGCCGCTCATCGCCGCCACGGCCAGCGCGACGCCGACGGCTAGCACCGCCTCACCCGCACGCCCTCGTCGCCGCCTGTGCTGGTGCACCACCATCGCCTGCCAACCCCCAACGCGTGCCCGCTGTTTGCCCGAGGCCCCACCCGTTCCGTTTAACGAGGTCCGCGGTTTCCCGTCACGGGCGGCGGCGGTTCCGGGGGCGGGCCGGTCCGAGTACCGTGGTGGCGTGGACCCGCACACCAAAGCGATCCTGAGCACTCCGCTTGCCCGCGACAGGGGCGAGCCCGCCCACACCACGAGCACCGCCGAACGCGGCGCGTTCTGCCTGGCCGTATGCAGCTGTGGCTGGACCGGCCCGGCCCGCCGCTCCAGAGACCTGGCCCGCCGCGACGCCGGCCGCCACCCGGCGGGCTGAGCACCCCCCTCTCCCCGGCCGGCCGCCCGGCTGCGGCGCGTCCCCCGTTCGGACGGCCCCGAGTGGCCGGGCCG
Organism: Streptomyces sp. NBC_00539; assembly: GCF_036346105.1. Classification (GTDB taxonomy): domain Bacteria; phylum Actinomycetota; class Actinomycetes; order Streptomycetales; family Streptomycetaceae; genus Streptomyces. The sequence goes on from NZ_CP107811.1 coordinate 3,324,333, forward strand.
CGCGGCACCGGTTGCCCTTGACTCATGCCAGGACCTCGACGGGGACCCCGTTTCGCTGCGGCGTTCGCCTGGGCCGTGTCGCTCGTCGCCCTGCCCCCGTCCCCGGCCTGGGCCCGCCCGGTCGGCTCCGCGGACGGACCGGCCGACGTAGCCCTGGCCATCGCCGTCACCACGGCAGCCGCCATCGCCACGGGCCTTTGGCTCCGCTCCCGCTACCGCCGCGACGAAAAGGACGACTGACCCGGCCCGGCCGCGCGATCCGGCAGCCCCCTGCCCCCGGCCCTGGTCGGGGCTGCCGGGCCCGGCATCAGCCGGCTCGGTCCCCGGCCCCCAACGGCCCCGGGCCCGCCCTAGCCCCTACGCGGCGAGGTCCTTCTCCCCCGCCTCCACCTCGACGGCCACCGTCCGCGCCACGACCCCCCGCCCCCGCCCGCGCAGAAGCGGGCCCAGCACCGCCATCGCCACCGGCGCGGGCACCAGCACCACCGCCGTCCCCAGCGCCAGCCCCCCCAGCACGTCCGTCGGGTAGTGCACGCCCATGTACACCCGGCAGAGCCCCTCCACCACCGCCAGCCCGATACCCACCAGCCCGAGCCGCCGGTTCGCCATGAAGATCCCGACCCCGAGCGCCATCGCCACCGCCGTGTGGTCGCTGACGAACGAGAACCCGGCCCCGCCGAACCCGTGGACCGCGCCGCCCACCACCTCCAGCCCCTCGTGCTGGAGGAACGGCCGCGGCCGCCCCACGAACCCCCGCAGCGGGACGTTCACCAGGAGGGCGATCCCCGCCGCCAGCGGCGCCCACACCAGCGCGGCGAACGACTCGGCCGCGCTCGTCTCGTCAGGCCGCTGCCACCGCTCCCGCCGGACCCCGCGGGCACACCACAGGACCAGCAGGACCATCGCCAGCGGGATCCCGTAGTCGCCGACGAGGCCCACCGCGCGGTCGACCCGGTCCGGCGCGTGCCGGGCCAGGCCGTTGATCTCGTACAGCAGGCTTACATCCACGTTCGGCCCACCGGTCGTGAGTCCAGCCATGGTGATGCGGTCCCTTGCCCTTGCCTAGGTCCGTGCGGACGCACCCGGCGCACGCCCTGTCAACCTCCGCCGATCAGCTCCTGTGCCCATGGAACGCCCGTCGTGGCACGTACGTTCCACTCTCCACGGGATGATCACTCCAACGTTATCCAAGAGTGACTGATCGTCGCAGCTCAGGGCCCATGCTTAACGGACCGTCACGACCCGGCGCGAGCACCCGCCGTACGCTCCGGAAGCGCCTCCGCGCCGTCCTTCGTGACGCGGGTCGCGCCGAAGTAGTCAGGCGTGTCGATCTTGTCGAAACGGATCACCGCACCCGTGAACGGGGCGTTGATCATGTAGCCGCCGCCGACGTAGATCCCCACGTGCCGGATGTCCCGAGAGTTCGTCAGATCATCGGAGAAGAAGACGAGGTCACCTGGGAGGAGCTCCGCACGCGACGGGTGCGGCCCGGCGTTGTACTGGTCGTTCGCGACCCGCGGCAGCTCGACCCCCACCGACTCGTACGCCGCCTTGGTCAGCCCCGAGCAGTCGAACCGCCCGTCCTGGTCGGGCGTTCCGTTTCCGCCCCACAGATACGGGGTCCCCAGCTGCTTCTGCGCGAAGTAGAGCGCCCCGGACGCCTGTTGCGACGGCGAGACCCGGCCCAGCGGCCGCTCGAAGCTCTTGGCCAAAGTGGTAATCGTCTTTACGTACCCCTGCGTTTCCGCATACGGAGGCACCCCGCCGTACTTGATGACCGCGTACGAGCCCGCGTTGTACGCCGCGAGCATGTTCCCCGTCGGGTCGCCAGCCACCCCCGCCACGTCCTTGGCCAGCTCGCAGTCGTACGAAGCCGCCGACGGGATCGCGTCGTTGGGGTCCCAGATGTCGCGGTCGCCGTCACCGTCGCCGTCCACCCCGTGCCCGGCCCAGGTCCCCGGGATGAACTGGGCGATCCCCCGCGCATCCGCCGGGCTGACGGCATTGGGGTTCCAGCCGCTCTCCGAGTACAGCTGCGCCGCCAGCAACGCCGGGCTGATCGCCGGGCACAGGGTGCCCCATTTCTGCACCAACGGCTGGTACTTGCCGGGTACGGCGCCCTTCGCGAGCCCCAAGGCCCTGCCGCCCGCCTCCGCGCCCACCAGCCCCGCGGCCGCCGAGTACGTCCCCACGACGAGCAGCACCAGGAAGCTCAGGGCCACTCCGATTCCGATCCCGCCGACCATCCAGAATCTGCGCACCCGTCAACCCTCCCCCACCCCGCCCGTTTTCGGCGGTTTATTCCCATCTCCCGCGCCGACAACCCGACTAACCCACCCGTAAGCCGGAACATCCGACATCCGACGCCCAGTCTCCTGGGTCGCCGGGGCGCGCAAAAGCCTTCCGGCCTTCCCGGCCACGCGCTGGCCGAAATCACACCTCGGCCACGACGGACACCCGGCACCGGTGACCGGCGCCCCGCGGCCGCCCTACGCCGGCACCCCTACCTCGCCTACCTCGGCGCGACGAACAGGCTCTGCGCGCTGCGCCCGATGGGCCCCTTCTCGTCGTGCAGCCGCGCGTCGGCGAGCCCGATCCCGGCCGCGTCCACGCTCGTACGGGCCTCCACGCACACCCACTCCCCCACCGGATGGCGGTGCAAGTGGACGGTGAGGTCTCCGTTGACGAAGACGTAGCTGCCGAAGTCCAACACCGCGCTGATCCCGTTGCCCGAGTCGGCGGCGACCAACACCCGGTCCAGCGGGCGGGTCTCCTCCCCCACGATCAGCGGCACCCTCATCCGCATCCAGCAGGTCCCCGGCCCCGGCTCCAGGAACGCCCCGGCGGCGAAGCGGGTCTCCACGGCCGTGTGGTAGCCCCTCTCCCACGGCAGCTCGAAGGGGGTCTGCGCCACTTCGCCGGGCGGGGGCAGCTGCGGCCCCGGCGCCACCGCCGGCACCGTCTCCCGTGCGACCCGGATCCGCAGGGCCCGCGCGAGCATCACCGGCGCGCCCCCGGCCGGGGCGAGGACGGCCTCCACCAGCTCGGTACCCCGGCCCGCGCGCACCACGCTGGTGGTGACCTCCAGCTCGCCGATCGGCACCGGCCGCAGGATCTCGTAGGTGATCCGCGCGATCCGCATGTCCTCCCGGGCGCCTTCCCGCTCCTCGACGGCCCGCCCCAGCAGTGCCGCGGGCGGCCCGGCGTGCTGGGAGCGCTCGTCCCACGGCCCGCGCGTGAAGGCGGTGGCCAGGAAGCGCCCGGTGTCGATCCGCTCGAAGAACCCCTCAGCAGCACCCATGCCCCGCACGCTACCCACTGGTAACCACCGGCACCACCCCTTCCCCCCGACAGCCGAGGTCCACCGACGGCCGAGGTCCACGACGAGGGACAATGGAGCGGTGTCGACCACCCCCGCCCCCGCCCTGCGCGCCGACTGCGCCAACTGCTTCGCGCTCTGCTGCGTCGCCCTCCCCTTCGCCAAGTCCACCGACTTCGCCGTGGACAAAGCCGCCGGAACGCCCTGCAAGAACCTCCGGCAGGACTTCCGCTGCGGCATCCACACCGGGCTGCGCGACAAGGGCTTCCAGGGCTGCACCGTCTTCGACTGCTTCGGCGCGGGCCAGCAGGTCTCCCAGGTCACCTTCGGCGGCCGCGACTGGCGCACCGACCCCGGCACCGCCCGCCAGATGTTCGAGGTCTTCCCCGTCATGCGGCAGCTGCACGAGCTGCTGTACTACCTCACCGAGGCCCTCGCCCTCCCCGCGGCGGCCCCCCTCCACGAGGACCTGCGCGCGGCGCTCACCACGACCACCGAAGCCACCCGCGCCGACGCGGACACCCTGGCCCCCTTCGACGTCGGCGCCCTGCGCCAGGACATCAACACCCTCCTCCTGCGGACGAGCGAACTGGTCCGGGCCACCGCCCCCGGCCGCAAGAAGAAGAACCACCGCGGCGCCGACCTCATGGGCGCCCGCCTCCGCGGCGCGGACCTGCGCGGAGCCAACCTGCGCGGCGCCTACCTGATCGCCGCCGACCTCTCCGGCGCCGACCTGCGCAGCGCCGACCTGATCGGCGCGGACTTCCGCGACGCCGACCTGCGCGGCGCCGACCTCCGGGACGCCCTCTTCCTCACCCAGGCCCAGCTGAACGCCGCACACGGCTCCCCCGCGACCCGCATCCCCGCCTCCCTGACCCGCCCCTCCCACTGGGCCTGACCCGCCCCTCGCGCCGGACCTGACCCGCGCCCCCGCCCGCCCCGGGGCGACCGGCCGCCCGCGCCGCGACGGCAATCATTGCCCGGCGTCACCCACCGTGATACACAGAGTGACCATACGTTCTTCCGTATACACACCGCCTCCGCCCAGGTCAGGGCAACGAGGCGGGGGCCGGCCCGGGAGATCGGGTAAAGAGAGCCGCCAAGTCGACGACTGGGCAGGTTTCATCAGCGAAGATAGTGCGTAACCCCTGCCGTCGGGCACGGGCTACCGGAACTACCCATACTGGGGCGGTGAGTTACATGATCCTGGCAGCCGAAAAGGGCGACATCACCACCATCATCGGCGGAATCGCCCCGAACTGGGGGCCGTTCGGCAGTCTCGGCAACGAAGCGAAGGTCATGGTCGAGGTGGTCATGGCCGTCGCCATCCTCCTCTGCCTCGGCATCGCCATCTGGGGCGCCGCCAAACAGCGCATCGGCGCGACCGCCCTGCGCGACACGTTCAGCGCGGAACAGGGCAAGGGCCTGATCGTGGCCGGACTCACGGGCGTCTTCATCATCGGCTCCCTGGGCACCCTCTTCACGATCGTCTACGGAATGGCCGTCTAGCCGTGCCGCCCGCCGGCCGTCGTACCTGATGGCGAATCAACACACCGCGGCCACGCGGCAACGAGCGCTACCGTCGTACGACGCGGAGGGGGCGGACACGCAATGAGCAACGACGACCAGTACGGTGGCGGCGGCCACGGCGAGGTCGGCGGCACGGGCCAGACCCGTACCCGCCTCCCCGACGCCCCCACCGACGCCTACGGTGCTCCCCGCCGCACCCCCCGCGCCTCCCGCGGCCTGATCACGGTGGTCGGCGTGGTGGTCCTCCTCGTCGCCGCCATCGCCTTCGCGAACCGGTCGGGCGACACCACCACGCCCACCACCTCGGACAAACCCCCGTCCGCCACCCCCACCTCCCCGACCGGCACCCGCCCCGTGGACACCAAGACCAACGGCATCCCCCGCGGCTTCGCCCACACCGAACAAGGCGCCCAGTCCGCGGCCGCCAACTACGCGGTCGCCCTCGGCTCGGACGGCATGCTCAAGCGGGACCTCCGCCACGCGATCATGGACACCCTCTACACCCCGGAAGCGGCGGCGGCGCGCAAGGGCGCCCAGGACTCCGCGTACTCGCCCGCCTTCCTCACCAGCCTCGGCCTCGACGCCGACGGCAACCCCCCGCAGGGCAGCACCTTCGTCACCCGCGCCGTCCCCATCGGCACCCGCGTCGAGAGCTACGGCCCCACCAGTGCGAAGGTCGCCGTCTGGTACACGGGCCTGCTCGGCATGTCGGGCCCCAAGTCCACCGACCCCGTGCGCACCACCTGGAAGACCTGGACGTTCGAACTCTCCTGGGCCGGCGAGGACTGGAAGATCGGCGCCGACACCCAGCAGGACGGGCCCGCCCCCGTCCCCGGTGACGTCCCCGCCTCCACGTCCGACGACATCAGCAAGGCCGTCAAGGAGTTCGGAGGGTTCACCTATGCCCGGTAGCCGCCCCTTCCGCATCGCCGCAGCACTGGTCACCGTCCAGAGCACACTGGTCCTGCTGTCCGCCCGGGCCTTCGCCGCACCCACCCCGCCGCCCACGACCAGCCCCACGCCCAGCACCTCCGCCACCCAGAGCGGCAAGTGCGAAGGCGTCATCGGCCCGCTCAAGGAATCCTGCGAGCGCAGCGTCGGCGGCAGCGCCACCGGCAGCCCCAACACCGGCCTCACCACCAACACCCCCGACGCCATCAACCCCCTCGCCTCCCTCGCCAAGGGCTGCGCCGACGCCGCTTCCTGGATCGTCGGCAAACTCGGCTCCGCCATCAAGGGAACGGCCACCGTCGACTTCACCAACCCCGCCTTCCTCCAGCAGTACGCGGTCGTCTTCGCGGCCAGCACCATCCTCACCCTCGTGCTGTGGCTCCTCGCCGTCGCCAAGCGCGCCATCCGGGGCGTCCCCCTCGCCACCGCCATGTCCGAAGCCATCGGCTTCCTCTGGCTCACCGTCCTCGCCTCCGCCTTCACCCCCCTCGTCCTGTACACCGTCGTCTCCGCCACCGACGCCGTCACCGGGGTCATCGCCACCGCCACCGGCAGCCAGGGCGACGTCTTCTTCGGCTCCTTCGCCGAAGCCCTCAAGAAGGGCGACGACATCGGCGGCGGCCCGATCATGCTGATCGTCGTCGCCCTCGTCACCGTCCTCGCAGCCGGCGTCCTGTGGCTCGAGCTCGTCATCCGCGCCGCGCTCCTCTACGTCGGCGCCCTCCTCGGCACCGTCGTCTACGCCGGCCTCGTCGACCGCAACATGTGGGGCCACGTCCGCCGCTGGGCCGGCATCATGATCGCCGTCATCCTCGTGAAGCCGGTCATCGTCATCGTCCTCGGCCTCGCCGGGGCCCTCGCCGGCGACAAGGGGCCCGACGCCTTCTCCGCCGTCGTCTCCGGCCTCGCGATCATCCTCCTCGCGATCTTCGCCTCCGCCATGATCTACCGCTTCGTCCCCGGCTTCGGCGACGAGATCGCCTCCGCCCGCTCCAACCGCAGCAAGGCCACCGACGGCGCCCAGGCAGCGGCCGTCATCAGCTCCCCGGCCTCCCTCGTCTCCCAGGGCATCAAGACACACAGCAGCCGAGGCGCCCACCGCGCCGGCGGCGAAGGCGGCGGCGCCCCCCGCCCCGCCAACCCCATCTCCGGAGGCGTGGCCGCCCACAGCAGCCGCCCCACCGGCGGCGGATCCGGCGGAACTGTCCCCTCCGCCGCACCCGCGCCCCGCACTGGATCGAGTACGAGGAACACAGGAGGTGACGGGCGTTGACGACCCAGTCCCACCAGCTCCACCCGGTCGCGCCCCGCCGCACGTATCTCATCGGCCGCGCCCGGCCGAACGCGATCGTCGGCAAGAACCGCGAAACCGGCGAGATCGCCCTGATCATCGTCGGCGCGTTCTTCGGCATGATGAGCGGACTGCTCGTCCCCGACCTCGCCCTGCGCATCGTGAGCCTCGCCGGCTTCCCCCTGCTCGCGCTCGCCGCCGTGTACGTCCCCTACAAGGGCCGCACCTTCTACAAGTGGTTCGAGATCAACCGCAGCTACAAGCGCACCCTGCGCCGCGGAGCCACCTACCGCTCCGGCGCCGTCGAAGCCGGCGTCCGCGCCTCGGACGGCCGCGAAGTCGAAATCGGCCCGCCCCCCGGCATCGGCCGCATCAACTGGCTCGCCGCGCCCTTCGGCCCCGACGAGATCGCCGTCCTCCTCCACGCCGACCGCCGCACCGTCACCGCCGCCATCGAAATCGAAGGACCCGGCGTCGGCCTGCGCGACAGCGAGGACCAAGAAGCCCTCGTCGACCGCTTCGGCACCCTCCTCAAACACGTCGCCAACGGCGACGGCTTCGTCACCCGCCTCCAAATGCTGGCGCGCACCCTCCCCGCCGACCCCGACGCCCACGCCAAGGACGTCGCCCAGCGCGGCGACACGAACGCCCCCGTCTGGCTGCGCGACTCCTACGACCAGCTCCAGTCGATGGTCTCCACCTCCAGCGAGCAGCACCGCGCCTACCTCGTCGCCTGCATGCACTACACGCGCGAACTCGCCGCCGAAGCCCACACCATCGCCCGCGCCTCCACCCCCCACAAGGGCCGCAAACTCGACCGCGACGCCGGACTCGCCATCGTCATGGCCCGCGAACTCACCGACATCTGCGCCCGCCTCGCCGAAGCCGACATCCGGGTGCGCCAGCCGCTGGGCCAGGGCCGCCTCTCCTCCCTCGTGCACTCCATGTACGACCCGGACCACCCCATCGACCACATCCAGGCCATGACCAAGCGCAACGCCTGGCCCGCCGAACTGGACGCGGTCGAACCCACCTACCTCCAGGCCAAGACCCGCGAGTCCTCCACCCGCGCCCCCTGGTGCCACGCCACCGCCTGGGTGAAGGAATGGCCGATGACCCCCGTCGGCGTCAACTTCCTCGCCCCCCTCCTCGTCCACACCCCCGACGTCATCCGCACCGTCGCCGTCACCATGGACCTGGAGCCCACCGAAGTGGCCATCGAGCGCATGCTCACCGAGAAGACCAACGACGAGGCCGACGCCAGCCGCGCCGCCAAGATGAACCGCACCGTCGACCCCCGCGACATCGCCGCCCACGGCCGGCTCGACCAGAGGGGTGAAGATCTGGCCAGCGGTGCGGCAGGAGTCAACCTCGTCGGGTACATCACGGTGTCCTCGCGTTCCCCCGAGGCCCTCGCCCGCGACAAGCGCACCATCCGCGCCTCCGCCGGCAAGTCCTACCTGAAACTCGAATGGTGCGACCGCGAGCACCACCGCGCATTCGTCAACACCCTGCCGTTCGCCACCGGCATCCGACGCTAGCCGGAAGGAAGTGCCGCCCATGCGCGATCCCATGTCCGCCCTGACGGACGCCTTCACCAGCTTCCTCTTCGGCAAGGTCGAAACCACCCGCCTGCCCGTACGCACCTCGACCGGCCAGGCCCAAGCCGTCTACCTGCCCACCGCCGCCCCCGGTCTCGGCGACTCCGGCGTCATCATCGGCCGCGAGGTCTACAGCGGCAAGGGCTACATCTACGACCCCTTCCAGCTCTACGGGCAACAGCTCCCCGCCCCCCACTGGCTGGTCCTCGGCGAATCCGGCAACGGCAAGTCCGCCCTGGAGAAGACCTACGTCCTGCGCCAGCTCCGCTTCCGCGACCGACAGGTCGTCGTCCTCGACGCCCAGGGCGAAGACGGCGTCGGCGAATGGAACCTCATCGCCCAGCAGCTGGGGATAACCCCCATCCGCCTGGACCCCATCGCCGCCAACGACGACGGGATCCGCCTCAACCCCCTCGACCCGGCGATCACCACCACCGGGCAGCTCGCGCTGCTCCGCACCATCATCGAAGTCGCCATGGGACACGGCCTGGACGAACGCTCCGGCTTCGCCCTCAAGGTCGCGCACGCCTACGTCGTCGAAACGATCATCGACCGCCAGCCCGTCCTCACCGACATCGTCGAACAGCTGCGCCACCCCAAACCCGAATCCGCCGAAGCGATGAACGTCGACATAGACGATGTCCGCGCCTGGGGCCTCGACGTCGCCCTCGTCCTGGACCGCCTCGTCGACGGCGACCTGCGCGGCATGTTCGACGGCCCCACCACCGTCGGCATCGACCTCGACGCGCCGCTCATCGTCTTCGACCTGTCCCACATCGACCGCAACTCCATCGCGATGCCGATCCTCATGGCGATCGTCGGCGTCTGGCTGGAACACACCTGGATCCGCCCCGACCGCAAGAAGCGCATCTTCCTGGTCGAAGAGGCCTGGCACATCATCAACAGCCCCTTCGTCGCACAGCTGTTCCAGCGCCTCCTCAAGTTCGGCCGCCGCCTCGGCCTGTCCTTCGTCGCCGTCGTCCACCACCTCTCCGACGTCGTGGACGGAGCAGCCGCCCGGGAGGCCGCCGCCATCCTCAAAATGGCCTCCACCCGCACCATCTACGCCCAGAAGGCAGACGAAGCCCGCGCCACGGGCCGCGTCCTCGGCCTGCCCCGCTGGGCCGTCGAAATCATCCCGACCCTCACCCCGGGCATCGCCGTCTGGGACGTCAACGGCAACGTCCAGGTCGTCAAACACCTGATCACCGAAGCCGAACGCCCCCTCGTCTACACCGACCGCGCCATGACGGAATCCTCAGCCCCCCAACTCCCCGACGACCTGCTGGCCGCCGAACTCGAAGCGGAACAGCGCGCCCTCCACATGGAACGCCACCGCAACGGCGGCCCCGGCTCGGCGACCACGGTGGCGTAGCCATGCCCGACCCACGCCGTACGGACCCCTCCGCCCGCCCCGGCGGCATCCCCGACGGAGTCCTGGTCGGCCTCCTGGCCTTCCTCCTCGGCCTGGCCGTCCTGATCTGGTCGACCACCGGCCTGGCCGCCCTCTTCGCGAAGGGCGCCTGGCCGGACACGGTCACCTTCACCCGCACCCCGACGGCCGTCCGCGCCCTGATAACGCACCCCCACGACATCCCCGGGGCCTGGCCCGACACCGACCCCGCCTCCCTGTCCGGCTGGGGCCTCTTCTGGGGCCTCTTCATCAGCCAGCTCCTGATCCTCCTGGTCCTCGGCATCTTCACCCTCGGCGTCATCACCCGCACGAAAGCCCGATCACAAAATCCGGCCGCCCCCTCAGCCCCGCCAACCCCAGCCCCGGCACACCACCCAGCCCCGCCGCACCACCCAGCCCCGCCGGCGTTTGAGGCGCGGGGGCCTGGGGGCAGCGCCCCCAGCACTCAACCCGCGCCCGGCACCGGCACGGCCCCAAATCCAGCCCCGCCGGCGTTTGAGGCGCAGGGCCCGGGGGGCAGCGCCCCCAGCACACAGCCCGCACCCGGCACCGGCACGGCCCCAAATCCAGCCCCGCCGGCGTTTGAGGCGCAGGGCCCCGGGGGCAGCGCCCCCAGCACACAGCCCGCGCCCGGCACCGGCACCGGCACCGGCACCGGCACCGGCACCCGCCTGGCCTACGCCCCACCGGCCACCCGCGACCACGCGGCCAGGACCTTCCTCGACTCCGCAGAAGGCGCGGCCCTCGTCGTCACCTCCTCCCCCACCCTCTGGTCGGAGACCAGGGACGCCCGCGCCAAACTCGGCCCCGTCCTCCTCTACGACCCCTCACACCTGTGCGACACCCCCGCACCGGCCCGCATGCACTGGAACCCCACCACCGGCTGCGCGGACCGCGACACCGCCGCCGCCAGAGCGGTCGCCCTGCTGGCCCCCGTCCGCCCCACGGCCCGCATGGACGCCGCCCTCGCCGACACCGCCGAAACACTCCTCCGCAGCTGGCTCCACGCCGCAGCCCTCGACGACCGCCCCTTCAAGCAGCTCCACCGCTGGGCCCAAGGCACGCACGCGCAGGACCCGGTCCGCATCCTGCGCACCCACCCCGGGGCCACCCCCGGCGCGGCCGGCGCACTCGAAAGCGCCCTCACCGCACACCCCCAACGCCGCGAGCAGGCCCAGCACCTGACGGCCCGTGCCCTGTCCTGCCTCAGCTCGGTCCACATCCGCGACGCGTGCAACCCGAATCGAACGGATTCGCTGACCCTGGCATCGTTCGTCCCCGAGGGGGGAACCCTCTACGTGGTGGGTGAACCCCTGGAAGACCCCCGTACCCACCCGGGTGCGATGCCCTTGCTGACCGCACTCGCCGCGAGCGTGGTCGAGCACGGCCGTCGCATGGCTGCAAGGTCATCCCACGGTCGGCTCGACCCACCACTCACCCTCGTCCTGGACGACGTCGCCGCGGTCGCCCCCATCCCGCAGCTCCCCGAGCTCCTCCAGGACGACACGCTCCCCCTCCTCGCCCTTTGCCGGAGCAGGGAACAGGCCCGCGCCCGCTGGCCGGAGGCCGTCGAGTTCACCCCCGCCGGCCCCCACCACCACCGCTGACCCCGGCCGTCTCTTACGGCCTCCGGAGCACGTACTCCCGCTCCCTCGCCCCGCCCGCATCCCCCGGCATCGGCACGGTCAGGCCACTCTCCCGGAAGCCGAACCGCCGGTAGAACGCCTCGGCCCGCGCGTTCTCCTCGTGCACGAACAGCCGTACGCGCTCCAGCGGCGGCTCCTCCAGCGACCACGCCCATTCCAGCGCGGCCCGGAACAACGCCTCGGTCAGCCCGGTGCCCCGCTGCTCGGCCCGCACGAACACGCCGACCACGTGTCCCTGCTCCTGCTCGACCGCCTCACCGAAGTAGTCCGGCACGCCGCCGGGCTCGACCAGCAGCGTCACCGAGCCGTTCCACTGCCCGTCCGCGGCTTCCGCGATGAACTGCCGCGCGCCCCGCCCCTGACTCGCCCGCTCCGTGCGCCCCTGCCAGAACTCGTCCGGCTGCGCCTCCGCCTGCTCCAGCGTTTCCAAGAAGGCGATCGCCGCCGCCGGATCCCGCAACGCGAGGAGCCTCAGCTCCTTCGCCTGCTTCCACTCGTCGCCCCGTACCGCCCGTATCACGTGTTCGTTCATAACAGCGGATCCAACCACGCCCACTTGCCATGCCGCACCCGCAATTCCGTGTGCCGGGCGCCGGTTCACACGAAACGGGTCCGGAACGCAGAAAAGCCCCGCACCGGCCCCGAAGGGCTGGTGCGGGGCTTCCCGCAATGATTGTTCGGCGGCGTCCTACTCTCCCACAGGGTCCCCCCTGCAGTACCATCGGCGCTGAAAGGCTTAGCTTCCGGGTTCGGAATGTAACCGGGCGTTTCCCTAACGCTATGACCACCGAAACACTATGAAGTTGACCAACCGGATGACAACACGGTCGTTACTTCAGAACTAACACAGTGGACGCGAGCAACTGAGGACAAGCCCTCGGCCTATTAGTACCAGTCAGCTCCACCCGTTACCGGGCTTCCACATCTGGCCTATCAACCCAGTCGTCTACTGGGAGCCTTACCCTCTCAAGGAGGTGGGAATACTCATCTTGAAGCAGGCTTCCCGCTTAGATGCTTTCAGCGGTTATCCCTCCCGAACGTAGCCAACCAGCCATGCCCTTGGCAGGACAACTGGCACACCAGAGGTTCGTCCGTCCCGGTCCTCTCGTACTAGGGACAGCCCTTCTCAATATTCCTACGCGCACAGCGGATAGGGACCGAACTGTCTCACGACGTTCTAAACCCAGCTCGCGTACCGCTTTAATGGGCGAACAGCCCAACCCTTGGGACCGACTCCAGCCCCAGGATGCGACGAGCCGACATCGAGGTGCCAAACCATCCCGTCGATATGGACTCTTGGGGAAGATCAGCCTGTTATCCCCGGGGTACCTTTTATCCGTTGAGCGACGGCGCTTCCACAAGCCACCGCCGGATCACTAGTCCCGACTTTCGTCCCTGCTCGACCCGTCGGTCTCACAGTCAAGCTCCCTTGTGCACTTACACTCAACACCTGATTGCCAACCAGGCTGAGGGAACCTTTGGGCGCCTCCGTTACTCTTTGGGAGGCAACCGCCCCAGTTAAACTACCCATCAGACACTGTCCCTGATCCGGATCACGGACCGAGGTTAGACATCCAGCACGACCAGAGTGGTATTTCAACGGCGACTCCACCATGACTGGCGTCACGGCTTCAAAGTCTCCCACCTATCCTACACAAGCCGAACCGAACACCAATATCAAACTGTAGTAAAGGTCCCGGGGTCTTTCCGTCCTGCTGCGCGAAACGAGCATCTTTACTCGTAGTGCAATTTCACCGGGCCTATGGTTGAGACAGTCGAGAAGTCGTTACGCCATTCGTGCAGGTCGGAACTTACCCGACAAGGAATTTCGCTACCTTAGGATGGTTATAGTTACCACCGCCGTTTACTGGCGCTTAAGTTCTCAGCTTCGCACGCCCGAAAGCGCACTAACCGGTCCCCTTAACGTTCCAGCACCGGGCAGGCGTCAGTCCGTATACATCGCCTTACGGCTTCGCACGGACCTGTGTTTTTAGTAAACAGTCGCTTCTCGCTGGTCTCTGCGGCCACCCCCAGCTCAGGAAGCAAGTTCCTTCACCAGTGATGGCCCCCCTTCTCCCGAAGTTACGGGGGCATTTTGCCGAGTTCCTTAACCATAGTTCACCCGAACGCCTCGGTATTCTCTACCTGACCACCTGAGTCGGTTTAGGGTACGGGCCGCCATGAAACTCGCTAGAGGCTTTTCTCGACAGCATAGGATCATCCACTTCACCACAATCGGCTCGGCATCAGGTCTCAGCCTTAATGAGGGACGGATTTGCCTACCCCTCGGCCTACACCCTTACCCCGGGACAACCACCGCCCGGGCTGGACTACCTTCCTGCGTCACCCCATCGCTTACCTACTACAAGTCTGGTTCGTCGGCTCCACCACTTTCCTTTCCCCGAAGGGTCCGGAACGGCTTCACGGACTTAGCATCGCCTGATTCGATATTGGGCGTTTCAAAGCGGGTACCGGAATATCAACCGGTTGTCCATCGACTACGCCTGTCGGCCTCGCCTTAGGTCCCGACTTACCCTGGGCAGATCAGCTTGACCCAGGAACCCTTAGTCAATCGGCGCACACGTTTCTCACGTGTGTATCGCTACTCATGCCTGCATTCTCACTCGTGAACCGTCCACAACTAGCTTCCGCTGCTGCTTCACCCGGCACACGACGCTCCCCTACCCATCACAGCAGGCGTTGGCCCTATTGCTGCAATGACACGACTTCGGCGGTACGCTTGAGCCCCGCTACATTGTCGGCGCGGAATCACTTGACCAGTGAGCTATTACGCACTCTTTCAAGGGTGGCTGCTTCTAAGCCAACCTCCTGGTTGTCTCTGCGACTCCACATCCTTTCCCACTTAGCGTACGCTTAGGGGCCTTAGTCGATGCTCTGGGCTGTTTCCCTCTCGACCATGGAGCTTATCCCCCACAGTCTCACTGCCGTGCTCTCACTTACCGGCATTCGGAGTTTGGCTAAGGTCAGTAACCCGGTAGGGCCCATCGCCTATCCAGTGCTCTACCTCCGGCAAGAAACACACGACGCTGCACCTAAATGCATTTCGGGGAGAACCAGCTATCACGGAGTTTGATTGGCCTTTCACCCCTAACCACAGGTCATCCCCCAGGTTTTCAACCCTGGTGGGTTCGGTCCTCCACGAAGTCTTACCTCCGCTTCAACCTGCCCATGGCTAGATCACTCCGCTTCGGGTCTAGAGCGTGCAACTCAATCGCCCTATTCGGACTCGCTTTCGCTACGGCTTCCCCACACGGGTTAACCTCGCTACACACCGCTAACTCGCAGGCTCATTCTTCAAAAGGCACGCAGTCACGACCGTTGTTCCGAAGAACAACGGCGACGCTCCCACGGCTTGTAGGCACACGGTTTCAGGTACTATTTCACTCCGCTCCCGCGGTACTTTTCACCATTCCCTCACGGTACTATCCGCTATCGGTCACCAGGGAATATTTAGGCTTAGCGGGTGGTCCCGCCAGATTCACACGGGATTTCTCGGGCCCCGTGCTACTTGGGAGATGAGCAAGCAAGCCGCTGATGTTTCGTCTACGGGGGTCTTACCCTCTACGCCGGACCTTTCGCATGTCCTTCGACTACATCAACGGTTTCTGACTCGCCGACCGGCCGGCAGACCGATCAAGCTCATTCCCACAACCCCGCATGCGCAACCCCTGCCGGGTATCACACGCATACGGTTTGGCCTCATCCGGTTTCGCTCGCCACTACTCCCGGAATCACGGTTGTTTTCTCTTCCTGAGGGTACTGAGATGTTTCACTTCCCCTCGTTCCCTCCACACTGCCTATGTGTTCAGCAGTGGGTGACAGCCCATGACGACTGCCGGGTTTCCCCATTCGGACACCCCCGGATCAAAGCTCAGTTGGCAGCTCCCCGGGGCCTATCGCGGCCTCTCACGTCCTTCATCGGTTCCTGGTGCCAAGGCATCCACCGTGCGCCCTTAAAAACTTGGCCACAGATGCTCGCGTCCACTGTGTAGTTCTCAAGCAACGACCAGCCACCCATCACCCTGCACTCGAAAGCACAAGTTCACTGGGGCCGGCATCGCAGAAGGACAGCCATACGGCCGTACCCTCAGACACCCAACAACGTGCCAAGCACGATCCCGTCCACTGTCACTGTGTTCCACGCCGAAGCAGTACTTACAGGAAGTTTCCGAAACCGTGCCAACTAATCAACGTTCCACCCATGAGCTGACCGTGCAGAACATTTGCCTGCAATCGGTACTGTGCTCCTTAGAAAGGAGGTGATCCAGCCGCACCTTCCGGTACGGCTACCTTGTTACGACTTCGTCCCAATCGCCAGTCCCACCTTCGACAGCTCCCTCCCTTACGGGTTGGGCCACCGGCTTCGGGTGTTACCGACTTTCGTGACGTGACGGGCGGTGTGTAC
Source organism: Streptomyces sp. NBC_00539 (assembly GCF_036346105.1). Taxonomy (GTDB): domain Bacteria; phylum Actinomycetota; class Actinomycetes; order Streptomycetales; family Streptomycetaceae; genus Streptomyces. Next base: position 3,340,511 of record NZ_CP107811.1, read on the forward strand.
AAGGCCCGGGAACGTATTCACCGCAGCAATGCTGATCTGCGATTACTAGCGACTCCGACTTCATGGGGTCGAGTTGCAGACCCCAATCCGAACTGAGACCGGCTTTTTGAGATTCGCTCCACCTCACGGTATCGCAGCTCATTGTACCGGCCATTGTAGCACGTGTGCAGCCCAAGACATAAGGGGCATGATGACTTGACGTCGTCCCCACCTTCCTCCGAGTTGACCCCGGCGGTCTCCTGTGAGTCCCCATCACCCCGAAGGGCATGCTGGCAACACAGGACAAGGGTTGCGCTCGTTGCGGGACTTAACCCAACATCTCACGACACGAGCTGACGACAGCCATGCACCACCTGTATACCGACCACAAGGGGGGCACTATCTCTAATGCTTTCCGGTATATGTCAAGCCTTGGTAAGGTTCTTCGCGTTGCGTCGAATTAAGCCACATGCTCCGCCGCTTGTGCGGGCCCCCGTCAATTCCTTTGAGTTTTAGCCTTGCGGCCGTACTCCCCAGGCGGGGAACTTAATGCGTTAGCTGCGGCACCGACGACGTGGAATGTCGCCAACACCTAGTTCCCAACGTTTACGGCGTGGACTACCAGGGTATCTAATCCTGTTCGCTCCCCACGCTTTCGCTCCTCAGCGTCAGTAATGGCCCAGAGATCCGCCTTCGCCACCGGTGTTCCTCCTGATATCTGCGCATTTCACCGCTACACCAGGAATTCCGATCTCCCCTACCACACTCTAGCTAGCCCGTATCGAATGCAGACCCGAGGTTAAGCCTCGGGCTTTCACATCCGACGTGACAAGCCGCCTACGAGCTCTTTACGCCCAATAATTCCGGACAACGCTTGCGCCCTACGTATTACCGCGGCTGCTGGCACGTAGTTAGCCGGCGCTTCTTCTGCAGGTACCGTCACTTTCGCTTCTTCCCTGCTGAAAGAGGTTTACAACCCGAAGGCCGTCATCCCTCACGCGGCGTCGCTGCATCAGGCTTTCGCCCATTGTGCAATATTCCCCACTGCTGCCTCCCGTAGGAGTCTGGGCCGTGTCTCAGTCCCAGTGTGGCCGGTCGCCCTCTCAGGCCGGCTACCCGTCGTCGCCTTGGTGGGCCATTACCCCACCAACAAGCTGATAGGCCGCGGGCTCATCCTTCACCGCCGGAGCTTTCAACCCCCGCCCATGCAGGCAGGAGTATTATCCGGTATTAGACCCCGTTTCCAGGGCTTGTCCCAGAGTGAAGGGCAGATTGCCCACGTGTTACTCACCCGTTCGCCACTAATCCACCCCGAAAGGCTTCATCGTTCGACTTGCATGTGTTAAGCACGCCGCCAGCGTTCGTCCTGAGCCAGGATCAAACTCTCCATGAATGTTTACCCGTAATCGGGTGAAACACACACTTAGAGCGGGTCAGCCAAGGTCGGAATAAGACCGGCTGACCACAACGTCCTCGCTGTGTTCATTGCCTGCAAGCACTCCACGAAGGAGCCCCACAGGACTTTTTCAAAGGAACCTCATCCACCGGAGTGGACGGGGTATCAACTTCTGGCGTTGATTTTTGGCACGCTGTTGAGTTCTCAAGGAACGGACGCTTCCTTCGTACTCACCCTCGCGGGTTTTCCTCCGGGCGCTTCCTTTGTTCTTCTTTGTTCTTACGTTTCCGACTCTATCAGACTCTTTCGTGTCCGATTCCCGGTCGAAGCGGGTTCCTTCCAGGAATTCGCTTTCGCGTTTCCCTTTCCGGCGAGACCGACTCTATCAGAACTTTTCCACCGGATTTCCCGGCTTCTGAATCCCGATTGAGGAGTCGAGGTGCCCCGGTCGGAATTGCGTCCTCGGGGGCGTGTGCCGAGCCGTTCAGCTCCAGGCAACCGTTCTACTCTACAGCTCCCCCGCCACACCGTCAAAACGGCTCGGCTCCTCCTCGGCCCGGGGCGTCCGGTCCTGCCGGGGCAGCAGGAAGGGGGTCGTCATGATGAGGAGTCCGGCGAGCGCGATCGCGAGGCGCGGGCTGGTGAGCCCGGCCAGCAGCCCCCAGAGAGCGGTCAGTGCGGCGATCGTGGCCTTGCTGGAGACGGACCACGCGGACAGGGTGCGGGCGACCCGGCCTGCCGGGGTCCGCTCGAGCCGGAAGGTGGCGAACACCGGGTTGAACACTCCCATGCAGGTGATCAGCCCGAACTCGACGACCATGACGAGCACCAGCCCGGCCGTGCCGGGGCCGATGAAGACCAGCCCGAGCAGCCAGCACGCCCTCAGCACCCCGGTCGTGAACATGACCCTGTGGCGCCCGTACCGGGCGACGAGCCGCGGGGCGAGGCGTGAGCCGATCAGACCGCCGATGCAGGGCACGGCGAAGGCCAGACCGTACTGCCAGGGTGCGAACCCGAGGCGTCCGAGCATGAGGACGGCGAGCAGCGGCTGGGTCGCCATGATCAGGCCGCTGACCAGGATGGTGTTGGCGAACAGCGGCCGCAGCGCGGAGTCGCGCAGGATGTACCGCCACCCGTCGAGCAGGTCGCCGACGCGCAACCGCGGTGGTACCGCGGTCTGCCTGGGCGGCGGCTCCTGGCCGCCGATCGCGCGGATCCCCACCGCCGAGAGCAGGTAGCTCACCGCGTTGGCCGTCACGGTCATCACCGGACCGAGCAACCCGATCGCGGCACCACCGAGGGGCGGACCGAGCACGGAGGCGGTCCAGTTCGTCGACTCGAACCGCCCGTTGGCAACGAGCAGGTCCTCCGGCCCCACGAGCGATTTCAAGCATGCGCCGCCGGCCGCGGTGAAGGCGATGTCGGCCGCCCCGACGAGGATCGACACGACCAGGAGCTGGGCGAAGCTCAGCCAACCGAGCGCGAACGCCGCGGGGACACTCATCAACGCCGCGAACCGGACCAGGTCCATCGCGACCATCACCGGCCGCTTCCGCCGGAACTCCACCCACGGGCCGAGCGGCACCGCCACCACCGCACCGACCGCCAGTCCCGCGGCCGCCAGCACCGACACCTGGGTCGTCCCGGCGTGCAGAACGAGGACCGCGATCAGGGGAAACGCGTCGAACGCGAGCCACGTCCCGAGGGTGCTGACCGCGTACGCCGCCCACAACCACCCGAACTGCCGCCCCAAAGCCCGCCCGGCCCCCATGCCCCACACCCCCGTCGCCTCACGCAGTTGGCCATCATGGCACTGCACCGCACCCCGTCGCTGCACACGCCGGCCGACCGGGCGGCCCCAGCAGTCGTACCGGTCGTCCGCGGACGACAGCGACCCGCTCGACCCGCTCGACCCGCTAGGCCGGACGGGCGCACTGGACGGCTGGTTCGTCGTACCGGCGTGACGTCCCGGGTCGCTGGTCTGAGTGCACTCTGCCGTCGCCCCGTGCGTCCGACGCGGACCGGTACCGGTTGCGCCCTAGCGTGGGTCCGGAACAATCCGGGCATACCGCGCCCGGAGATCCCGGGCTTTCGGAGGCACCCTCACCATGACCACCGGCATCGCAGAGCTCACCGGGGACTACGTCCTCGACCCGGCCCACACCCGAATCGGCTTTGTCGCCCGCCACGCCATGGTGACGAAGGTCCGCGGAGCATTCCACCAGTTCGAGGGCACCGCTCACCTGGACGGCACCGATCCGGCCCGCTCCAGTGGCCAGGTGGCGGTGAAGGTCGAGAGCATCGACACCGGCGTCGAACAGCGCGACCAGCACCTGCGCACCAACGACTTCCTGGACGCTCCCAACTACCCCGAGATCACGTTCCGCAGCACCTCGGTCGAGCCGCGCTCCGACAACGAATACCGCGTCACCGGCGACCTGACCATCAAGGACACCACCCGCCCGGTCACCATCGACTTCGAGTACACCGGCCATGCCGTCGATCCCTACGGCAACCTCCGCGTCGGCCTGGAGGGATCGGTGACCATCTCCCGTCAGGAGTTCGGGGTGACCTGGAACGCGGCCTTGGAAGGCGGCGGTGTCCTGGTCGGCGACAAGGTCGTCCTGGAGTTCGACATCTCCGCGATCAAGCAGGGGTAACAGCCCTGCGGAACCCGGCTAGGGGCTTGTGCGGGCGACCTTGCAGGGCTCGGGCGATGAGATCATGGACCAGGAACTCTCCGGGCAGGCGGTTCTCCTTGAGCGGTTCAAGGTTGTCGGGGCCGAACCACCCGTAGGCGGAGTGCTTGGACCATTCCAGCCTGGGATGGTCCAGGTCGCCCTCGACCTCGACGAGATAGTCGGCTTCGTGACGGACTCCGGCGCCGTCGTCTCCGGTCCAGGTGCTGGTACCGAGGAAACGCCGCACGTGGCGAAGGCGCCAACCGGTCTCTTCCTCGATCTCCCGCGCCAGAGCCTCCAGCAGGGTCTCGCCGTCCTCGACGTGACCTCCCACGATGTCCCAGGTATGGGGGAAGAGCCGGCGATGGGGACTTCGCCTTTGGGCGAAGGCTTTGCCGCTGTGATTGAGGATGACGGCCCCTACGGTCCAGACCTCCCCAGGTACGCCGAGGGGTAGCTCGACGTCGTGTTCCACGCTGAACGACCGTTTGTGTCCGGGCACGGTCGACAGGGTAGGCCGGGTGTTCCCGTCGGACGGGTGCTACAGGTTGACCCGTTTGAGGTACACGCGGCTGCGGTGCGGGATGGTCTGGTACCAGAGCAGCAGGTGCTCGTCCTCGTACGTACGCAGCCGCATCGGGTGGGGGTCCTCGTAGAGGCTGCCGTCCTTGGGGTCGATGGCCAGGGAGGCCAGGTCGACCAGGCCGTCCATGACGGCCTCGACGAGGCTCAACTGCTCCGCCGGCATGTCGCCGAGCACCCACACCCGGCCGGGATCGCACTCCCACGCCCAGCCGCCGTCGTTCTCGACGCCCTCGCCGCGCGAGGTCACTGACCGATCTCCGCCTGGGCCTCGGCGAGGATGCGGCTGCTCGTCTCCATGGCGGTCCGGAACTCCTGTTCCGTCGCTCGCGGATCACCGGCGACGCGTTCCGCCTCCAGGAGCGCCGCGGACCGCGCCGGCCATCGATGGATCGCCACGTGTGTGGCCCACTTGATCAGGAAGAACCGCAGCGGGTTGATCCCGCCGGTCTCCGCGGCCCGGTCGAACGCCTCGTTGCATTCCTTGTCGAGCACGGGGAGGCTCGCCATGTCGATCCGCCGCACGGCATCCCGCAGCGCTTCGCGCGTCATGGCCGGCTGGGGAATGAGCGGACCGCCGGCATCCAGCTGCTGTGCTGTCATCTGCCCTCCAGGGGAACGCGGCCAGGATACCCAGCCCGACCCACGGCCGAGCGGTTTCGGCCCCGTACGTCCGGGGAACTCGGGCGAACTCCGGTAAACGCAGAAAAGCCCCGCACCGGCCCCGAAGGGCTGGTGCGGGGCTTCCCGCAATGATTGTTCGGCGGCGTCCTACTCTCCCACAGGGTCCCCCCTGCAGTACCATCGGCGCTGAAAGGCTTAGCTTCCGGGTTCGGAATGTAACCGGGCGTTTCCCTAACGCTATGACCACCGAAACACTATGAAGTTGACCAACCGGATGACAACACGGTCGTTACTTCAGAACTAACACAGTGGACGCGAGCAACTGAGGACAAGCCCTCGGCCTATTAGTACCAGTCAGCTCCACCCGTTACCGGGCTTCCACATCTGGCCTATCAACCCAGTCGTCTACTGGGAGCCTTACCCTCTCAAGGAGGTGGGAATACTCATCTTGAAGCAGGCTTCCCGCTTAGATGCTTTCAGCGGTTATCCCTCCCGAACGTAGCCAACCAGCCATGCCCTTGGCAGGACAACTGGCACACCAGAGGTTCGTCCGTCCCGGTCCTCTCGTACTAGGGACAGCCCTTCTCAATATTCCTACGCGCACAGCGGATAGGGACCGAACTGTCTCACGACGTTCTAAACCCAGCTCGCGTACCGCTTTAATGGGCGAACAGCCCAACCCTTGGGACCGACTCCAGCCCCAGGATGCGACGAGCCGACATCGAGGTGCCAAACCATCCCGTCGATATGGACTCTTGGGGAAGATCAGCCTGTTATCCCCGGGGTACCTTTTATCCGTTGAGCGACGGCGCTTCCACAAGCCACCGCCGGATCACTAGTCCCGACTTTCGTCCCTGCTCGACCCGTCGGTCTCACAGTCAAGCTCCCTTGTGCACTTACACTCAACACCTGATTGCCAACCAGGCTGAGGGAACCTTTGGGCGCCTCCGTTACTCTTTGGGAGGCAACCGCCCCAGTTAAACTACCCATCAGACACTGTCCCTGATCCGGATCACGGACCGAGGTTAGACATCCAGCACGACCAGAGTGGTATTTCAACGGCGACTCCACCATGACTGGCGTCACGGCTTCAAAGTCTCCCACCTATCCTACACAAGCCGAACCGAACACCAATATCAAACTGTAGTAAAGGTCCCGGGGTCTTTCCGTCCTGCTGCGCGAAACGAGCATCTTTACTCGTAGTGCAATTTCACCGGGCCTATGGTTGAGACAGTCGAGAAGTCGTTACGCCATTCGTGCAGGTCGGAACTTACCCGACAAGGAATTTCGCTACCTTAGGATGGTTATAGTTACCACCGCCGTTTACTGGCGCTTAAGTTCTCAGCTTCGCACGCCCGAAAGCGCACTAACCGGTCCCCTTAACGTTCCAGCACCGGGCAGGCGTCAGTCCGTATACATCGCCTTACGGCTTCGCACGGACCTGTGTTTTTAGTAAACAGTCGCTTCTCGCTGGTCTCTGCGGCCACCCCCAGCTCAGGAAGCAAGTTCCTTCACCAGTGATGGCCCCCCTTCTCCCGAAGTTACGGGGGCATTTTGCCGAGTTCCTTAACCATAGTTCACCCGAACGCCTCGGTATTCTCTACCTGACCACCTGAGTCGGTTTAGGGTACGGGCCGCCATGAAACTCGCTAGAGGCTTTTCTCGACAGCATAGGATCATCCACTTCACCACAATCGGCTCGGCATCAGGTCTCAGCCTTAATGAGGG